>JACSRI010000031.1 GCA_014879845.1 Opitutaceae bacterium
CCGCCGCCCGATCACCCGTGCGCCCTCCCCGACACGGCGTTCGAGGAATTCCACGAAACCGAAGGCGTGAGGATCCGGATCCACCGGCGACCGGGCGGCGCCCCAGTCGTCCGGGCGACGACGCGGGTCAACCCTCCGCCGCTCGCCGCCGCCGCGCGCGTTGCACGCATTGAGGAGTGGCCCGGATGGGCGCCGCGCGTCCAGGCCGCGGCGAGGCTCGCAGGGGCACCGCTGGCGTTCCGGCTCCTCGTCGACGCGCCGTGGCCCTTCTCCAATCGCGAGTACGCGATCGCGCCCTCGCTCGAAGAGGACGCAGGGAGACTCCTCGTCTTCTGGGACGGCGCGACGGAGCGGCTCCCGCCTCCAGCGAAGGGCATCGTCCGGATCTCACGTGTCCGCGGCGGCTTCTCGTTCGAAGAGGAGGCCGGAGCGGGGACGACCCGGATCGTCTACACCCACGAGTCGGACCTCGGCGGCCGCCTGCCCGGGTGGGCCGAGGATGGCTCGAACCGGAGAGGACCGGTCGGGGTGCTGCGCGGGCTCCAGCGCGCCCTTCTGCCCCTCGCGCATCCGGGACCGGTTCTGCGGGAGCCGTAACCCTTCCCGCGTGGAGAACGTGTCGAGGCGGCAAACGTAAAATGCGACGCATGCGCAGGCTCTCTCTTCTCAAGCTCCTGCGGGGCGCCGCGGCGATGGCGTTGTTGCTCGTACCGCCAGCGTCGCAGGTGCGGGCGCAGGGAGGAGGTGCGCCGCCGCCGAGCCTGGAGCGCCTGCTGCAGGCCGCTCGCACCGGCGACGTCGCGGGCGTCGCACGCGCACTCTCCAGCGGCGCGCCGATCGACGGCGGCGACCCGAAACGGGGCGAGACGGCCCTGATGCGCGCTGCGGCCTTCGGTCAGCGCGCGACGGTGCAGGCGTTGCTGTCGGCGGGCGCGAACCCGCTGGCGGAATCAGCTGGCAAACGTACGGCGCTCCACGCCGCGGCCGAGGGCGGCAATGTCGACATCATCCGCGACCTGCTGTCGAAGGGGCTGCCCGTCGATGGCGGCGCCGATCGCGGGGATACGCCCCTGACGGTGGCCTGTGCCGCCCGCCAACCGGCGGCCATCGAGGCGCTGGTGGCGGCCGGCGCCAGGCACGAGGCCATGGGCAGCGACTGCGGCACGCTGGCCGACCTCATCGGCCGGTCGCTGGCTAACGACACCGGGTCCCGCGACCTGCCGGTCATCCGCGCGTTCATCCGTGCGAGGTCCGGACTCGAGGTGGCCGGACGCGTCTCGGGGACGCCCATCCAGGCCGTGGTCGCAGGCTGCCACCAGACCGATGCGCCCCAGATCGCGCGTCTGCTGATCGACGCCGGGGTCAACCTCGAGGTGAAGACCGCCGCGGGGCTGACCGTGATGGACGAGGCCCGTCGCCGCCTGCAGGGCGAGCCGCGCTGCGCGGCCACGGTGGCCGAGTTCGATCGACGGATAGGCCGCCGATGAACCCGCACCGGGAACGCGGCTTCGCCACCTTCGCCCCCATGGCCGCCATCGCCGGGGGCCTGTCCCTCCTGGTGCTCGTCGCGGTGTTCGTGTGGTGGGTCGCGGACGACGCGGAGACGGAATCGACCTGCAACACCTGCAGTGCGGCCGAAGCCGGCGATCTGGCCGGCGTGCGGTCGGCACTCGCAGCCAGGACCGACCTCGACGAGCGGCGCGCAGAGGCGACCAGCGCACTCGACGCCGCGCTCAATCACCTCGAGATCGAGGGCGGCACGGAGGCGCGCGAGATCGTGCTGGCTCTGCTCGACGCCGGTGCCGACCCGAATCAGTTCACGTCGATCGCCCGAAGTGGCCTCGCCGGACGCTCGGGCCGGCCCGGGAACACCGTGAGCGGAACCGGGGGCGGCACCGCCTATGTCCTCTACGCCGCCGAG
>JACSRI010000130.1 GCA_014879845.1 Opitutaceae bacterium
GTCGACGAGCAGAAGGCGGCGATCTCGCCGTCGGGATCGACCACCGGCTTGTTGGCGAAGGCGTAGATCGTGCCGCTCGTGCCGAAGCTCGCGGTCACGACGCCGGGTGTGACGTTGCCCGTGCCGATCGCGCCCATCATGTTGTCGCCGCCGCCGGCGCTGACCACGACGTCGCAGGAAAGTCCATACTTCTGCGCCAGCTCCGGGCGCAGCGTGCCGGCCGCCTGGTCGGAGCCGGAGAGCGCGGGCAGCCAGTCGGCGAGGTTCTTGTCGATCGCGTCGATCACCGGCCGCGACCAGGTGCGCTTGCGCACGTCCATGAGCGCGGTACCGGAGGCGTCGCCGTACTCCATGAAGTAGTTTCCGGTCAGGTGGAAATTCAGGTAATCGTGCGGCAGCAGGACGTGGCGCAGGCGCTTGTAGTTGTGCGGCTCATTGCGCTTCAGCCAGAGGATCTTCGGGGCGGTGAAGCCGGGCAGGAACATGAGGCCGGCCTTCTTGATCGCCGCCTTCGGACCGCCGATCTTCTTGGTCAGGATCTCGCACTCCTTCACCGTACTGGTGTCGCACCAGAGCTTGGCCGGGCGGATGACCTCGCCGTCGGCGTCGAGCGGGACGAAGCCGTGTTGCTGGCCGGATACGCCGATGCCGCGCACGCGCGAGGCGTCGACCTTGGCCACGACCTCGAGGATCACCTTGTCGAGCGCCGCGGTCCAATCCTGCGGATGCTGCTCCATGTGGCCGACGGGCAGGCCGTCGATGAGGGCATGGGAGGCGCGGGCCTCGGCGATGACCTTCTTGGTCTCGAGGTCGAGGACGACCGCCTTGGTGGACTGGGTGCCGGAATCGATGCCGATGAAGAGGCTCATGGGTTTTCGGGGAAAGCCGCGATTAGGCCCCCGCGTCCGGCGAGGCGGCAAGCGAAGACCGGGTCAATTAATGGACTGCCCGGAAAGGAAGCGAGGAGCGAGATGCGGGAAGCGAGACGGACGGAGCCAGAACCCTCACCGCAAATGCAATGCGGTCGGTGCGTTGGACCGGAACCCCGCTGGAATCCTTCTCGCTCCTCGCTTCCCGCTTCTTCCAGCCGCCGGCTACTTCTTCTTCTGCAGCGCCTGCGAAAACCAGTCGCCGTTGAGGGTCTGCGGCTGGGCCGGGCGGCGATCCTGCCCCTGCGGCGGACGCTGACCGGGCGAGCGCGGTCCGCTCGGGCCACCGCCGCCCGCGGCCGGATTTTTCGGGCCGATCTCCGGCTTGCTGCGCATCGACAGCGCGATGCGGTTGCGTGCGAGGTCGACCTCCACGACGGTCACCATCACCTTCTGCTGCGGCTTCACCACCGCGGCCGGTTCCTTCACGAAGGTATCCGCGAGCTGCGAGACGTGCACGAGGCCGTCCTGGTGCACGCCCACGTCGACGAACGCGCCGAAGGCGGTGACGTTGGTCACGATGCCGGGGATCTTCATGCCGGGCTTGAGGTCCGCGGGCTTGTGGATGCCGTCGGCGAAAGCGAAGGTCTCGAACTGCTCGCGCGGGTCGCGCCCCGGCTTGGCCAGCTCGGCAAGGATGTCCTTGAGCGTGGGCAGGCCGACCGCGTCGGTCACGTAGGCCTCGAGCTTGATCTTCGCGCGCAGGCTGCCGTCGCGCACGAGATCGGCGATGGTCACGCCGAGGTCGGCCGCCATCTTCTCGACGATCGGGTAACTCTCCGGGTGCACGGCCGAGGCGTCGAGCGGGTGCTCCGCGCCGCGGATACGCAGAAAGCCCGCGGCCTGCTCAAACGCCTTGGGTCCGAGGCGCGGCACCTCGAGCAGTTCCTGGCGCGACTTGAACGGGCCCTTTTCGTTGCGGCGCGCGACGATGGCCGCGGCGGTCGAGCTGGTCAGGCCGGAGACGGCGCTGAGCAGTTGCTTGGACGCGGTGTTGAGCTCCACGCCCACGCCGTTGACGCACGACACCACGGTGTCGTCGAGCGAGCGCTTGAGCGCGCTCTGGTCGACGTCGTGCTGGTACTGACCGACGCCGATGGACTTCGGGTCGAGCTTCACCAGCTCGGCCAGCGGGTCCATGAGGCGGCGGCCGATCGAGACCGCGCCGCGCACGGTCAGATCGTGGTCGGGAAACTCCTCGCGCGCGACCTCGCTGGCGGAGTAGATCGAGGCGCCGGATTCGTTGACCATGACGACCGCCACAGTCGGCGGCAGGCCGGCGCCGCGCACGAAGGCCTCGGTCTCGCGGCCGGCCGTGCCGTTGCCGATGGCGACGGCCTCGACCTGGAAGTGCTTCGCGAACCCGAGGAGCTTTTCCTTCGCCTCGACCTCGTGGCGGTCGGGATAGAGCACGTCGTTGTGCAGGAGCTTCCCCTGACGGTCGAGGAGCACGACCTTGCAGCCGGTGCGGAAGCCCGGGTCGATGGCGAGGACGTTCTTCTGGCCGAGCGGCGCGGCGAGCAGGAGCTGGCGGAGATTGTCGGTGAAGACCTTGATCGCGGCCTCGTCGGCGCGTTTCTTCGACTCGAGGCGCATCTCCGTCTCCATGGCGGGCGCGAGCAGACGCTTGAAGGCGTCGGCCAGGGCGAGGCGCACCTGCGCGGAGCAGGAGTTGGCGGCGTCGCCCTTGATGAAGAGCGACGCGAGCTCGGTCAGCGCGGGCTGCTCGTCCGGCAGCGTGATGCGCATGAAGACAAACTCCTCCTTCTCGCCGCGGCGCATGGCGAGGATGCGGTGGGACGGCGCCTTCGCTAGCGGCTCGCTCCAGTCGAAGTAGTCCTTGAACTTCGCGCCCTCGGCCTCCTTGCCGGCGAGCACCTTGGACGACACGACGGCGTGGGCGCGGTAGAGCACGCGGAGTCTCTCGCGCGCGGTCGCGTCGTCGCTGACCTGCTCGGCGATGATGTCGCGCGCGCCCGCGAGAGCCTCGGCGGCGTCGGCGATGGTGGCCTTCTTGCCCTCGACCTCGTACTCGCGGCCCGCATACGCCGCGGCCGCGGCCTCGGCGTTGGTCGCGGGGTCCTGGGCCAGGATCAGCTCGGCGAGCGGGGCGAGGCCCTTCTCGCGCGCGATGGTGGCGCGGGTGCGCTTCTTCGGGCGGAAGGGCGCGTAGATGTCCTCGAGGCGCGTGAGCGTCTCGGCGCCGGCGATGGCGGCCTCGAGCGCGGGCGTGAGGAGGTTGCGCTCCCGGAGCGAGGCGAGGATCGAGGCGCGGCGGTCGTCGAGCTGCTTGAGCTGCTCGAGGCGGTCGCGGATGGCCGTGACCTGCACCTCGTCGAGCGTGCCGGTGGCCTCCTTGCGGTAGCGCGCGATGAACGGTACGGTCGCGCCGCCGGCGATGAGCTGCGCGGTCGCGGCCACCTGGAAGACCTTGAGGTTGAGTTCCTGCGCGATGCGCAGGACGTGCTCGGAGTTGGGGGTGGACGCGGGCGAGGCCGGGCTCGAGGGCGCGGTCGCGGTGACAGGTGCGTTCGGCTCCATGCGAAAAAGCCCGCGAGTCCAACGCCCGCGCCCGCCCGCGCAAGGGGATTTCGCCGGCCCCGGGTCCGGTGGATTTTCGATTCCCGGTTTTCGATTGCCAGCAAGACACCCGGCTTTGCCGGTGCATCCGGTCGGGTGCAGGCACGAGATCCTTCTCGCCGAGCGCCCCCAAGGTCATTCGCCCTGCACGAGTCGGAAATCCGCCTCCGCCTTTTCATTCGACGCCCCATCCCGCCCGCGTACGGTAACCAGCCACCCTCCCCCATGCCTTTCACGAGCGACAAACTGGCGCGGATGTTTTTCGAGCGGCTCATGGAGAGCCTGCCCGACAGCGTCTACTTCAAGGACCGCGAGGGCCGGTTTTTCTGCCTGAGCAAGGCGCTCGCGACCCACTTCGGGTTGGACTCACCCGAGGAGGCGATCGGCAAGAGCGACTACGATTTCTTCCCGGAGGAACTCGCGCGCATCAAGGACCACGACGAGCGCGAGATCGTGCGCACGGGCGTGGGTTTCGTCGGCAAGGAGGAAAAATCCTACGCCATCGGCGGCAAACGCCGCTGGGTGCTCAGCTCCAAACTCCCGCTTTACGGCGACGACGGCTCGATCATCGGCACGTTCGGCATCTCCCGCGACATCACCGAGGTGAAGCAGGCGCGCGAGTCGCTCGAGGCCCAGCACCGCCTGCTCAAAACCCTCATCGAGATCCTGCCCTGCCGGATCTTCGTGAAGGACCGCGACGGCCGCATCACCCTCACCAACGAGGCATACCGCCGCGCCCTCGGCCTGCATGGCTCCGACATCGTCGAAGGCAAGCGTCTCTCCGACCTCGTCGCCGACGACCGCGTCGGGCCCTACGCGATGGATGACCGTCTCGTCATCGAGAAGGGCACCGAGATCCTCAACCGCGAGGACTTCGATGCCAGCCCGCTCGGGGACAAACGCTGGATGCTCCTCTCCAAGGTCCCGCTGCGCGATGGCGAGGGCCAGGTGCAGGGCCTCGTCGGCATGGCGGCGGACATCACCGCGCAAAAGGAGGCCGAGGCGCGCGCCGTACGCATCCAGCACCAGCTCGAGGAGAAGAACCGGCAGATCGAGGCGGAACTCGCGCTCGCCCGCGAGCTGCAGACCGAGCTGATGACCTCGAGCCTCGTGAGCGTGCGCGAGCAGCTCGATGCCACCGGCCCGCTCGCGCCGCGCATCGCCTTTCACTACGAGGCCTCGGTCCATCTCGCCGGCGACTTTTTCCAGCTCATCCCGATCACGCGCCGCCGCTTCGGCATGCTGTTGTGCGACGTCATGGGCCATGGCGTGAAGGCCGCGCTGGTCACCACGCTGATCCGCGGCCTGATCACCGACGTCAAGGCCGACGAACTCTCCCCCGAGCGCATGCTCGCGCGGCTCAACGACCGCCTCTGCACGCTGCTCGACCGGCCGCCGCTCCCGCGTTTTGTCACCGCCCTGTATGCCCTCGTCGACCTGGACGAGGCGCGCCTCACCGTCGCGAGCGCCGGCCACGCCTGGCCACTCTACCGCACCGCCGCCGGCGAGACCGCGCCGCTGTGCTCGCTCGAATGCGGTCCGGCCCTCGGTCTCATCCGCGGCGCCACCTTCACGCCGGAATCGCGCCGCATCGCCACGGGCGACCGCCTGCTCTGCTTCACCGACGGATGGATCGAAGAGAGCAACCCCGCCGGCGAGGAATACGGGACGCGCCGACTCGCGTCCGGCCTCGACCGCCATGCCGCGGACCAGCCCGACGTGACGCTCGCCGAAGCCGCGCGCGACGTGCGGCACTTCGCCGCCAAATCATCCTTCAGTGACGACCTCTGCGCCGTGCTCGTGCAGTTCGGCCGCACCGAGCTGGCCTGAGGCGGAGGACCGCATCAGCGATCGGGCGCCGGGAGCCCGGGATCCGGAGTCACGTCACGCCATCCGCAGTCGGCTGTCCACGGGTCGCGCCCGGTGAGGTCACCGCGCCCACAACGCGGATCCCCATCCCCTGTAGGCCGCGTCATCCGACACGGCGCCCCGCCGCAGGCAAGTGCGCGAGTGCGAAAACCGTTTATGCCCAGCCCAGTCACGTGCACAGCACGTGACGAGCCGCGGCAGCGTTTTCGGCGCAGTCGACAAACGCGAGAGCGAAAACCGTCTATGCCCAGCCGCTCAGCACGACTTTCCCGATCGTGCGCCCGCTCTCGAGACGCGCGTGCACGGCGCGCAGGTTGGCGGCATTGATCGGCGAGATCGTCTCGGTCAGCGTCGTGCGCAGGCGGCCCGAGGCCACGAGCTCGGCCACCGTATCCAGAAGTTCGTGCTGCGCCTGCATGTCGGCCGTCCCGTACATCGCCCGCGTGAACATGAACTCCCACACGAAGGTCGCGCTCTTGCTCTTGAGCAGGTCGAGGTCGAGCGGCGCCGCGTTGCCCACGATGCCGACGATGCGGCCCTGCGGGCGGATCAACTCCGCCATTGCCGGCCAGTAGGCGTCGGTGTCGGCGAAATTCGCGATGTAGTCGACCTCCTTGAAGCCCAGCGCCGCGAGCTGCGGCGGCAGCGGTTTGCGATGGTCGACGACGTGGTCGGCCCCGAGCGATTCGCACCACGCGCGCGTCTCCGGACGCGACGCCGTGGCCACGACCTTGAGCCCCGCGAGCTTGGCCAGCTGGATGCCGATCGAGCCCACCCCGCCCGCGCCGCCGATGATCAGGATCGAGCGGCCGTGATACGCCCCGGAGTCGTCGATCTCGAGCCGGTCGAAAAACGCCTCCCAGGCCGTGATCGCGGTCAGCGGCAGCGCCGCCGCCTCGGCGAAGGAAAGGTTGGCCGGCTTGTTGCCGACGATGCGCTCGTCCACGCAGTGGTACTCGCTGTTGCAGCCCGGCCGCGTGATCGAGCCGGCGTAGTAGACCTCGTCGCCCGGGCGAAAGAGCGACACCTGCGAGCCGATCGCCTTGACCACGCCCGCCACGTCCCAGCCGAGCACGCGCGGCTCGGGCTCGGACTGCCCGAGCTTGGAGCGGCGAACCTTGGTATCCACCGGGTTGACCGAGACCGCCTCCACGTGCACGAGCAGGTCGCGCGGGCCGGGCACGGGTTTAAGCAGATCGACATCGACGAGGGCTTGGGGATCGTCGACAGGGAGGTACCGATTCAGGGCAACAGCTTTCATGAACGAGGCGGGACCGACGAGACTCCGCGTCCATCCACAGTCTGCAATCCCCAATCTGGCGATTCCCCGGGCAACCCACCCACGCGCCGACCGCGCTCAGGCGGTCAATGCGTCCACCAGCACGGTCACCGCCACCAGGACGAGCAGCGCGCCAAACACCCGCGGCAGCCAGTGCTGCGCCCGCCCGAGCCGGCGCGCGACGACGGGTGATTGCAGCGCGAGCACCACACCGCACCACATCACCAGGCCGTGGAGCACGACGACCACCGGCACCACCACGCGCCACGCCGCCGAGGCGTCGGGCCGGATGACCTGGGCGAACAGGCTCACGAAAAAGACAAACGCCTTCGGGTTGGTGATGTTGCACACCAGACCCTCCACGAAGCCGCTGTGCGCCGAGGACGCGCGCCCCGGGTCCGCCCCGCCCTCCGGCGCAGGCGCGGCCAGCATCGCACGCACGCCGAGGTAGCCGAGAAACGCCACCCCGACCAGTTGCACGATGCGCAGCACCGACGCCGGTGTCGCCGCAAGCCCGAGCGAGATCAGGAGCATGTGCGCGGCGAGCCCGGCGGAAATGCCCACCGCCGTCGCGAGCGCACGTGCCCGCGTGCCGCCCACGCTGTTCTTCACCACGAGCAGAAAATCCGGCCCCGGGCTGAGCAGCGCGAGCGTGAGCACACCGAGCAACCCTGCGAGTTCGACCGCCATACCTGCCACTTGCCCCGCAAGTGGCGAGCCGCGCCAGCGTTTTCCGCAGGAAAGCGCGAAAGCGGTTCTGCGACTCTGGCGTGTTTTCAAACCCTGTATGAGGCACCGCGTTTGGTCAGACATGTAGGGCCGGGCTCCTGCCCGGCCGCGCTTGTCGAGTGGCACACGCTCACCGGTGCCCGCGCGCGGCGGTGCAGAAGCACCGCCCTCCATTCGAGCAGCAAGGTTTGGAGACACGCCATAGACTCCCGCCGAGACACGAATGAACCGGAAGTCGTCCGCACACGGACGCGCCCCTCCAACACCCAACATCCGCCGTCGAACATCCGACATGGGCCATCCGCCACCGCACGGACTTCCGTGCGGCCATTCGATCCGGTGCACCGGAGATCACTGAGCAAATGGAGAAACGCATGCTCGCGCCCGACCTTCCCGCTCCGCTGCCTCATGTGAACCCGGCTTGATCGGTGCCCGCCCCGCTCCGCTCACCGCGTCCGCGCGCCGCTTGCGTGCGCGGCACGAAACGCGCATGGTGTCCGGTCATCTCCATGCCTTCGGCCCTCTCCATCCTGCACCGGACTTCGCGCACACCCGACACCTGGGTCTTCGAGGGTCACGTCGTGGTCCTCAAGCGCCATCCGCGCGCGCGGCGCTATACTTTGCGCCTCAACCGAGACAACGAGCTCGTCGTGACCGTGCCGCGCGGCGGTTCGCACCACCACGCGCTCGAGTTCGTGCAGCGCAGCCGCGGCTGGATCGACGGCCAGCGCCTGCGCCGGCAGGGTGCGCCCGGCCACGCGACGGAATGGTGCGCCGGCACCGACCTGCTCCTGCGCGGCCACCGAGTGCTCCTCGCCCTCGGCCACGAGCAGGGGCGCCCGTATGTGTCGTGCGGCGACGAGCGCATCTTCATCGCCGACCGCTCGATGAACCTGAGGCGGCCGGTCGAGGCCCACCTGCTGCGGCTCGCACGCACCGAGCTCCCGCGGCGCACGCGCGAGCTCGCCCGCGAGCACGGCATCACCGTCGCCCGCATCTCCGTGCGCAACCAGTCCTCGCGCTGGGGTTCCTGCTCCGCGACCGGCGTGATCTCGCTCAACTGGCGCCTCATCCAGGCGCCGGACTGGGTGCGCGACTATCTCGTCATCCACGAGCTCATGCACCGCCGCGAGATGAACCACTCCATCCGCTTCTGGCGCCATGTCGCCCACGCCTGCCCGCGCTGGCGCGAGGCCGAGGCCTGGCTGGACCGGCACGCCGTGGAGCTTGGTTTCTGAGCGCTGCTCGCTCAAAAAACCAAGGGGGCGGGGGTGAGAGGCTGGAGGCGAGAGGCGATTTCAGCGCGAACACCGCAGCCCCGATGTAGCGCCGGCTTTCAGCCTGCTCCCCTGATGGCAGACTGGAAGTCTGCGCTACCGCCCCGCCGCTCGCCCCTCGCCGCGCGACTCAGCGCAGCGCTTCCTTGTAATGTCTCCGGCACACGGAGACGTAGCGCTCGTCGCCGCCGATCTCGATCTGTGCGCCCTCCTTCACGGCCTTGCCGTCCGGGCCGACGCGCAGGTTCATCGTGGCCTTGCGGCCGCAGTGGCACACGGTCTTGAGCTCGATCAGGTCGTCGGCCGTGCCCAGCAGCGCCGCGCTGCCAGGAAAGAGCGCCCCGCGAAAATCCGTGCGCAGCCCATAGCAGAGCACCGGGATGCGCAGCGCGTCGGCGACATCGCACACCTGCTCGACCTGGACCGGCGAGAGAAACTGCGCCTCGTCGATGAGCACACACGCCACCGGCTGGGCGTGATGCTCGCCGCTCACGCGCACGAAGATGTCGTCGGCCTCGCCCAGCGCGATCGCCTCGGACTCGATCCCGATGCGCGAGCGGATCCGCCCCAGCCCGGCACGCGTGTCGATGGCCGGGATGAAGGTGAGCACGCGCATGCCGCGTTCGTGGTAATTGTGGGCCGCCTGCAGCAGCGCGGTGGATTTCCCGGCGTTCATCGCCGAGTAGTAGAAATAGACTTTGGCCATCGTACGGACGCGCCCCACGCGCCCGCACGACCATCAAACGCCCGACATCCGACGTCCAACATCGAATTCCCGCCCCGTGGCGCAGGCTTCCAGCCTGCCGCTCGCAGCCGTGAAACCCACCCGACCATCGCCCAGAAGGTAGTCTGCGTGCTGCCGGGCAGAAGCGCATGGAAGCGAATCGGGACCGATCCGGCCCATCCAACCTTCGTTTCCTCCTGCGACCACGGTCCGGGTCACCCCACCGGAAATCCACCCGCACGATCTCGACCATGGGGCGGCGGGCGGCGGGATGCCGAGACCCGCGCCACCCTAAATGCTCCACCTGAGGATTTGCGTGGGTATCCGCAGCCCGCGCGGTGATCCCGAGCGCACAATCCACAGGTCGCCTTATACCGTGCACACGAAAATCCCGTGAACCCCCTTTCGGGTGAACTTCGGGGTTCCCCCACCGAAGATTTACCCATGGCTTCCCGATACTCCCTTCGGATGCGCCTGGTGTCGCTCGGTCTCGCCGCGACGGCCACACCGGTGCTGGCGACTCTCCTGATCTCACTCTGGGGCAGCCACCGTGCATCGCAGGTCGGTCGCAGCGCCCTGGAAGCGGCGGCCGATTCAGAACTCACGCGCATCGTCGAGGCGGCCTCGGAGCAGGCGCGCCTCTCCGCCGACCTGCTGGCCCAGCGCGCCACGGCCACGCTCAGCCTCGCCGCCGACCGCATCGCCATGGCCGGAGGTGTCGCCCTCGACAAGGAGACCACCGTGCCGTGGACCGCGATCCATCAGGTCGACGGCACCCGCCGCGAGGTCGTGCTTCCCCGCCTGAATCTCGCGTCCACCTGGCTCGGCCAGGAGCACGAGTTCGGCGCCTCCATCGTCGTGCCCATCGTCGACGAGATCGCCCGGGCGACGGGCGACACCGCCACGATCTTCCAGCGCATGGAGGACGGCGCGATGCTTCGCGTCGCCACGAGCGTGAAGAGCAAGGAGGGGCGCCGCGCGATCGGCACCTTCATCCCGGCCTCCAGTCCCGTCGTCGTCGAGGTGACCGCCGGCCGCACCTTCGTCGGCCGCGCCTTCGTCGTGGACCGCTACTACATGTCCGCGTATTCGCCCCTTCGCGACGCATCCGGCACGCTGATCGGCATGCTCTACGTGGGGACCCCGGAGACCCAGGCCACGCAACCCCTGCGCAAACGCCTCCTCGCCCAGAAGGTGCACGAATCCGGGCAGGTCGTCGTGCTCCACGCCAAGGGCGACCTCGCCGGTACCTACGCCCTCTCACCCGGCGGCACCGACGACGGGAAGAACGCCATGGACACGACCGATATCGACGGCCGCCATGTCGTGCGTGAGATCGTGGAGACCGCTCGCGGGCTCGCGCCCGGACAGTATGGGCGCGTCCGCTACGCCATGCGCGACCCGCGGACCGACACGCCGCGCATCGAAGTGGCGCGCTTCGCCTATTTCGAGCCCTGGGACTGGATCATCTGCGCCAGGGCCTACGAGGATGAGTTCCTCGCCGGCGCGACGTCCTTTGAAGGCATCCTGGCGAGGATCTCCTGGACCCAGGGCTGGACTGCCCTGGGCGCTGCCGTCCTCGCCGCGACGGCCTTTCTTGGGTTGAGTTCCTCGATCAACCGCTCACTCGACCGGGTCGGTGCGACGCTGATCGACTCCTCCGACCGCGTGGCCAACTCCGCCCACGGGATCACCGAGTCGAGCAACGACCTGGCCACAAACGCCAGCAGCCAGGCGGCCGCACTGGAGGAATCGAGTGCCTCGCTCGAGGAGCTTTCCGCCATGGTTCGCGAGAACGCAGGCCACGCCCAGTCCGCCAAGACCGCGGCCAACTCGGCCCGCCTCGCCACCGAGAAATGCGCGGGCGAGATGACCCAGATGGCCGACGCGATGAAAAGCATCGAGGCCTCCAGCGCGGAGGTGGCGCGCATCGTCCGCACGATCGACGAGATCGCCTTTCAGACCAACATCCTCGCGCTCAACGCCGCCGTCGAGGCCGCCCGCGCCGGTGAGGCCGGCGCCGG
>JACSRI010000059.1 GCA_014879845.1 Opitutaceae bacterium
CGGAGATCGCCCGGCTCGGCGCCGAACTCGCGAAACTCCGCCACGCCCTCGGCGGGTGAACCGCGGGAAATCGCAGACGGGGCAGCACGGCGGGGTCGGAAATCGGCAGGCCGACACCGCACGCACCAGGATTCGATCTGCACCCCCGAGGCTTCGGTCAGCCGGCTTCCGTGCGTCCAACTCCCGTCGGTGCCACTTGCAAACTTGAAGCCCTCTGTCGAATATCCGTCTTAACAGGAGTAAATTACGTCCATGGGCAACTCCCTCAAATGCGACCTCTGCGGCAAGCCGGCCACCGTTCACCTCACGCAAATCGTTAACAACCAGATTCATAAACTGGACTTGTGCGAGGAGTGTGCGGCCGCCAAAGGCGTGACCGACCCGACGGGGTTTTCGCTCGCCGACCTGCTCGTCAAGACGGCCGGGACCGCCACGCCCGACCCGAGCGCGACGCAGCTCGTGTGTGAGCATTGCGGGTTTTCCCAGGCTGACTTCAAGAAACTGGGCCGCCTCGGCTGCCCGGCTTGTTACGAGCGCTTCCGGCCGATCCTCGAGCCCGTCCTCGCCAACATGCACAAGGGCGTGGTCCATGTCGGCAAGGTCCCGGCCCGCTCGATCGAGCGCCGCAGCATCCAGGAAAAGATCTGGCGCCTCGAGGAGCAGTTGCAGGCCGCCATCAAGTCTGAGCGCTACGAAGACGCCGCCCACCTGCGCGACGAACTCGCCGCCACGCGCGCCACCCTCGCGGTCCGCGCCCGCGCCACCACCGCGCCATGAGTCCCAAGGAACCGCGTCCGCTGTTGATCGCCCCGCTGCTCGAGCACCCCGCGCCCGAGCCGACGGAGGCGTCCGCGCCGAAGAGTTCGGTCGTGCTGAGCACGCGCATGCGCTTCGCGCGCAACCTGGCGAAGTTTCCCTTCCCCGGCTGGGCCAAGGAGGCCCAGCGCCGCGATGTCTTCGCCGCCTGCGTCAGCTCCATCGCCGGCGCCAAGGAGATGAAGAAGGGCATCTCGGGTGAGATGTCCGACATCACCGATCTGGAGAAACAGATCCTCTTCGAGCGCCACCTCATCTCGCGTGACCTCATGGGCATGAAGGCCGGTTCGGGTTTTGTCATCAGCCGCGACCAGGCCTGCGCCGTGATGATCAACGAGGAGGACCATCTTCGCATCCAGGTGATCAAGCCCGGTTTCAACTTCCGCCGCGTCTGGACCGCGATCAACTCGATCGACACCCAGCTGGAGGAGAACCTCGACTTCGCCTTCTCGCCCACCCTCGGCTACCTCACCGCCTGCCCGACCAACGTCGGCACCGGCCTGCGCGCCTCCGCCATGATGCACCTGCCGGCCCTGGTCATCGCCGGCCAGATGGACAAGGTCGTGCGTGCCGTGAACCAGCTCGGCATCGCCGTGCGCGGCCTGTTTGGCGAAGGATCCGACGCCACCGGCAGCATTTTCCAGATCTCGAACCAGACGACTCTCGGCGAGAGCGAGGAGGAGATCCTCAAGCGCCTCACCGCCGTGCTCAACACCGTGATCGAGCAGGAGTCGAACATGCGCGAGCACCTGCTCGAAAAGGAGCCGGCCAAGATCTTCGACAAGATCGGCCGCGCCTACGGCATCCTCCGCGGCGCCTACGTGCTCAGCTCCTCGGAGGCGATGAACACGCTCTCGCTCGTCCGGCTCGGCGTGGACATGCAAATGCTTCCGGCCGAACTCCGTCCGGCGGTCGACCGCCTGTTCATGGAGTGCCAGCCCGGCCACATCCAGTACGCCGCCAAACGGTCGATAGACTCCGGGGAGCGCGACGTCCTCCGGGCCGCCTTGCTGCGCTCGGAGTTTGAGAAAGTGGCGCCCCCGACATTTACTACACACCACGACACCAACCCGAACGACACCACCGAACGCTAGGCCGCCCGCCCACGGGCGCCCCCCGCCTTCGGAACCACACCCGAATCTCGCGCTCAACTCCCCTTTCTCCACATGGAACCGATGAACAATTTCACCCCGCGCGCCCAGCAGGTGCTCGCGCTGGCCCGGAAGGAAGCCGACCGCTTTCACCACAACTATGTCGGCACCGAACACCTCCTCCTCGGCCTGATCAAACTCGGCCAGGGCGTGGCCGTGAGCGTGCTCCAGAAAATGGGGCTCGATCTCGAGACCGTGCGCTCCGCCGTGGAGAAACAGGTCGGCACCGGCCCCGAGGGCAAGACGACCGGCTCCATCCCCTACACGCCCCGCGTGAAGAAGGTCCTCGCCCTCGCCGGCAAGGAGGCCAAGGCCCTCAACCATTCCTACGTCGGCACCGAGCACATCCTCCTGGGCCTCCTGCGCGAAGGTGAAGGCGTGGCCGCCCGCGTGCTCAAGTCGCTCGACATCGACATCGAGCGCACGCGCAACGAGATCCTCCGCGAACTCGACCCGCAGTTTGCCGGCGAGCCGCAGCCCGAGGATCCCACCGCCGGTGCCGGTGGTGGTGGCGCCGCCCCGCGCGGCCAGCAGGGCGGTGGCGAAGGCGAGAAGAAGGAACTGAAGACGCCCGCGCTCAAGGCCTTCGGCCGCGACCTCACCGAGCTCGCGCGCAAGGGCGAGCTCGACCCCGTGATCGGCCGCAAACCCGAGATCCGCCGCGTCATCCAGATCCTCTGCCGCCGCACCAAGAACAATCCCGTGCTCATCGGCGAAGCCGGCGTGGGCAAGACCGCCATCGTCGAGGGCCTCGCCCAGGAGATCGCCAACGGCATCGTCCCGGAGATCCTCGCCGAGAAGCGCGTGATCACGCTCGACCTCGCCCTCATGGTCGCCGGCACGAAATACCGCGGTCAGTTCGAGGAGCGCATCAAGGCCGTGATGGACGAGATCAAGCGCGCCAAGAACGTCATCATCTTCATCGACGAGCTGCACACCATCGTCGGCGCCGGCGCCGCCGAGGGCGCGATGGACGCATCCAACATCTTCAAGCCCGCCCTCTCCCGCGGCGAGCTGCAGTGCATCGGCGCCACCACGCTCAACGAGTACCGCAAGTACATCGAGAAGGACTCCGCCCTCGACCGCCGCTTCCAGAGCGTGATGGTGGAGGCCCCGTCCGTCGACGACGCCATCCTCATCCTCAAGGGCATCCGCTCCAAGTATGAGGACCACCACAAGGCCGTCTTCACCGACAAGTCGCTCGAGGCCGCCGCGAAGTTGTCCGACCGATACATCACCGGCCGTTTCCTCCCGGACAAGGCGATCGACGTGATGGACGAGGCCGGCTCGCGCGCCCGCATCGCCTCGCTCAACCGCCCGCCCGAGATCGAGGAGCTATCGAAGGAGATCGAGTCGGTCTGCGCGAAGAAGGAGGAGGCCATCGCGAAGCAGCACTTCGAGGAGGCCGCCAAACACCGCGACCTCGAGAAGCAGCTCCGCACCAAGCAGGAGCAGACGCTCGAGGCATGGAAGAAGTCCCGCGAGGAGCACCGCGTCACGGTCGACGAGGAGGCGATGATGCAGGTCGTGTCCGATTGGACGAAGATCCCGCTCGCGCGTCTCGAGAAACGTGAGACGGAGAAACTCCTCTCTCTCGACAAGGATCTTCAGGCCAAGGTCATCGGCCAGGACGACGCCTGCTCGGCCATCGGCCGAGCGCTGCGCCGCTCCCGCGCCGACCTCAAGGACCCGAAGCGCCCGATCGGCTCGTTCATGTTCCTCGGCCCCACCGGCGTGGGCAAGACGATGCTCGCGAAGACGCTCGCCGAGATGATGTTCGGCGACGCCGACTCGATCATCCAGATCGACATGTCCGAGTACATGGAGAAGTTCGCCGTCTCCCGCCTCATCGGCTCGCCTCCGGGCTACGTCGGCTACGAGGAGGGCGGCCAGCTCTCCGAGGCGGTCCGCCGCCGGCCGTATTCGGTCGTGCTCTTCGACGAGATCGAGAAGGCGCACCCCGATGTCGTGCAGATCCTCCTGCAGATCCTCGAGGACGGCCGCCTGACCGACTCGCTCGGCCGCACGGTGGATTTCCGCAACACGATCATCATCATGACGACCAACGTCGGCGCGTCGCTCATCCAGCGGCAGACGACGATGGGCTTCGGCGCGCCGCGCTCCGGCTCGGACGACTACGACAAGATGAAGGACAAGGTGCTCGAGGAGGCCAAGCGGGTCTACAAGCCCGAGTTCCTCAACCGCATCAACGACATCGTCGTGTTCCGCCCGCTCACCAAGCTCGACCTCGTCAAGATCATCGATCTCGAGATCGCGCAGGTCGGCAAGCGCCTGACCGAGCGCAAGATCACGCTCGAGGTCACGACCGAGGCGAAGGACCTGCTCATCGACAAGGGCTACGACGAGAAGTTCGGCGCGCGCCCGCTGCGCCGTTCGATCGAGCGCTACCTCGAGGACCCGCTCGCCGAGGCGCTCCTGCGCGGCGACATCCGCGAGGGCGAGCCCGTCCAGGTGCTGCGCGAAGGCGACCACCTCATCTTCAAGCAGAACGCCCCGACGAGCAGCGTGCCTTAAGGCCCGCGTCGCCCGCTGATTGACTTCAAAGGCCGGTCCGCCAGGACCGGCCTTTTTGTTTTCGGATGGATCCGTGGGTCACAGAGAACACAGAGGAGACACAGAGATCACGGAGCACGGACCGAGGTAGGGCGAACCCTCCGGGTGAGCCGGGTCCGCCCGGGTTTCAGAAAGGTGGTCGGGCTGGTCCCCAGCCCGACGTTCGGCGCACCGGTTGACGTTTCGTTCCCGACCCGACCACGTCCCTTTCGCAAGACCTCACCGGTTCCCACGGCTCGGCCAGAGGCCTCGCCCTACCCCCGCACTCTCCTCCGTGACCTCTGTGCCTCCTCAGTGACCTCTGTGACTGGATCGATTCCGTCCGGCGTCCACTCACCGATGATCCCAAGGCAGCCGGATCTTGATCGGGCGGTGTTTCCAGACTTCGAATACCTCGAAGATCTTCCCGGGGTTCATGATCCCGCGCGGATCGAGCGCGTGCTTGATCGCCAGCATCGCGCGCACCTCGGCCTCCGAGCGGTCGAGGCGCAGGAACGGCGTCTTGGCGAGGCCGATACCGTGCTCGCCCGTGATCGTGCCGCCGAGCGCGACGACCTTGCGCATGAGTCGCTGCACGACCTTTTCGGCACGCTTGGACTCCGCCGCGTCGTCGCGGTGATACATGATGTTGACGTGGAAGTTCCCGTCGCCGGCGTGGCCGAAGGTCGCGATCGGCAGGCGTGAGCTGCGCTGCAGTTCGTCGAGGAATCCCGCGAACGCCACCTGGCTGAAGAGCGGCACCACGACGTCCTCGTTGAGCTTGGCGTCGCCGAGCTCGAACATCGCTCCTGAGCACTTGCGGCGGACTTCCCAGAGTTTCTCCGCCTCCTCGCTCGTGCGCGCCTCGGCCGAGGCGACGGCATGCTCGGCGGCCCAGGCGAGCACGTCCTGTTGTTTCGCAGCCACTTCGCCCGCTGTCCCGTCGATCTCGACGAGCAGGAGCGGCTTGCCACGCTGTTCCGGGAAAAGCGAGCGACCCGTCGCGCGCTCCGCGCACTGCACGCTGTGGCGGTCGAGAAACTCGAGGATCGACGGCAGCAGACGCCGGCCGATCAGCGCTTGCACGGCGCCGAGCGCGACGGCCTCCTCGGCGAAGGCGGCGACGAGCGTCCACTTCGCTTCGGGCTTCGGAACGAGCTTGAGCACGGCGGATGTCACCACACCGAGGGTACCTTCGCTGCCGATCCAGAGGTCGCGCAGGTTGTAGCCGCAGGCGAATTTCTTGAAACGCCCGCCCCACTTCACGCGCTCGCCGGTCGGGAGAAAGCCGGTGAGCGCGAGGACGAAGTCGCGGGTCACGCCGTACTTCGCGCCGTGCATGCCGCCGGCGTTGCACGCGATGTTGCCGCCGATCGTGCTGTGGTCCTTCGACGACGGGTCGGGCGGATAATACCATCCAGCGTCTTCAGCGGCCTTCTGGATCGCGGAAATCTTCGCGCCGACACCGACCTCGGCCATGCCCTCACGTTCGTAGATCACGATCGAGTCGAGCGCGCTGACGTCGAGCACCCAACCGCCGCGTATCGGCGAACCCGATCCGGTGAGAGAGGTCCCGCCGCCGCGCACGGTGACAGGAACGCCATGTTTGTTCGCCAGCGCGAGCACAGTGCCGATGTCGCGCTCGGCGCGCACGGCGATCACCGCGTCGGGGAAATAGCAAAGCTTGCTGCCGTCGAACGAGGCGCGAAAGAGCGACTCCTCGTCGGTACGCACGCGCGAGCCGAGGGCGCGTTTCAGGGCGGACGTCGCTGCGTCGTAGGACTCTCGGGATCGATCAATGTTGTGTTTCCGGGCTGCCATCGGACCTGCGATTCCATGCATTCACCAAAAGGCCGCAAGCGATGAGCTGTAACGGATGATAGATCATGATCGGCAAGAGGATCATCCCCAGGCCCGGCGACGCGCCGAAGATCAACTTCGCCATGGGGACACCCGAGGCCAGGGTCTTTTTCGAGCCGCAGAACATCGCCGCGATCGTGTCCTCGCGCGGGAAGCCCATCGCCCGCGAGATGCGCGCCGTGAAGATCATGACGAGGGCGAAGAGTGCGCCCGAAGCGAGGATGACCAGCGCGATCGTCCAGACTCCATGGGCCGACCAAAACTGGTTCTTGAACGAATCGCAGAACGACGTGTAGACAAGCAGCAGGATCGTGCCGCGGTCGGCCAGATGCACGCCGGATTTGTGACGCTTGATCCACGCACCGATCCACGGCCGGCACACTTGGCCGAGCACGAGCGGCAGGATCAGCCAGCGCACGAGATCAAAGATGACCGGGCCCAGCGCGAGCCCCTGCCCGCTGACCTTCAGCACCGCGCCGATCCATAGCGGCGTCAGGAAAACACCGATGATGCTCGAGAGCGTGGCGTTGAACACCGCGACCGCGACATTGCCGCGCGCTGCCGCAGTCATCGCAACCGATGAAGAAACCGTCGACGGAAGTGCACAGAGGAAGAAAAGTCCGATGCGCAGGTCGGCGCCGATGCGCCCCTCGAGACCAAAATACGCCGCCAGGCCGATGAGCGGAAACACAAGAAACGTCGTGGCCTGCACCACGGTGTGCACGCGCCAGCGGAGGGCACCGGACTTGAGCGCGTCGAACGACAGGCCGGCCCCGTGCAGAAAAAAGATGAGCGCGACGCCCGCCTTAGTCAGCAGTTCCGGATGCAGCCACCCGCCAGCAGCACCGGGTGCGGGAAACAGCCAAGCGAGCACCACGGCGGCGATCATGCCTCCCATGAACCAATCAACAGGAAGACGCTTCATCATTCCGATGGTAGGGCGAACCGTCCCGGTGAGCCGCCCGGGCGGATCGCAACACGACGCGGCTCGGCCGGAGGCCTCGCCCTACCCTTCATCTCCGCCTCCACGCGTCCGCCGCAATCTACGCACCACGAGTTCACGCACGTCCTCGCGACCCTCGATCTTCAGCGCCCACAGCAGCGCCGCGTACACCGCGCATGCCGCCGGGATGAGCGCGATCAGCTGCACAAGGTCGCGCCCCTTGCCCGCCGCGATCACCGCATCGAGGCCGCGCGCGCCTGCCCAGACACACGCGCCCATGATGACCGAGGCCACGACGATCTTCACCACGCTGCCGAGCAGCGGCGCGAACCCGAGGGCCGCGCCCTTTTTCGAGAGATTGATCTGCAGATACACCGCCTGCACGACGACCGCGATGTTGGTCGCCGCCGCCAGCATGGCCGTGGAATCGACCCGCACCGCGACGACGCTCAGCACCAGGTTCGTGATAAAACTCAGCACGGCCGCGCGCACCGGCGTGCCCGTGTCCTTGAGCGCATAGAAGCCACGCAGCGCGAGGCTGGTGAAGGACAGGAACGGCAGTCCCGCCGCGTAGATCGCGAGGATCGGTGTCATCAGCGCCGTATCCGAGGCATGGAACGCGCCGCGCTGGAAGAGCACGCGCGTGATCGGCTCGCTCAGCAGCGCGAGTCCGATGGCCGCCGGCACATTCAACAACAGCACCAACCGCATGCCCTTCTGGTAGTCGGCGCCGAGCGCCACCATGTCGCCCCGCGCGGCGTGCCGCGCGATGAGCGGGAACACCACCGTCGCGATGGCCGCGGCGAATACGCCGATGGGCAGCTCCATCACGCGATTGGAGAGATTGAGCACCGAAGCGGCATTGTCGTTGAGCGAGAGTCCGACGAGGCGCTGCACGACGATGTTGATCAGGTAGATCGCTGAGCCAATGACCATCGGCCCCATGAGCCGCGCGATCTCGCCCACCTTCTCGTCGCCGCGCAGGTCGAACCGCGGCCGCCAGCCGAGTCGCACGAGCACGCCGGCCGGCACGATCATCTGCAGGAAACCACCGAGCAGCACGCCCGCGCAGAGCAGGTGCATGTGCGCCAGGGGTGCGAGCGCGAGGGCGCCGCCGAGCAGCAGCGCGCCGATGATCGCGAGGTTGAGCCAGATCGGCGAGAGCGCCGGCTCGGTGAAACGCCCGAGGATCTGGCACGCCGCGCTGAACGCCGCCGCGAGGCAGACGAACACCATGTAGGGAAACAGGATCACCGCCAGGTCCGCGCCGAGGAGCAGGCGGCGCCCGGTGTCCTCGCTCATGCCCGCGCGCTGGAGCAGCGCGAGCGCGGTCTCGGCGTTGGCGAAGGTGAGCATGCCGAGCGCGACGATCGCCGTCGTGACCACCGCGAGCCGCGTGGACACCTTGCTGAGCAGGGCGAAGGCACCGTCGCGTTGCCGGCTCTCCAACTCGTCCGACATCGTCGGCACAAACGCCGCGGTCAACGCCCCCTCGCCCAGCAGCCGGCGAAACAAGTTCGGCAGCGTGAAAGCCGAGACAAACGCCGAGTTCAGCGCCGCCGTGCCGAAGTAGGCCGCCACGACGATCTCGCGCACCAACCCGAGCACGCGCGAGATGACAGTCGCGAACGCGACGATGCTGATGTTCTTGAGGCTCTTCGACACCGCCGGCAGTCTCCGAGGCGAGCCCCGTGCCGCACAAGACCTTTGCGGGCGGGCCACCCCTGCCATGCCTTGGACCA
Organism: Opitutaceae bacterium; assembly: GCA_014879845.1. Taxonomy (GTDB): domain Bacteria; phylum Verrucomicrobiota; class Verrucomicrobiia; order Opitutales; family Opitutaceae; genus JAEWQP01. Next base: position 9,066 of record JACSRI010000059.1, read on the forward strand.
CGAGAAAGAAGCTGCTCGTCGGCGTACCCGCCACCTTGGTGGGCGTTGCCTTGCTGGTCTTCGTTGCGGGACGCGCATTCTGCTATCATTCGCTGGAGCGCGCCACAGAGGCCTTCCGCAAGCGCGGTTTTCCGACGCAGATCGCCGAGATTGTGCCCACCTCGGTCTCGGAGTCTGACAATTCAGCCCCGCTCCTCGCGCAAGCCACAGCACTTCTGCAGGCATTGGAGCCCGACTCCACCGACGCGCAGGCCATCGATGCCTTGATCGAACAGGATCGCACCAAGCAGAACCTGCCAGTCGCGGAGGCCGCTTTGAAGTTCGCTCACTACGACCGCCAGCCGATACACGAGCTCGTCCTCCTTGCCCGCGAGGCAGCGCAGCGCCCGCTGAACCTGCCGAATCGCGACTATGCTCTCGGCCCTGCACTTGAGATGCCTGAGCTTGGGACAACGCGCACGCTGTCCCAAATCCTCGCGACACGCGTCTATCTGGGCCTGATCCTTGAGAACTCCGTCGACGAAGCTTGGTCGGACATCTCGGTCCAGTTCGGCTTGGCCGAACTGGCTTCGCAGCCACCCACGCTGATCGATTCCCTCACTGGTGTCGCGTGCCGAAGGATCACCTTTGGTTCGCTTCAGGCCACGATCGATGCCGGGCAGTTCGTCAGGGCGCACGATTCTCTCCTGAAGGCCATGCTGCAATCGGACCTCCGGTGGCACGACCACATGGTCAACATGCTTCACGGCGAACGCTTCGTGTTCCTCGATTGGTTCACGACCGAGTTCATGGCGCACGATGACTGGGTGAACGAGATCGCGGCTCTCGCCGCGGGAAACGACGGACGACCGCGGCGCCGCGTGCCGCAACTCGTGGGCTCACTTCTGCGTCCGCTCGCAGCCTTCGACCTCTCCCATGCCTACCGGTACCACTTCGAGATCGTCGATGCTGTCGCCAGTCAACCTTCGCATGAGGTATATCCGGCGATTGCCAGCGCGGAACAGCGCGTGACTTCGACCCGATGGCCCCTCACCGCGATTTCCGCGCCGATGCTGGGCAAGATCCTAAAGACCCACCATGCTGCCTGGTCCGAACAGCGCGTCTGGACCATCGCGCTAGCCTCGGCCAGCCTGCGCGCATCGTCGGGCCAATGGCCCCAAACGATCACCGAGCTTTGCCTGCCTCCCGAGCTTCTCCTCGATCCCTGTTCGGGGAATCCGATCCACTTCGTGGCAACCGCGGAAGAGATCGTGATCTACGCTGATGGACTCGATCGAAAGGATGATGGCGGCACGCCGTGGCAGTCGTTGGCTGAAGCTTCTGTTGAGCGCGGCGACATCGTCGTTGCGCTCAAGCTGTCGCGTTGACGCTCCCCGCGCACCGAACCAAGCTCCGCCGCGATGTCTCTGATCCAAAATCTCATTGGGAAACTCCAGCGCCACCCCAAGCGCTTCGTGTTCCCCGAGGGTGCGGATCCGCGCATCCTGCAGGCCGCCCGCCAGATCGCCACGCGCCGCATGGGCGTGCCCGTGCTGCTCGGCGACCGGGCGCAGATCAAGTCGATGGCCCGTCGCCTCGACATCGCCCTCGACGGCATGCGCCTGGTCGAGCCCAAGCGCAGCGACGAACTCGAGCAGTTCGCCGCCGACTTCCAGCACTTGCGCCAAGGCAAGGTCGACCGCGACGAGGCTCGCCGCCTCGTGAGCACGCACAGCTATTTCGCGACCATGATGCTCGCGAACAGCCAGGTCGACGCGATCGTCTCCGGCGCCACCGCCTCGGCCTCGAGCGCCCTGCGCCCGCTCTTCCAGATCATCCCGCGCCAGGCCGGCGTGAAGACCGCCTCCTCCCTCCTGGTGCTCGACATGGAGGCTCGCAACGTCGGCATCGACGGCGTGCTCTTCCTCGCCGACTGCGGCGTGCTCCCCGAACCCACGGTCGAGCAGCTCGCCGACATCGCGGTGACGACGGCGACCCTCGCGCACCATCTGACGAATACGCTGCCGCGCGTGGCCATGCTCAGTTTCTCGACGAAGAGCTCCTCGGATCACCCCTCCGTCGTCCGGATGCGCGAGGCCACTGTGCTCGCACGCGAGAAGTCGCGCCTGCTCAGCGTGCCGATGGAGATCGACGGCGAGATGCAGCTCGACGCCGCGCTCGATCCGGCCACGGCCATCGCGAAAAACATCAGCGGCCCCGTCGCCGGCCAGGCCAACGTGCTCGTTTTCCCCGACCTCAACAGCGCCAACATCGGCTCCAAGCTCGTGACCCTCCTCGCCGGTGCCAACGGTTACGGCCAGATCATCACCGGCCTCTCCCGGCCCGCCGCCGAGATCAGCCGCGGCGCCAGCGCCCACGACATCCTCGGCGCCGCCGCCATCGTCGGCTGCCAGGCCACCGACCGCCGCCTGCTCTACGGCACGGCGTGACGAGCGAACCCAAGCCAGGCTAAACCACAGAGGACACAGAGAGCACAGAGCAAGGCAGGAGGAGCCGATGGCCACATGAGGCACAAAAGGCTCAAGAGTTCAGAGTTCTCGATCCTGTGCCCTATGTGCCTCTTGTGGCCAGTCCCGCCGTTTTCCATTCCCTCCGTGCCCTCTGTGTCCGCTGTGGTTCAAAATCATATTCCGTCCGCATGATCCCGCAAATGCCCGCCGCCGGCCAGCCGCACCTCACGCGGCCGGTCAACAACCAGACCAAGCGCATCTTCGTCGCCGCGACGCGCATGAACGACGGCAAGACGACGACCTGCCTCGGCCTCTTCGAGGCGCTGCGCACCCTGTATCCGCGCATCGGGTTCATCAAGCCCGTGGGCCAGCGCTACGTCACGGTCGAGGGCCATCTCGTGGACGAGGACTCGTTTCTCTTCGACCAGATCTACCACGTGCAGGTGCCGATCGAGAGCATGAGCCCGGTGACGATCGACGCGACGTTCACCCGCCGCTACCTCGAGGATCCCGGCAAGCATCGCGCCGTGATCGTCGATCGCATCTGCCGCGCCTTCGACCGCGTGTCGTGGGAAAAGGACTTCACCCTCATCGAGGGCACCGGGCATGCCGGCGTGGGCGCGGTCTTCGAGCACTCCAACGCCCGCGTGGCCCAGCTCCTCGACGCCAAGGTGATCATCGTCGCGCAGGGCGGCATCGGCCGGCCCGTCGACGAGATCGCGCTGAACAAGGCGTTGTTTGACCAGCAGGGCGTGGAAGTCATCGGCGCGGTGCTCAACAAGGTGCAGCCGGAAAAGATCCCGCTCGTGGCCGACTACGCCGGACGCGGCCTCAAGCAGCTCGGCGTGCCGCTGCTCGGCGTGCTGCCGATCCAGAACATGCTCTCCGCCCCGAATCTCCTGCAGATCGCCGAGGAAACGGAAGGCCGCTGGATCAACGCCGAGACCCAGGGCCGCAGCCAACGCATCCTGCGCGTGGTCATCGGCGCGATGACAGCCAAGGGCATCATCGACTACCTCCTGCCCGGCACCCTCGTGATCACGCCGGGCGACCGCGACGACGTGATCCTCGCGGCCATCGCCTCGGCCGGGCTTTCCGGCCAGCAGGGCATCTCGGGCATCGTGCTCACGCAGGACATCCTGCCGCATCCGAAAATCCTCGAGCTGCTCGCGCAGACGGACATCCCCGTGATCGCCGCGCGCTCCGACAGCTACACCGTCGCCTCGCAGATCCACAACATGACGGTGAAGACCCAGCCGCAGGACTCGGACAAGATCCCGGTCATCAAGAAGCTGATCCAGGATCACGTGGACCTGAAACAGCTGCTGAAGGCATTCTGATCGCCGACTGCGGCCGGCGGCCCCGCCCTACCCGCGGAGCACAATCACACCGCGTCGTGCACCTCGCCGCGCAAGTCGCGCAGGTGCGGCTGGACCAGGTCGCTCAACGGCTGAGGATCGACCTCGACGGCGACGACCACGAGTTCGCCGTCGGCGAGCACGACGACACAGAGCTCGAGCGTCGAGGGATCGTCGTCATCCGTGACGGGTGTGAGCACCACGACCGACTCATCGCCGTCGCGCACGCAGACCACGCGCGTCCACTCGCGACCGCCGACGCGGACCACCGACTGGCCCCCGGCCATGTGCCGGCGCATGGCGGCGATGTCGGCTCCACGCCACTGATACACACCCACCGAGGCCGACCGCGCGGCGCGCAGCGCCTGGCGCGCCTCGTCGGGCAGATCCGCGCATCGGGTCACGAGCCGGGCCAGCCCGAACGCGCAGGTGCCCAGGCGCACCTCGATGCGCGGCGACCAGCCTTCCATCGCGTGGCCGGAGAGGGAGCCGACCACGGCGTCGCGCAGGCGCACCGTCTCGCGCTCGAGACGGAGCGAACTCACGACCAGGTAGGGCACGGCGACGAGCATGCTCGCGACGCTCACGCCGACAAACCAGACGATCATCGCGCGCCAGGGCGAGCGGCGCGGCGCGGTCGGCGCCGGCGTGGGTGTGAAGGATGGCGAGGTGCTCATGACCGGTGCCTCCAGTCCGCGGTTACTTCTCCACCGCGGCGGTTACCGCGGCCAGGTGAGGCACGTCGACGTGCAGCGCCCCGGCGATCTCGGCGATCTGCTCGGGCCGGATCGAGCCGACGACGTTGACGAAGACGGCCTCGGCATCGCCATCGAGCACGGTCACGACGACGCCCTCGATCAGCTCGTCGCCCTTCGTGCGCATGAAGATCGCGACGTCGTCGCCGTTGTCCTTCGCCGTGACGACCTTCTGCCACCCGCCCTTGGCGAGGTCGGCCCGGATCTCGCCCATGCGCTTCTCGACGGCGGCGCGGTTGCCCTCATCGAGGCTCACGACACGGACGTGCACGGAATCGACCGAGGCCAGCAGCTTCGCGACCTCGGGCTCCTGCTTCGCGACGATCTTCGTCGCGATGGAGATGAGGTTGCGCGGGACGTGGATCTCGACCTGCTCGCCGTCGCCGGCGGGGCCGGGGATGCTGCCGAAATCCACCGCGGAGGACGGTTCGGCCGCGACGAGCGCGGACGTGGCGAGCACGAGACACGCGACGGCCGGAGCCGCGCGACGCAGGAGAGAGCGAGTGATGGGTGTCATGGGTGAAAACAAAGGCGGGTTGAGTGATGAAGGATGGGGCCGTCATGGCCTCCTGATGCGACAACACAGGCCGCCCCGGCTGAGTTGCAGATTTCGCGCAGGCGCCGCCGGCGCGGGCGGCACAGGGCGTCGCGTCGGGGCTGCGGCGGGCGAACGCGCGGCCACGGCTCGACGGGCCCATCGCGATCGCGCTACGCTTCGCCGCGTTCCCTCCGCCCCATGAAGAAAGCCGTCCTCGCCCTCGACCAAGGCACGACCAGCTCACGCGCGATCCTCTTCGACCACGACGGGCGCACCCTCGCCGTGGCGCGGCGCGAATTCACGCAGCACTACCCAAAGTCGGGCTGGGTCGAGCACGACCCGGACGAGATCTGGTCCTCGCAGATCTCCGTCGCGGCCGAGGCGATGGCGCGCGCCGGCCTCGCGCCGGCCGACCTCGCGGGTATCGGCATCACCAACCAGCGCGAGACCACGCTGCTCTGGGATCGCCGCACCGGCCGTCCCGTCCATCCGGCGATCGTCTGGCAGGACCGCCGCAGCGCCGCGGCGTGCGACGCGCTGCGGGCCAAGGGCGTGGAGGGCGTCTTTCGCAAGCGCACCGGGCTCGTGCTGGACCCGTATTTCTCCGGGACGAAGCTCGCGTGGCTGCTCGAGCACGTATCCGACGCTCGGGCACGGGCCGAGCGCGGCGAACTCGCCTTCGGCACCGTCGACACCTGGCTGCTCTGGCAGCTCACCGGCGGCCGGGTCCACGCCACCGACCCCTCCAACGCCTCGCGCACGCTGCTCTACAACATCCACGCGCACCTGTGGGACGACGAGCTGCTGCGCCTCCTGGACATCCCGCGCGCCGTGCTGCCCGAGGTGCGGCCCTCGAGCGGCACCTTCGGCACGGCCACGGTCGCGGCGCTGGCGGGCGTGCCGATCGCCGGCATCGCGGGCGACCAGCAGGCGGCGTTGTTCGGCCAGGCATGCTTCGAGCCGGGCATGGCCAAGAACACCTACGGCACCGGCTGTTTCCTTTTGCTCAACACCGGCACGCGGCCGGTGGAATCGAAGAACAAGCTCCTCACCACGGTCGCGTGGACGATCGACGGCCGCACCGAGTATGCGCTCGAGGGCAGCGTGTTCATGGGCGGCGCGGTCGTGCAGTGGCTGCGCGATGAGATGAAGCTCATCCCGCGTTCGGCGGCGGTCGAGCCGCTCGCGGCCTCGGTGCCCGACGCGGGCGGTGTCGTGCTCGTGCCGGCCTTCGCCGGTCTGGGCGCGCCGTACTGGGACCCGTATGCGCGCGGCACGCTCGTGGGCATGACGCGCGGCACCGGCGCGGCGCACCTCGCGCGCGCGGCGCTCGAGAGCATCGCGCTGCAGTCGCACGACGTGCTGCGGGCGATGGAGCGCGACGCGGGTTTCGGGCTCAAGGAACTGCGCGTCGACGGCGGGGCCTGCGCGAATGACCTGCTCATGCAGATCCAGGCCGATCTGCTCCAGGTGCCGGTCATCCGCCCGGCCAACACCGAGACGACGGCCTTCGGCGCGGCCTGCCTGGCGGGGCTGGCCACCGGCTTCTGGCGCGATCGGGCGGAGCTGGCCTCACGCTGGCGGGCGGAACGCAGGTTCGCCGCGGCGCAATCCCCGGATGCCGTCCGGCCCGTGCTGCGGCGTTGGGAGCGGGCCGTGGCTCTCAGCCGCGACTGGGCGCGCGAGCCCTGAATCGTCGCCGGGCGAGTGAACCTCCCCGGGGCAGGATTGCTCAGGGTCGGGCCGACAGCGGCGCACGCAGGTCGGGGTCTCCCGGAGGGCTCTGTGCATGCCGATTTTCGCGTTCGCCGACCGGTCTTTCCACGAGCGAGACCGGGGCATTTGTAACAAGCGTCAAATTACTGCGAACGGGGCCTCCGAAATCGGGATTTCCGTGAGGTAAAGCTCCTAGCGTCGAAGGGAATTCGTCGGGAAAAACAACCCAGACGCTCGGGGAGGATTAAGTCGATGATGGTTCGGTCGTTCTACGAGGGCACAAGACGTATCTACTCTATGAAGCGTGTCGTAGTAATTGAGGACCAAACGGCGGTCAGGGAAATGCTCGCGGAGTTCATCCGCCAGATTCCCGGCTATGAGGTCGCCGGCGCCTTCGGGGATGGCCAGGAAGGCCTCACCCGCTGTCTTTCCATCAGGCCCGACATCGTGATCCTCGATGTCGGCCTCCCGGGCCTCAATGGCATTGAGGTGCTCAAGCAGCTCACCGCGAACCTCTCCAGCGTGAAGGTGCTGGTGTTCTCGGGCCGTGGCTCGCCCGGCAACATCCGCGAGTTGCTCGCCGCCGGCGCGCAAAGCTACGTGGACAAGATGGACGGCTTCGCGGAATTCAAGAAGGCGCTCGATATCATCGCGGCCGGTGGGACGTTCATCGGCCCGCGCATGGCCTCGGCGATGCGCACCCTTATCCGGAATCCGGAGACGGCCCGCACCACGCATCCGCTCTCCAACCGCGAGAAACAGATCCTGCAGCTCGTCGCCGAGGGCTTCTCGACGCGCGAGATCGCCGGCCGATTGAGCCTGAGCGTCCGCACGGTGGACAACCACCGCACCAACATCATGCGGAAACTCAACCTGCACAACGTCGCCGCACTCACGCGCTACGCCATCCAGAACGAACTGGTCAGCACGCTGGCCTGATGTTTCCCCGGCGCGGACCGAAAATTCCGCGCCGGCTCGAGTCGGCGCGTTTCCCCGCGCCGACTTTTTATTAGACTCCCGCACGATGGCTTCACGTGCTTCCACTGCCCAAAAGAAAGCCCCAGCCGCCCGACGCAAGAAACGCCCGGCGGCCTCGTCGCGTCCGGCCGGCACCACGAAACGCAAGCGGGCCCGCCGCACGCGCGCGCCGGCCGCAGCCGCGGAGCCGCCGTCCGGACCCACCCGGCCCCCCGGCCTCACGCTCCCGGCCCAGGCCCTCGAGACGCAGGATGCTATCCTCGAACTGACCCACGCGCTCTTCGCCGCGATCGATCGCGTCGGCCGCATCCACACCTGCAGCTCCGCCTGGGCGGAGTGCCTGCATCTCTCCCGCGAGCAGATCGTCGGGCGCGAACTGCCGGCCTTGCTCGATCCTGTCGACCGCGCTCGCTGGGACCATTGGCTGAACCGCATCCTCGCCGGCCACGTCGAGGAGGAGCTCTCGCTGCGCTTCGCGGCCAACGGCCGCGGCCAAGTCTGGCTGGCGGTCCGTCCGCGCCTCAGCCCCTCGCGCGAGACCATCCATCTCGTCGCACGCGACGTCACGGCGGAAAAGCTCACCGCCGACCACCCGCCCCCGGCAGACCTCGTGCTCGACGAGATCGAGGAAGGCGTGCTCGTGGCCGACGCCACACGCGCCGGTTTCCCAGTCGTCAGCGTCAACGCGGGGTTCACCCGGCTCACCGGCTACTCCGCGGCCGACGCGGTCAACCGCTCGCTGGCCTTCGTCGCCGGCGCGGGCACGGCGATCGATGCGCTGGAGCACGCGATCAGCGCCTGTGTGGACGGGCGACGCTCCGCCACCGATCTCTGCCTCGCGCGCAAGGACGGCTCGCCCTTCTGGGTGCGGATGCGGCTGCGGCCCGTGACCGACGCATCCGGCCGCGTGCGCCAGGTCGTCGCCGTGCTCGTCGACACGACCGAGCGACACATGGTCGTCGACGCGCTGCGCGAGAAGAACCTCGCCCTGACCGAGGCCCTCGAGTCGCTGCAGAAGACCAAGGAGGCGATCGTCCAGCGCGAGCGCATGCACGCGCTGGGCAAGATGGCCAGCGGCATCGTGCACGACTTCAACAACCTGCTCGCGCCCATCCTCGGGTTCACCGAGCTGCTGCTCACCATCCCGGACCTCATCAAGGACACCGAAAAGGTGCAGCTCTACCTGCAGAAGATCCGCACCGCGGCCAACGACGGCGCCGCCGTGGTTTCGCGACTGCGCGAGTTCTACCGGTCGCGCACGGACATCGAGCCGGCCCACGAGTTTTTCGTCCAGTCCGCCATCCAGGAGGTGCTCGAGTTCACGCGGCACCGCTGGAAGAACGAGGCGCAGGCCCAGGGCAACCACTTTGACCTCGTCGTCGACCTGCAGGAAACGCCCGCGATCCACGGCTACGAGTCGGAGATCCGCCAGGCCCTGACCAATGTCGTGCTCAACGCGGTCGACGCCATGCCCGACGGCGGCACCCTGCGCGTGCGCTCCTACCAGGTCGGCCACTGGGTCTGCCTCCAGGTCGCGGATACCGGCCACGGCATGAGCGAGGAGGTGCGACGCCGCTGCTTCGAGCCGTTCTTCACCACCAAGGGCAAGGCCGGCACCGGGCTCGGGCTGTCCATCGTCTTCGGCATCATCGAGCGCCACGGCGGACGCGTGGACCTCCACTCCGAGGAGGGCCACGGCACGACCTTCACCTTCTGGCTGCCGATCGAGCGAGCCGGCGATTTCGCCGGCGGCGAGGACCCGGTGGCTCCGGCCACACCCAACAGCGAGGAAGGTCGCGCGCTGCGCGTGCTCGTGGTCGACGACGAGGACCTGCTCCTCGAGATCGTCTCCCTCAATCTCCAGCAGATGGGCCACACGGTGGACTGTTTCACCGACCCGAAGCAGGCGATCGAGCGCTTCTACAAACAGCACTACGACCTCGTCATCACCGACCGCGCCATGCCGGGTATGTCCGGCGACCAATTCGCCGCGCGCGTGCGCGAGCTGCACCCGGAGACCCCAGTCGTGCTGCTCACGGGCTTCGCGCACATCATCCGGCAGAATGGCGAGAAGCCGGCCAACATCGACGAGGTGCTTTCCAAGCCGCTCTCCCAGCAGACGCTGCGCGACCTCATGGCGCGGCACGGCGGCCGTACCACGGTCGCGGGCTGAGCCGCCCTACTCTCGGTCCACCGCGGCCGCGGCGTCCGCCGGCAGGCCGTAGCGTTCGAGAAACGGCGACGGCTTCGACCAGCGAGCGAGCCACGCGGGCATGCGGTGGTAGCGCGCCACGCGCGGCTCGAGCACGGTGTCGCGATACGTGCCGAACTGAAACCCATCACCCAGCACGATGGAAAACGCCGCGCCACGCACGTCGACGGTGTGCACCTCCGACCGGTCAAACCACGCGCGGCTCGCCGCCACGCGCGCCGGCGTGTCGCACAGCACCATGAGTTTCTTCCCGTCGAAGGCGCGCCAGTCGGTGAGGAAGTCGTCCTGGCGCCCGTGGTAGGACCCGGGCCCGAGCACGGGCACGTAGCGGCCGCCATAGAAGCTGAGCATGGCGGACTTCGTGTAGCTGGGGGTCGTGAGCACGTACTCCGCGCGGTAGGGCTCGAGCGCCGCCAGCACATCCTCCATGTGCGTGCCAAGGACGACGGAGTCGTAGCTCTTGTGCCCGCGCATCAGCTCGACGGGCAGGAGCACGGCCACCGCGCCGACGGTGCAGAGCGAGCCGCCAAAGAGCACCATCGGGCGCAGCATGCGCCGCAACGCGTCCGTCGAGAAGAGGCCGGCCAGTGCGATGAAGAAGAACGGGAAGAAACCCAGCACCCAGTGCGCGCCCACGGTCTTCTGCAGCGAGACCAGGAGCAGCAGCGCCATCGGCACGGCGAAGCACAGGACAAACGCCAGCGTGCCGTCCGCGCGCCAGCCACGCCACGCCTCACGCCAGGACAGGCGTCCCTCGGCCTGGGGCTTGAGCACCTGCCACGCGACCGGCCCGAGCGGGAGCACGCTGATCGCGACAAACACGAGCGGGTTGGCGAGTGAGAACCCGGCATCGCGCGTGCGGTTGTAGAGGTTGAAGAGGATGTTCGGCCAGCCGTGCTGGTAGTTCCAATACACATTCACGGCGATGGACGGGGCGGCCCCGAGGAGGATGAGCATGAGCCCGCCCCAGCGCGGACGACCGGCGAAACCGAGCAGCAGCACCGCCATCCCCACGCCGAGCAGCACGGCGAAGTACTTGGCCAGGAACGCGAGGCCGATGAACACGCCCGCAAGCAGGTAGTCGAACGCGCGATCCGCGCGCACCGCCCGATACGTGAACAGGCCGGCGATGACGCCGAAGAGCAGCACCGGGGTGTCGGTGGTGGTGAAGAAGTTGACGACGTTGTGCGGCGACCAGAGGTAGAGCGCCCCGATCCAGCCGGCCTTGTCCGCATCGCGCTCGCGGACGACGCGCCAGATGAGCAGGGCCACGACGATCGTGGTGAGGAGCGCCGGCAGCCGCATGAGCCACGCCGACTTTCCCACCAACAGCATGGCCGCGAGCCACCAGCCCGCCATCGGAGTGTGATCGTAATAGCCGAGATCGGGAAACTCACCCCAAAGGACGAAGTAGGCCTCGTCGCCGGTCAGCGGCACGAGCGCCGCCAGCACGGCGCGGATGAGCGTGGTGATCAGGAGGGAGCGGAAAAAGACGCGATCGGGGGTGAGCCGATCCGGCGATGTCGCGGTCATGGGAAGCATGGAGTCGGCGAGTGTCGCGGACAGGACGGCGACGAGGCAACTTAGGATTGGCGGCGCTCCTCGCGGAAGACGACCGCGCCGACGCGAGCCTCCGGTCGCGGGGCCTCAGTCGTCGCCGGCGATCGGCGTGCCCTGCTCGCGGTAGAGAGCGATCTTGTTGCGCAGGGTGCGGATGCTGATCGCGAGGATGCGCGCGGCTTCGGTGCGGTTGCCGCCGGTGTGCTCGAGGGCGCGCAGGATCTGGCGTTTCTCGAGTTCGTCGAGCGTGATGATCGGCTCCTCGGCGGGTGGCTCCGGAAGCGTCGGCATCACCGGCAGAGCGGGGGCAAAAGCCGTCGGCGGCGCGCCCGGCGTCTGCGGAAGGGGGGCGCCAAAGTCCATCGCCCCAGGCACCACGCCACCTGCCGCGACCGCAACCGGCGCGGCCACCGCCGGCAACGGCGCACTCGGCATGAGCAGGCCGAGCGAGGGGCCGCGCAACATCGAGCCGCTCTCGGTCAGGATGACCGCGCGCTCCATGGTGTTTTGCAGTTCGCGGACATTGCCCGGCCAGGTGTGCGCCAGCATGAGGGCGAGGGCGTCGTCGGCGATGCCGCGCACGCGCACCCCGTGCTTGCGGGCGAAGCGCTCGACGAAGAACTCCGCCAGACGCGCGATGTCGTCGCGGCGCTCGCGCAAGGGCGGCACGTGGATGGGAAAGACGTTGAGCCGGTAATAGAGGTCCTGGCGGAACTCGCCGCGTTCGACGGATTTTTGCAGGTCGCGGTTGGTCGTGGCGATGACGCGGACGTTGACCTTGATCGTCTTGTTGCCTCCGACGCGCTCGAACTCGCGCTCCTGCAGCACGCGCAGGAGCTTGGCCTGCAGGCGAGGCGAGATCTCCGAGATCTCGTCGAGCAGGATCGTGCCGTTGTTCGCGAGTTCGAAGCGGCCCTCGCGCTTCTGCAGCGCCCCGGTGAATGCGCCCTTCTCGTGGCCGAAGAATTCGCTCTCGATGAGCGTCTCGGAGACCGCGGCACAGTTGACGCGGATGAACGGCTGGTTCGCGCGATTGCTGCGGCGGTAGAGTTCGTTGGCGACGAGTTCCTTGCCGGTGCCGTTTTCCCCGCTCACGAGCACGGTGGCCTCGGTCGGGGCGACCTTGGCGATGAGCTGGCGGAGTTTCCTCATCTGCACGCCCTCGCCCACGAGATCGGTATCGCTGCCGCCCGCCTCACGCGTGAGGTACTGATTGACCTTCACGAGCTGGCTGAAGGCCTCGGCCTTCTTCAGGATGACATCGATCTGCGAAAGGGAGAAGGGCTTGATCAGGTAATCAAACGCCCCGGCGCGCATGCACCCGACGGCTGACTCGATCGTGCCGTGCCCGGTGATGACGATGAACAACGGGCCCTCCGGGCGGCGGCCGAGGCGCTCGAGGATCTGGGTGCCGTCACCATCGGGCAGGTGCACGTCGAGCAGGACGACATCGAACTCGTCCTTCGCGAGATACTCTTCGGCGCGTGCGACGCTGTCGGCGCCCGCGACCGTGTAGCGCTTGCGCCGGAGATGCTCCTCCAGGGTGCGGCGCAGCACAGGCTCGTCGTCGAGCACCAGGATTTTCTCCAGGGCCATTGCGCTGACAGAAAGGAGCGGCCTTGCGCACGGCAAGCGAAGAAGCGGCAATTTCTGCCGACCGCGCTCATGGGAGGAAAAATGTGGCCTCGCCGGCGACACCGGGTATCCATGCCGGAGCGTCGCACGTGCCGACGCCATCCCCGCCCATGCTCAACGGCAAGTCGATCCTCGTCACGGGAGGCACCGGGTCCTTCGGCCGCGAGTGCATCCACCAGATCCTCAAGAAATACAAGCCGGCCCGACTGATCGTCTTCTCGCGCGACGAGCTCAAGCAGTCGGAGATGCAGCAGGACCCGCGGTTTCACTCGCCGGCCATGCGCTACTTCCTGGGCGACGTGCGCGACCCGGAGCGCCTGCAACGCGCGTTCCGCGGCGTCGACTTCGTGATCCACGCGGCCGCGCTCAAGCAGGTGCCCGCCGCCGAGTACAACCCGCACGAATTCATCAAGACCAACATCGGCGGCGCGATGAACATCGTCGAGGCCGCCGTGAACTGCGGCGTGCAGCGTGTGATCGCCCTGAGCACCGACAAGGCCGCGAACCCGATCAATCTCTACGGCGCGACCAAACTCTGCTCGGACAAGATCTTCGTCGCGTCCAACAGCTACGCGGGCCGCAGCCCGACGCGTTTTGCCGCCGTGCGCTACGGCAATGTGATCGGCAGCCGCGGCAGCGTGATCCCGGTGTTTCTCGAGCAGCGCAAGCGCGGCCGCATCACGATCACCGACAAGCGCATGACGCGCTTCCTCATCTCGCTGAACAACGGCGTGGAGTTCGTGCTCGCCTGCCTCGAGTCCATGGTCGGCGGCGAGATCTTCGTGCCCAAGATCCCGAGCTGCAAGATCGTCGACCTCGTCGAGGCGATGGGCACGGGGTGCACGATCCAGGAAATCGGCCGACGCCCAGGCGAAAAGCTCCACGAGATCCTCGTCTCCGAGGACGATGCACCGATGACCGTCGAGCTGCCCGATCGTTTCATCATCACGCCCGCGCATCCCTACTGGTCGTCGCACATGCAGGAACTCGGTGGCATGCCCTGCCCCGACGGTTTCTCCTACGTGAGCAACACCAACCCGTACCAGCTGCCGATTCACCGCGTGCGCGAGATCTGCCGCGAGATCGCGCGCAAGCTCGGCTACGACGACAGCTTCTAGCGCCCCCTGCCCGTGCCCGCCCGCCGCCCGCGTCTCGCGACCGTTCCTTCGTCCACGTCGCACACGAAACTCCCGCGCTGGCCCGCGACCTTTCGCGTCGGCCGCCGCACGATCGGCGAGGGATGCGCGCCGTTCCTGATCGCCGAACTCTCGGCCAACCACAAGCAGCGCTTCGAGGAGGCCGTCGCGCTGATCGACGCCGCGGCCGCCGCCGGAGCCGACGCGGTCAAGCTCCAGACCTACACGCCCGACACGATCACGCTCCCCGCGCGCACCGCACCCTTCCGGGTCGGCAAGGGGCTGTGGGAGGGACGATACCTCTACGATCTTTACGGCGAGGCGATGACCCCGTGGGAGTGGCATGCCGATCTCGCCCGACACGCGCGGAGCCGCGGGCTGATCTGCTTCAGCACGCCGTTCGACGAATCGGCCGTCGATTTTCTCGAGCGCGAGATGCGCCCGCCCGTCTACAAGATCGCCTCCTTCGAGGTGAACCACATCCCCCTGCTCCGCCGCGTCGGCGCGACACGCAAGCCCGTGATCATGAGCACGGGCATGGCCACCGAGGCGGAGATCTCCCTCGCCGTGCGCACGCTGCACAAGGCCGGCTGCCCCGCGCTGGTGTTGCTCAAGTGCGTGAGCGCCTACCCCAGCCAACCGCGCGACTTCAACCTGCGCTCGTTGACTGCACTGCGCGACACATTACTCGCGCCGGCCGGCCTCTCCGACCACACCATGACCGAGGAGGTCGCGCTCGGCTCCGTCGCGCTCGGCGGCTGCGTGATCGAGAAGCACTTCACGATCGACCGCGCCACCGGCGGCGTGGACAGCGGCTTCTCGCTCGAGCCGGCGGAGTTTGCCCGCATGGCGCAGGCTGTGCGCGCGCTCCATGCCTCGCTCGGGCGGCCCATCCTTGGACCGACGCGCCAGGACCTGAAGCAACGACGCTTTCGCCGCTCCATCTTCGTCGCCCGGGACGTGGCACGTGGTGCCGTGCTCACGACCGCGAATCTGCGCATCGTGCGCCCGGCCGACGGCCTGGACCCGGCCCGCTGGAACGAGGTGCTGGGCCGCAGGGCCCGCCGTGCCCTGAAAGCGGGTACGCCGCTGAAACCGGGCGACTGGAGCTGAGCCCGTCTCAACCGAAAGAGTGCCTGTAACCGTCGGGGCGGGACTGCATCTCCTCCCCAGCCATGACCACCATGCACCTTTCCCAAATTGCCCTCGTGGCCCTCGCGGCCACCGTCTGCTTCGCCACCGTCTCCGAGGCCCGCCCAGGATCCCGCACTCGCTCCGGCCAGGTCCACACCTCCGGCGGCCGCACCGGCTCGGTGGTGGAAAACACTCAGCGTGACCGCGGGTCTTTCCACCGCGATCGTACGGTCACCGGCGAAAACGGCCGCACCGCCACCCAGACGGTCGACCGGACATGGGACAAGGACAACGGTACCGGCACGTTTGACCGCACGCAGACCGGACCAGCCGGCAACACGCGCGGCGTGCACGGCTCGGCCGTGCGCAACGACGACGGCTCCGTCTCGAGCACCGGCACCTACGAGCGCAAGAACGGCAACACCGGCTCCTTCGCGACCACCACGCAAAAGACCGAGAACGGCCGCACCTCGACCGGCACCTACACCAACGCCCAGGGACACACCGGCACGATCGACCGCACCGTGACCCACGAGGGTAACACCACGACGCGTTCGACGACCACGACCGGCGCGAACGGCCAGACGCGCTCCGGCGAGACCGTGACGACCGTCGAGAACGGCGCCGCCACGCGCACCCATACCGTCACCAACCACGGGGGCGAGACCCGCTCCCGCACGGTCACCGTGACGAAGGATCAGCCCACGCCCTGAACCATCGCGTCGGCCACCCGCTCCGCGCCGCGCCCGTCCACTCCGGAGAGCGCGGCGCGCGCGTTTCCGAGATCGCCGCGCAAGCGGCGCACCGCCGTGGCCAGATCCTTGCGCAGCCCCGACCCGACTCCCACGCGCGGCATGCGCCAGCGCGCCTCCATCTCGGCCGAGAACCGAGCCTGGTTCTCGGCGACGACGACCGAGACGAAGGGCAACCGCAGCATCGCCAGCTCATAGAGCGTACCGCCGGCAGCCGACACGGCGAACCGGCACACGCCCGCCCAGCCGGCGAGCTCGCGGGCGTTGACTTGACCAAGCCATACAGCGCGCGGGAATAGTCGCAAGGCCGCGGGCTGTTCGCCGCCCGGCTGGACGACGACTGGAGCGATCCTTGCAGCATCCACGTCGGCCAGCGCCTCCAGCACGGTCGAGGTGAGACCGGCCGGATCGGTTCCACCCAGCATCACCAGGACGGACTCGACATCGGCCGGCGGCTGCCACTCCGGCGCAACCGGTGAGCGCAGGCCGGACCGCAGCAACGCATATCGGGCGCCCAGCAGCGTCGCGACACCCGCCGCATAGCAGGATGCATCGAGCCCGAGCCGCGCATTGAGCACGAGGTCGGCACTCACCAGATGCCGCTTCGCCTCGTCGTCGATCGCCAGGATCCTTCCCACAAACACACACCGCCACGCCCCCAATTCCGCGTCCGTCGTACCGTAGTGATCGACGACCAGCCAGTCCCAGCCCCGAGGGGGGCCGGCAGGTCGCTCGAACGCCACGACGTGGTCAAACGGCTCGCGCAACTCGGACGGCAGACCTTCGGTCGCGCTCGACGTCCAGAGGCCGCAGCGCCAGCCACGCGCCCGCAGTTCCGCGGCGAGCGCACCGCTCCGCACGAGATGCCCCCACCCGTTCGCTCCACCGAACTCGAGACGGAAGAGCGCCGCGCGGCCGCCCGGCGGATGCTTCACCTCAGCCATGGGTCTGCGCAAACGCGCGCAACGCATCGACGACGCGCGCCTGGTCGGCCACGGTCATCTTGGGAAAGAGCGGCAGGCTCAGGCAGCCTTCGTACCACGATTCCGCACCCGGCAGGCGGATCTCGCCGCTCACACGCCGATAGTGCGGGTGACGATAGACCGGGATGTAATGGACCTGCGACCGGATCCCCCGCGCCGCGAGAAAATCGTAGGCTGCGCGCCGCAGTTCACGCGAGCGAAAGTGCACGACATAGAGATGGTAGGCGTGATCGCCCTCAAACGCCGGCGCCCGGAGCACCCGATCGAACGGCGCCCCCGTCAGGCTCTCCGCATAGCCGCGCGCGATCTCGCGACGCCGCGCGAGAAACTCAGGCAGCCGCGCCAGCTGGCTCGCGCCGAGCGCCGCCTGGATGTCGGTCATGCGGTAGTGGTAGCCGAGTTCGCGCTGTTCGTAGAACCAGCCGCCCTCGCCCGCCGGCAGTTCCGCGGAGTCCGGCTTCTCGATCCCGTGCGTGCGCAGCCGGCGCAGGCGCTGGGCGAGAGCGGCATCGTTGGTTACGATCGCACCACCTTCGCCGGCGCAGATATGTTTGACGGGGTGGAAACTCAGGATGGCCGCGCGCGTGTGCGTGCAGGAGGCGCTCGATCGGGTCGCGCCCGTCGCCGGATCACGGTAGGTCGCTCCGAGGCTGTGCGCGGCGTCCTCGACGAGGGTCCACCCGTGCCGCGCGCACACCGCGGCAAGTTCGGGCAGGGCGGCCGCGCGGCCTGCGAGCGACACGGCGACGACCACACCCGGCGGCGCGCCGAGCGCGGCGAACTCGTGCAGTCGCTCATCGAGCGCCGCGGGCTGCAGCGCCCCGGTGGCCGGATCGACGTCGGCAAACGCCGCCGCACCGCCGGCATAGAGGAAACAGTTCGCGCTCGCGGCGAACGTGATCGGACTGGTCACGCCCGTCCGCCCCGGACCGAAGTCGAGCGCCAGACAGGCGAGGTGCAGCGCGGCCGTACCGCTCGACACCGCCACCGCATGGCTGGCGCCCGTGGTGGCGCACAGCGCTCGTTCGAAGCGTTCGATCGCCGGACCCTGCGTGAGAAAATCGGAGCGCAGCACATCGGCCACGGCCGCGATGTCGCTCTCGTCGATCCACTGGCGGGCGTAGGGAAGGATCGGATGCGGATCTGGATCAGAAGCGCCGGAGGGACTCATGCTGGGTGCGGAGGCCTGCACCTTCGCCGAGGCTTCGGCGGGCAGGCGGCGAGGCGTCCCTACCTGTGTCAGCCCGGACCGGAAACTCGATCCCAAATCAGGCCTGGCCGAGTACGCTCGCGCCGCTCGCGCGAAGGCCGGTGCCGAGGCCCGAGTAGCCGCGGCGCACCTTGCGGGAACGCTGCACCGCCTGCCCGATCTCATCGAGCGACCGGCGGACCTGAGTCATCTGCTCGCGCAGGGCGCTGAGATTTCCCGTCTCGCGCGCCTGCAGCGTGCGCACGCGCTGGTCGAGCGCGGCGGAGTCATCCACCGAAAGTTCGATCGAGTGCCGCGCCGCCTGCAGCGACTCGGTGAGGCGGGCCTTGCGCTCCTGGATGGCGAGCACGTAGTCGATGTCGCCTCGGCGCAGGGCGCTGCTCTCGCGTTCAGTCAGGTCCTCGTACGCGCCGAGCAGCACGAACAGGCGGCGTCGCGCGGGCGTCATGTCTGGAAAACCAGGCGGAGCGCGTCAGGCGCTCAACGACATGCCGGCGGCCTGCGCCGGGGCACTGTGCTGCTGGAGCATCTCGTCCCAGGCCCCGCGGATCTCGCCGAGGAGCTGGATGACGACGCGCACGCCCTCGGGATCCTTCTTGGTGTTGGATTCGATGAGGCGCGTGAGCATGAAATCGTAGAGCCGGAACATGTTTACGGCGAACTCCCCGCCGTCGCGCACATTGAGGCAGCGCTGCAGCTCGAGGAGGATGTTCTGGGCCTTGATGATGTTGTTGTGGACGGTCTCCTGGCGGACGCGCAGGTCGCCCTGCCGGAAGCCATCCTCGGCCGTATGCAGGAACCGCAGCGCGCCGTCGAAGAGCATGAGGATCAACTTGCCCGGGCTGGCCGTGTCGACCGAGACCGAACGATACGAGGCAAGTTTCTTCGCGGGGAGCATGGGAGATCCAATCGGCCTGAATCGATTACTCTTCAGCACCGAACGGCGTAATCATGCCGGCGATGTTGTTGATGATCTCGGGCGTCGGCCAGTTCGGGTTGGCGAGGAGCTGACGGCCGCGCTCGACGACCTCCGGACGGATCTCCGGCATGGCGGCGAGGGACGCACGCACGTTGTCGGTCATCTCGGCGGAGAGCTTGTCCGACTCGTCCTGCGCGGCGGGGGCCGGCTGGGCGGCGGCATTCTGGTTCTGGCCGAGCGACTGCAGCGTGTAAGCCTGATTCGACGAGGTCTTGAGAGGGTCGATGTTCATGGGAGACGAAAGGTGAAGATTGGAGGGAGACTTGAGCCTTATGTTTTCTCCTATCGGATCCGGTTCGGCCGGAGTGATAGGATCTTTTTGACAAGCCCTCTAATCGGAACCCTCTGACAAAAGTTTAGCAAAAATCTGGGGTGATCACCTTGTTTGCCTGGGGGGAAGTGTCCCAAACATCGCATGGGCAACATACTTCGCGAACCGGGAGGGGCTTTGCATAATGCCCGAAGAATTTTCCAGCGGATGCGCCGGACGCCCCTGCGTGAGATAGTAATCGCGAGCCGCGACCGCGACAGACGGCTGCGCGCCGTCGAAAAGCGTATCGAACGACCAGAGCACGGTGCCATCGATCGTCGACACGAGCTTGGCTCGCACGCCGATGGAGATCGGCTGGTAGGGCGCGTAGTGCGTGAGATCCTGGAAGAGGATGGCATCCGCCCCGTGTGAGGCCCGCAGGCGCGCCAGCACGTCGGCCGGCAGGGCCGCGGACGAGATGACGGATTCGGCGCCGAACTCCTCGCGCATCTGCACGCGCGAGACTGAAACGACTTCGAAGCGCTCGAACTTTTGCAGCTCCGAGGCAAAGGCCGCCTCAACGGGTCGGATCGTCGTGGCCTCCCACGCTTCGGCGTGAAGGGGAAGGACGGCGACGCGCCGCACCTGTGCGGGAATCGCACCGACGCTCGAGAAGTTGGTCGGGCGAAACGCCGGACCGGTGGGCACATCCCACTCCTGGTGGACGGTGCGGCAGCCGGACAAGAGCAACCCCAGGCCCAGGGTCGCCAGGGCGGAGGTGCGGATCAGACGTCGTATCGCGTGGCGCGAGGCAGTTTTTTTATGGGACACCGGGAAGAGGAAACCGCGCTCAGCTGCTGAGCATGCCACTCAAGGCCGAGAGCTGGCTCTGAATCTTGGATTGTGCCTCTTCCATGGCAATAAAACTGGCTTCGAGCCTTTCCTGCTCAGCCGTGATCCGCCGCTCGAGATCCGCGATCTGCTTATCGAGGGAGGTATTCTGTTTCTCGAGCGAGTTCTCCTGGTTGTCGATCTGCCCGCCCGTGAGCGTAATCCGCGAAATGTAGGCATCGACCCGCCCGGAGATGCCGGTGGTCGACGTGGTGAAGAGCGCGCTGACCTTGCTCAGATCGTTGGTCAGGGCGTCCGTGAGCTTGGCGCTGTCGCGCACGGCGAGCGTCGAGCCTGTGCCCTCGAAATCGATGCCGATCGACTCGAGCCGCGACATGTCGGCCGAGGCGCCGCCCACCGCGCTGAACACCTGGCTGCGCAGCTGGCGCGCGATGTCGGTGAACTCGCGGTTGCCGGCCATCAGCCCGGCCGTGACCTTGCCATCCGCGCCGACCGTGACCTTGGTCTGCGAGTCGATGTAGTTTTGGACGTCGTTGTAGGTCGTGATCAGCTTGTCGATGCCGGTGCGAATCGCCTCGGTGTCGTTGGCCACCGTGATCGTCTGGGAGCCGAGCTCGGACGCCGTGACGGATAGCCCGGAAATCCCGTGGGCCGAGGCGTCGAGCACGTTGGACGAGGCGATGATCGTGCCGCCGCCGTTGACGCTGAACTCCGCGTTGGTCCCGCGCGTGACCGTCGCACCCGTGGTCAGGCGAAGCGCAGTGAGCAGGTTGCCCGAGCCGTCGCTCGCTGAGAGTCCAAGGTCGCCCGAGCCCTTGTTCGTGAGCGAGAAGCGATCATTCGGCGCGTCGTAGCTCATGGTCACGCCGGCATCCGAGGCGTTCACGCGAGCCATCAATGCGGAAAGCGAGTCGTCGTTGACGTTGTAGTCGATCGTGACGCCGTTGATCGTGAACGAGCCGTTGCCCTCGGCGTCGAGGCCGGTCAGCGCCGTGCCCAGTCCGGCGGCGGCGATGTCGTCGCGCAGACCGATCGTGCCGAGCGTGGTGCTGCTCGTGATGGTCGAGCCGTTGTTGTTGTAGAGCTTGAGCGCGTAAAGGAAGTTGCTCGTGTCGCCGCCGCCCCCGAGCGTGATCGTCCCGGAGCCGGTGAGCGTCACCCGGTCGCTCGCCGCACTGTAGGCCGCGGTCACGGCGCCGCCGGTCGCGGTCGAGATCTTGTCGAAGACGTCGTCGAGCGTGTCGGTCGACTCGACCTCCACAGTGGAGCCATTGATCGTGAAGGTGCCGGCCGTGACGGCCACGGCCGTGCGCATCTCCGATACGAGCAGGCCGGAGACGTCGTCAGTCGCGTTGAGCGAGCCGGCCACGTCCGACGCACCGCGGCGCACGGACTGCGTGGCAAGGCGCGTCACGTTGAACGCGTACTCGCCCGTCACGGCGCTGCTCGAGGCGGTGGCGGACCAGTTCAGGTCGGCGTCGCCCATCGACACCGTGCGCTGGCCAAAAAGCGAGGTCGACGAGAGCGCCTTGGCGGCATCCTGGAACGCCGTGAGCTTCGTCCGCAGGTTGGTGAAGACCGAGAGCTTGTTGGTGTTGGCTGTCTTCTCCGTCCGCATTTTCTGCTGCGGCACGCGCTCAATTTGAATGAGCTGCTCGACGACTGATTTCCAGTCGAAGCCAGATGCGAGCCCGGAGAGTTGAAGACCAGCCATGATGAGGACGCGGGAGTGGAACTAGGTTACGTCACCAACGACTATCGGCCAATGGGGGAGATACCTTAGCGCGGTTTACGTGTTTTTCGCGGGTGCCGGCGCAACAGCCGACACGGCAGGGGACAGGACACGATCGAGTTGGTTGAGCAGGAACCAGGCACCCTCCGCCATGGCCCAGGCATACTCGCGCTCGAGCAGGAACCGACGGAGGTTCGGTCCAGCGCCGGCCGGCAGCGAGTTTTCCATGGCCCGCGCCTTGAAGAGCTCGAGACGTGTGCGCCCGGCCTCGAGAATCGCATCATCGTCCGGGCGGGTCGCCACGTACGTGCGCAGCTCGTCGACCGCTGCAAACACGGGTGCGAATCGAGCCGCCGAACTCTCATCCTCGCGCATCGTATCCTCGACGAGTGGCTCGGACAGGCCCGCGGCTTTGAGGGCAAGCCGAAGCACGTCCCGCGTGAACGACCGGGTCGTGGACAACACGGAGCGCGTCCGGGCCGCTCCGAGCGCATACGCGCCCCCGGTGCGGTGGCGCTTGGCCAACGCGTCCATGGCACCGCTCGTCGACTTGGTGCCGAGCCACGCGATGGCTTGGTCCAACGGCAGATACGGGATGCCCTCGATGCGGGCGCCCAGCCGCGACGTGTTGCAGAAACGCGCCTGCGGCCGGTGGGCAGCCAGTTGCTCGAACGTCTTGAGGTAGACGTAGAGCTTACCCTCCACAAGCACCTCGGGCAGGGTGTTCCCCGGAAGGCGCCGACACGCCTCCGTGTCCGCGCGATTCGCGTTCATGTCGCTGTAGAAGGAGTCCGAGGCGTGGCTGCGCCCATCCGGTCGGACGGCCAGGTCCTGCCCGACCAGGCAGATGCGATCGCAGCCCATGATGATACCCAAATCGATCGCGCAAGCGGACACGGTCCCCTGCTCCACAATCCGGATACCCGGCGGCATCTTCAGCCGTCGACGCAGCTCCAGGAACAGCTCGTTGGCGCCACTCCAGATGAAGGTGCGGCCGGCGAACATGCGCGGGACGTCGGGATGCACGATGGGCGTGGTGACCAGCCAGGTGCCGTCTGTCGGCACGGTGGCGAATCCCCGTGCCGTGAACTCACGCGGATCCGCCGCGAGCACCAGATGAGGTACGACACCGGCGTTGCGCACCGCGCGGTAGGACGAGTTCACCGCGACGATCACCGCGACCTTGCTCGCCGCGCGCAGGAAATCGAGCGACTCGTCGAGCGACGGCCCCGCCGAGACGAGAACCATCGGCCGACCGCGAAAAACCTCGCCGAGCGCGGGCAACTCCGGCGCGTCGGCCAGCAGCTCAAGGTTGGCAAAGGAGTTCGCCTGCCACAGCGGGGCGTCCGCGATGCGCGTGCCTTCGAGCTTGCGGCGAAAATCCACGAAACGCGCGAACTCGGTGAAGAACCGGGCGTAGTACTCCGGCGCGAGATTGTAACACGGGGCGAAAACCCAGGGCGCGACGTCGGTCATTTCGGCCGCCGCCGAGGCAGGCAACACCTGCAGGAAAGCATCGTCGATCTCGCCCACGCCAACATACAGACGTTGATCGCCCAGAATGTCGCTGAGGTCCGCCTGCTCCAGCGCGGCACGCAGGCGCGCCGGCGATTCCTCCGCCGCGAACACCGTCGTCCGTTCAGGCAATACGCCGAGAAGTGCGCGAAGGTGGATGGCATCGCCGAAACCAGACACAGCGAGAAGCGCCCCCTGTCGAATTCGACGGCCCGCCAGCCAACGCGCCGCAAGGATCGACGCATCCTCGGGCGACCGCACCCAGGCGGGCTGTGGCGCCACGCGCGTGATCCGTCGCGCGACCTCGGGAAACCGCACCGAAAGGACTGAGACGTTGCGGGCGAGGAAACTCATGCATCGCCCTCCCCCTTCGCCTCGCCCGCGACGCACCTGAGACACGGAAGCACGGCCTTTTCCAGGGCCAGGCAGACGCCGGCCGCGTCGCGAGCAGTCACGGCATCGAGCCAGGTGCCCAGCGCCGCGCTCAGATCGTGTGCCCAGGCCGAATACGGAGCAGCCTCACCGAGACTTCCCAGATCGTTCAAGAGTGCCGCAAGCGGTTCGCCGGAGGCAACCAACTGGGATGCAACGGACGGCCACGGCTCTCGGAGCACCTCGACCGAGAGCGGAGCGAGTCGGTCAAGCAGGCCGGAGGCACGTTCGCGGCATGACCCGGCCAGGCGCTGAATCGCCTCCGCGACGGAGAGCGATAGAAACTCAATTCGTCTCGCCCCACAAAACGCCGCCTCATCCAGCTCCCCCTCGCTCGGGCTTCCGTCGACGCTCACGCCCACAAGGACACGCCCCGAAACCGCGACGCCGCGTTCCAGGACCGCCAGCAACTCGGAAAACGAAGTCGGAAACGGCCCGTCAAAGCGGACCTGCTCACCATCGAGATAAACTTCAGGCACGTGGAGAGGCCTGAGGAAAACGCCCCGCGTGGCAATTTGCAGCTAAAGAATCACCCGGCCGGCCGATAAACACACCCGTTCGGGAAAGGATTCCCGGCAGGTGAGGCCAAGCACCACAAAAAACCCAATGGCCCGTCGCGGCACGGAAGTCGCATCAGATCAAGGAAGATCACCATGTCTATCGTCATCAATACCAACTCGTCTGCAACGGCTGCGTATGGCAATCTCGCGACTGCCAACTCGATGCTGCAGAAGAGCCTCAATCGTCTCTCCTCCGGCTACAAGATCGTGCAGCCGTCGGACGACGCCGGTGGTTTGGCCGTGTCGATGAAGTTGTCCGCCGCCCTCAAGCGCACGGACGCCGCCTCGACCAACGTTGCGAACGCCCAGTCCTTCCTCCAGGTGCAGGACGGCGCGCTCAAGACCTCGGGAAAGATCCTCGAGCGTATCTCGGAACTCAAGACGCTCTCTCAGGACGTCACCAAGTCCGACAGCGACAAGGAAAACTATCAGACTGAGTTCGAAGCCCTCCAGGCGCAGCTCACGAGCATCACGAACGAGAAGTTCAACGGTGTCTCGGTGTTCGCCGGCGGCGAGACTCTCGCCGTGAAGATCAACGAGCTCGGTACCGAGGAAGTCGATATCACGATCGCAGATCTCGCGACGGCCGTGAATAGCATCACGGGCGCGGGCAGCCTCGCGAATGATACCGAGATCTCCATCGACGATATCACCACCGCGATCCAGTCGGTTGCGACCAGCCGCGCGCAGAACGGTGCGGAGTTCAGCCGCTTGTCCTTCGCCAGCGAAATGCTGCAGGCCAATCGTCAGAACCTCGAGGCCGCGAACAGCCGTATCATCGACGTCGACGTCGCGAAGGAGTCCACACAGCTCGCTCGCTACTCGATCCTCGTGCAGTCCGGCACCGCGATGCTGTCCCAGGCCAACGCCTCCAGCCAGATCGCCCTCCGTCTGCTCGGCTAATAGAAGTCACTTTCGACTTCGTGCCGCCTTCAAACGCCGCGTCACTGCCGACGCGGCGTTTTTTCCAACCACCGGGCCACTCTCACCGCCGGAGCGGCCCGGGTTGACTCTGTCGTCGGTCCGCCGTCGTCCATCACCGATGTCCACCGGGATCGCACCTCCCACTGCCGGGCGCTATCGCGCCGCGATGCATCGAGCCGTCGCGTTCACACGCGAGCTCGGCTGCACCAGCCGCACCAGCTTCGAGGCGACTCCCGCAGTCATCACGCCGGAGTTCAGCGAGATCATCCGCGAGTGGGCCCGGATCAACATCTGCAGCCGCTCCGACGAGCTGATCGCCGGCATGTGCATGCAGATCACCCACGAGCTCGTGGAGTTTTTGCAAGGCGCGGGCGTCGCGGCCATCTATACCCTCGGCTGGATGTCCTACCACGACCATCCCGTCTATCGTTTCGACCAGACCGATGTCCGGCGCTGGATCGAACGCGGCATCCCCAATCGTCGCAAGGTCGACGTCCACGCCTGGGCGACACTGCCCTCCGCCGAGATCATCGATCCCTCGTGGCTGTCGACGGTCGGAATCGTTCAGAACAAACGCGACCTCATCGGCGCAGTGATCATCGCCGACGCCGACCAGCGCACCGCGCATCAGTATCATCCGGTCGCGGCCGACGCCCAGGTCCTGTTTCGCATCGGCCTGCTCAATCCTGTCTCGGTCATGGATGTGCCGCGCCAGTCACCACCGACACAGGATTTGCTCGCGATGGTGACCTGAGCCGCCTCGCTCGCGGTCGGGTTTTCCTCTCGAAGTTTTTCGGCGCCGCGCCTCACATGGCGGGCGCCGCGTCGTTTTCCGGCGGCGGCATCGCTCCATGCCCGACTCCGGACCGCATGTCCTGATCCTCTCACCCGGCTCGAAGATCGCGCTGACCCGAGCGCTCGCCGAGGCCACGTCGGCTCGCGGTGGGAGGCTGTCAGGATGGGAAGCCGATCCGTTTTCTCCAGCCGCAACCTTGTGCAGTGCCCGTGTCCAGGGCGGACCGGTCGAAGATCCGGACTCCGCCGAGCAGCTGCTCGAGTGGTGTGTGCGCAAGCACGTGAACCTGGTGGTACCATCGCGCCACGACGACCTTCCCACGCTCGCTCATGCCGCCGCTCGCTTCGCCGCCGCCGGCGTGACGCTCGCGATATCCGCACCGGAGACGATCGCCCTTTGTCTCGACAAAGTCGCATCGCACGCGTGGCTGCGTGGCGGTGGGTTTCCAGTTCCGACTCAGGCATCGGTCGCCGAGCTCGCGACCAGTCCGCTGGCCGGCGGTTTTCCGCTCGTCGCCAAATACCCGCGCGGCAGCGGCAGCAGGCATGTGCGCGTCTGCCGAAACCCGTCCGACCTCGCTGGACTCGATCCCGACTGGATCGTGCAAAGCCATGCTCCCGGAGTGGAGTATACCATCAACACCTACGCCGCCCGCGACGGGCGCTGTCTGTGTGAAATCCCGCACGAGCGCCTGCTCATCGGCGACGGCGAAGTTGTGCGCGGCCGCACTGCGCGCCAGCCCGCGCTCATGGATCTCGCCCGACGCATCACCGAGGCGCTGCCCGGCGCGCGCGGCCCGCTCAACATTCAGGCCTTCTGGGACGAGGGCACGCGGACGGCGACTGTCATCGAGATCAACCCGCGCTTCGGCGGCGGTTATCCCCTCGCCCACGAAGCCGGCGGTCGTTTCGCCGAGTGGTTGATCGCCGAATACCTCGACGGACGCACGCTCCCACGGGTGGAATCGTGGGAGGACGGGCTGCTGATGGTGCGTTACCGCGAAGCGAAGTTTTTCCGCGCGATGCCACCTCGATGAGTATCCGCGCACGCGGTCCTGCAACATCCTAGAATGATCTCCACGCTTCGCCCGCTCGATAAACTCGGCCGCTCTGAGGACAGTTGGCGGATCGTTCGAGATCTCTACGAAACGCCCGACCACCGCTTTGATCCCAGGCTGCTCGCTGATACGTCGGCACGAGCAGAACTTCAGTTCATCGACTCGCTCGTCCACGGGCTCACGACGGATCCGGTGGTGAATTGGTCGGCACTCGCAGCGACCGCCTTGGGCCGCGACACCGGCTCGCGAAAACGTGAGTGGTATCTAGCTTGGGCGGAGCGTGCCTCGCAGCGGCTCGCCTGGAGCCAATCAAACGCACGCGCGAAGCCTCAGCTTGGCACCTGCTCCCAGGAGGACCTTTGGGCTCTGGCGGAACTCGACGCAGCGCGACTCGCCAAGCGTCTGGGTCTTTCTTCCCCGCCACCGCTCGACGCCACGCCCGAGGAGCGGCGCGCCGACTTGATTTGGCGTCGAGGATTGGTGCTCCTTTCGTCGAAGGGTTCACCGGTCAGCCTCCAGGATCTGCACACGCCTTGGGTGCCGTTCGCCTACCGAACTCCACCGGCAGTCTCGGAGGATTGGCAGAAAGCGATCCGCGCGGCAGCCGACCCGAAGCAAACGCCCCTGCTGGTGGTCGAGCCTTACGACTTTTGGTCAACGGCCGACATCTCGGCCCTGGACGAGCGCTACGCCATCTTTGCCTTCTCCTCGCACCATGCGATGTGGCACGCGCTATCGTGTGACAACCTCTTCAGGTCCCTCCTCATCCAGCGTCATGCCATAGTCGTAGGCGGCGAGTATCCCGACGAGCATGTGTTCGGCCCCTGGCTCGGATCGGCGCGATGCGCCCCGGTCCGTTCAGTCATCTCTCCGACGGCGTCCGCTTGGGTGAAACGAGTCGACTCAATCAGCGAAGCGGCCACGGCGGTACTCACTCGCTTCCTCGGCGGCGAATCTACGCGCAATCCCGATGCGCAATGGTTCTTCGAACTCGGACTGAACCTCAAGCACGAGATCATGCGCCAGCGCTTTGGCGCGGCGCGTGCCTGCACGTTGCATCGGATGGCCGGGACTGAACGGTGGTTCAGCCCGTTCAAGGACCGCCCGACCTCAGGCCGCGATACGCACCCGCCCGTCGACCTGCTGGCCGTGCTCACTGGACCCGAGACGAGGCGACCGGCACGTCGCGCCCTGTCTGGCGGGACTCGCCGCCGTCTGGTCCATATCGTCAGTCAGGTGATCGACGGCGGCCACGCACCATCGACGCTGGTCCGGACCCTGGTCGAGCGTGCGAATCGCGCCCGGTGGGACATTTCGGTGGTTTCACTCGAGTCCGCCGTCATCCGTGCCGCAGAGTATCCGAGAAGCAACTTCGTCACTGAAGATTCGTCCAAGCGCGGCGCACGCACCATCGACTCGTGGCGCTCGGCCGGCGTGCACGTTCACCTCTGTGGGGCGGCGGGCTCGATCGACGACTGCATTCGCGAGGCCTGCGAGGTGATGGCGGCACGGCAGGCCGACGTCGCCATCTGGCACGGCAACGATCCGTCGCTCCTCGTGTGCGCCGCACGCTCGGACATACCGCGGCGCGTCTTCTTTGAGCACTCCGGCCTGGTGTTCCAACCGGATTTCGATCTGGCCATCGCATCCCTCGCCGATGCCGAGAAATCATTCGCTGCCGAATCGGTGCGATCGGGAGTCGCCATTGCCGCATTGCCGTATTGCTCCAATGCGCGCGCCACCTGGGATGACAAGCCGCCGGATCTCAAGACTGGGCCCAACGTTCGAATATTAACGACCATCTCCAACCACCTCGAAAACCGCGTCGCGGGAACTTTCGTGGAGGCGGTGGCGACTATTCTGCAGATTTGCCCAAATGCCATCTACGCACCGATCGGACCGGTTCAGGACAGGGCGGCATTCCAACGTCGATTCGCTCCCTGGGGAGTCGCCGATCGGATCATGTGCACAGGCCCAAGTTCAGCCCCGAGCCAACTCTGCCGCGGGATGCATCTGTATCTGAACGAATTCCCGTTCGGGTCAGGCATCGCGATCCTCGACGCCATGGCAGCCGGGCTGCCCGTCGTGACGATGTACGATCCGAATGGACCCATGCAGGCCCAAAACGGAGGCAACTACATCGGACATGATCGCGCCATTCGTTCGCTTGACCCAGTCGACTACGTCACGCTCGCCTGCCAGTTGATACAGGACCCGGCAATGTATCAGGAATGGTCGGCGCACTCCCACGCCCGATTCGAGTGTTTTGGACCTGAGCCGTACGTCCGCCGATTCGAGGAGATACTCGAAACCCGCCTCCTCGCTCCGCAGGCGGGTTAGTCTGTCGCGTCAGAGTGGGCGGCCCGCCCGGCGTCCGCTTCAGTGCCCCGCGCCCGTCTGGTGTTCCTGGATATACTCCTGCTTGAGGCCGAGTTTCTCGGGCGCGTGGAGGACGAGCATCTTCATGCGGATGTCCGACGGCACCGCGGCACGCGTGGCCTTCGAGACGACGATCATCAGCGTGATCGCGAGTGGCACAGCCCAGATCGCCGGCTGCTCGCAGAGGATCCGAAGCAACGGGTGGTCCTTCCAGAAATCATTCAACGGAGCAAAGACCGCGAACACCTTGCCCATCGGTCCCTTGTCGAGCGCGAGCGTGCTGGCATTGGTCAGGGTCGCCGCGGCGAGCGCACTCAGGCCGCCCACAAGCATGCCCGAAGCCGCGCCCTTCATCGTCATGCCACGCCACCACACGCTCATGAAGAGCAATGGGAAGTAGCTGGCTGAGGCGATGGCGAAAGCCTGGCCGACCATGAAGTTGATCTCCAGCGTCTCCACCAGCGTGCCCAGCCCGATCGCGACCGTGCCGATGAGCACGGCTGCAATCTTGAACATGCGCATGCGCTCTTGCGCCGTGGCCTTCGGTCTGAGCATGCGGCCGTAGACATCGTGGGCGAGCGCGCCGGTCATCGAAACGAGAAGACCGCTGAAGGTGCTCATGAACGCGGCGAACGCGCCTGCGCAGGTGATGCCGCTGAGGATGGAGCCGAGCGGGCCATATTTCTCGCCCAGCAGGGTCGGGAGTTTGAGCACGACCTGGTCGGTGCCCTTGATGCCCGAGAGACCCGTGTAGAGTTCGGGCATGAAGTTGCGACCGAGCACGCCAAACACCGGCGGGAAGACATAAAACACGCCGATCAGGATCATCACCCACATCGTCGTGCGCTTGGCGGCCACGCCGTCGGGATTGGTGTAGAAGCGCACCAGGATATGCGGCAGGCCGGCCGTGCCGCAGACGAGCGCGATGATGAGCGAGTAGGTGTAGAGCAACGAATACGGCCGGGCCTCCTCCGCGGAGAGGCCGGCGGCCTTGGCCGCCTTGGTCGTGAGCGGACCAAAGGGTGATATCCAGGTCTCATCGGCCGGCGCCTTCTCGACAAGCGGCTGCCGACCGATCTCCTGCGCGACGCTCTGCACGAGGGCGGGCTGCTGGGTGGACTCGATCGGCGTGGCGTTGGCGGCGAGTTGCGTGTTGTAGAACCCGTAGACCGAGAGCAGCACGAAGACGGGCACGCTGATCGCGAACATCTTGGCCCAGTACTGAAAGGCCTGCACGAGGGTGATGCCCTTCATGCCGCCGAGCGCGACATTGAGCGTGATCACCGCGCCGACGAGCACGACGCCACCCCAGTAGGGCATGCCTGGGAAGATGTAGGCGAGCGTCGTGCCCGCGCCCTTCATCTGCGGCATGGTGTAGAAGAAGCCGATGAAAAGCACGAAGCAGACGGCGATCTTGCGGAAGAGCGGGGAGTCGTAGCGGCCCTCGGCGAAATCCGGGATGGTGTAGGCCCCGAAGCGGCGCAGCGGACCGGCGATGAAGAGCAGCAGGA
This sequence comes from Opitutaceae bacterium, assembly GCA_014879845.1. GTDB lineage: Bacteria > Verrucomicrobiota > Verrucomicrobiia > Opitutales > Opitutaceae > JAEWQP01. The sequence goes on from JACSRI010000059.1 coordinate 40,470, forward strand.
ACAGGTATCCACAGGCATAACACACGGGATACCAGAGCGCATCGTAGCCGCTCGACATGACCATGCCCGCCACGCCCATGAAGGAGGCGGCCGAGAGATACTCGCCGGAGATGGCCGAGGCGTTCCACCCGACCGAGACGGAACGGCCGGCGACAAAATAGTCGCTCGCCGTCTTCGACTGTTTCGCCGAGCGGAAGCCCATCCACACGGTCACCGCGACCGTGATGAACGAGAAGGCGAAGATCCACGGATCCACTCCGCCGAGCATGGCAAGCGCGACCAGACCGGTGTCGTGCAGCATGGCTCAGATCTCCTTTCGGCCGGCACTGCGCGCCTGCTCGACCTCGTCGTTCTCCAGCCAGATTGAACGGCGGATGAAGTAGAAGGAGATCACCCAGACGGCCGGGAAAAACAGCACGCCCAGCAGCAGCCACGACAGCGTGAAACCCGCGATGCGGGTGGCCATCAAATCCGGAGCCACGTAATTCGCGACCGGCAGGCCGAAGAGCACGACGAGAAACGCCGAGGCACAGGTGATCGAGAGGACGAGTTGGCGGCGCATGAGCGAGCGCAAAAATGACTCGCTGTGCACGACGTCGTCCGTGGGGGCTTGGGGGGCGGACATGCGGGCACGAGAGATGGCACGAGGTCTCTCCTGTGCAATCCGGATTTTCCGGAGTCTCTCGCGAGGTTGGCGGCGCACCGGGGACTGTTGCTCCCCACCCCGGTGCGCCACCCCAGCCAACGGGGTTCAGGCCGGAAGTCTCGCAAACGAGAGTGAGATCATTCCATCACCGCACCTCCGGCAAGTGGGCCGTCCCCCCAAAATTGGGGGCTCGTCGTGCCTCATCGTCCTTGACCGCCTTGGACGACACCCGGGAGTTCGAGTGGACAAGCGTCGGTGACCCGCCTTCATTTCCGGCATGCATTCCTGCACCATCGCCATCCTCGACGGCCTTGGCGGGCCCGAGTTGCTCGTCATCGCGGTGGTGGCATTGCTGCTTTTCGGTTCGAAGCGGATGCCCGAGATCGGACGCGGTGTGGGCCGTGCGATCCGGGAGTTCAAGCGCGCGACCAGCGGCGTGGAGGAAAACATCCGCGAAGTGCTTTATGAGGAACCGGCGCGGCCGAAACTGCGCCCGCCCGCGCACCGTCGTCCGCATCGCGATGTGACGGCCCATGCATCGGCATCGGATGCGACGCCGCCACCGTCACCGACCTCGGCCCCGCGCAGCGAAGCCGACTTCAACGAACCCGCGCCGCTCGAGTCCGGCGCGGAAGACTCCACTCGCCCGGGCACCTCCGCCCCCGAAGCCTCACCGCGCGACAACGACGCGGCCGGGCGCGGCTGAGCGCATCATCGCAACGTCGATTCGCAGACTCGCGTGGCGCGCGGCGTGCACGCCGCACACATCACACGGCGTCGCGACGCGATCACGCGAGCTCGGTGCGCCGCCGCGCATTCGTCACGCGTGCACGCGAGGAGCGCGCGAGGCAAAACATCACGGCGCGCCGTTCTCGGCGGACTTCCACGTCCGTCGCGCGCACGCAAGCCCGCGCATGGCGAACACAAAATCCGCGAATA
>JACSRI010000270.1 GCA_014879845.1 Opitutaceae bacterium
ATGCGGAAGGTGATGCGCGCCTTCTCCAGGTCGTAGGGGCTCATCTCCATCTTCACCATGTCACCCGCGGCGATCTTGATGAAGTGCTTGCGCAGCTTGCCGGAGATGTGGGCCAGAACGACGTGCCCGTTCGACAATTGCACCTTGAACATCGTGCCGGGCAGGACCGCAACCACCTTGCCCTCAACTTCAATCGCGTTGCCTTCAGCCATGGAGGGAGGATCGGGACGAGCCGGCGGTGGTTTGGTTCATGCAGTAGGTCGGTGCGGAAAAGCCACTTGTAAGCCCGATCTACCCCCCCTAAGTCAAGGTTTTAGGCATCCCGGATATGGCGAATGTGGAAATCAGGAACGCGGGATCCGGCCGCTGGCAGGTGACTGCTTGGCAATTGGACCTGACTTGCTCGGGAACTCAGGAACTCTGGAACCACGGTCGGATTATGGTATTTTCCCGGCCTTCCTGAGTTCCAGATCGGATTTCAGGGTTCCTGCTTTCCCGATTTCCACATTCACTTTTCCGCGCCCTCCACCGCCTCCATGACCCAACCCGCATCCGCCCTGCCCTGCCCATTCGAGAAGCGGTTCCCGTCGCAACTCGTGCGGGACGACGGGTTTTTCATGAGTCTGGCCTACAACCAAGCGATCGATGCCTGGCGCCAGGACGAGGTGCCGATCGGCGCCGTGGTCGTGCGCGAGGGCGAGATCATCGGCGCCGCGCACAACCTCCGCGACTCCTCGCGCGATCCGACCGCGCACGCCGAGATCCTCGCCATCACCCAGGCCGCGCACGCGATCGGCGACTGGCGCCTCAATGAGGCCACGCTCTACGTCACGAAGGAGCCGTGCCCGATGTGCTCGGGCGCGATGCTCATGGCGCGGCTCGGCCGCGTGGTCTTCGCGGTGAGCGACCCGAAGATGGGCTGCCTGGGCGGCGCGACCGATCTCAACACCCTGCCGCGCGTCAACCACCGCTGCGAGATCACGCGCGGTGTGCTCGAGCGCGAGTGCCTGGAGTTGATCCAAGCGTACTTCAAACTCAAGCGCACCGAGGAGTGAGCGGTGTGCCGCGACGGGGCGTGACGGCGGCGAGGGCGCGACGCCTCCATTCTTCGAACCACAGTTGACCCCGTCCGGGAATTGGCTTTCGGTGCGCTTTTCTTTCCAACCGCACACAACCTCCACGATACCAACATGGCCTACGAACTGCCCGCACTTCCCTACGCGCCCGACGCCCTCGTCCCGCACATCGATGCCAGGACGATGGAGATCCACCACGGCAAGCACCACCAAGCCTACATCACCAACGCGAACAACGCGCTCAAGGATCTGCCCGATCTCCTCGCGCTGCCCGTCGACACGCTCATCGCCGATCTCTCGAAGGTCCCGGAGGCGATCCGCGGCGCGGTGCGCAACAACGCCGGCGGCCACAGCAACCATGCCTTCTTCTGGAAGATCATGGGACCGGGCAAGGGCGGCGCGCCCAAGGGCAAACTCGCCGAGGCGATCACCGCGACGTTCGGCAGCTTCGACAAGTTCAAGGAGGAGTTCGCCAAGGCCGGCGCCACGCGCTTCGGCAGCGGCTGGGCCTGGCTCATCGTCACGGCGGACAAGAAACTCGCCGTCGGCTCCACCGCCAACCAGGACAGCCCGCTCATGGGCAAGGCCGTGACCGGCACGATCGAGGGCAAGCCCGTGCTCGGCCTCGATGTGTGGGAGCACGCCTACTACCTCAACTACCAGAACCGCCGGCCCGACTACATCGCGGCCTTCTGGGCGGTCGTGAACTGGGACCAGGCCGAGGCCAACTACCTCGCCGCGCTCGCCTGAGGCATCACGCGACGGGCGCCCCGCACGACGCGGGGCACAACGAAAAGGCCGCCCTCACGGGCGGCCTTTTCGCATTCCCAGGGCGCCGCGTCGGCACCCCGCCCGCGCTCAGCGCAGGATGAAGCTGGCCTGGTAGCACTTGCCGTAGTTCGCCGGGCTGATCTCGGTCACCCGGCCGCTCTGTGTATCCAGGACGCAGATGCGCTGCGAGCTGGCCGTGCGCTTGGTGAAGACGAGATGGCGGCCGTCGCTGGTCCAGCACGGCTCGATGCCGTCGCCCGCGACGTTGCTCACCACCTTGGCGCTCCCGGTCGCGAAGCTGAAGACCGCGATCTGGTAGCCGCGCCCGCTCGCCGCGGTGAAGGCGATGAGGTTCCGGTCCGCGTGCGACCAATCCGGCTCGGCGCAGTAGCCCGAGACGTTGGTCGGCACTCGCGTCGGGGTGCCACCGCCGGCGCCGACGATGTAGAGCTGGGGTTTGCCCGTGGCCTGGGCGTCGGAGGTGTAGACGATGCGCGCGCCATCCGGCGACCAGGAGGGCGTGGCCTCGATCTGCGTGGGCGTGCGCGTGAGCGGCGCAAAACCGCGCCCGCCCGCCGTGCCCACATACAGGTCGCCCTTGCCCAGCACCGCGGCGACGCGCGAACCGTCGGGACTGAACCGCCCGCCGGTGTTGGTGCCCTTCACGCTGACAAACGCCGTGCGCGAACGCGCCCCCGTGTCGATCAGGTAGATGTCGGGCGCACCGTTGGCGAAGTAGCTCGTATACAGAATCCGGCGACCGTCCGGGGCCCAGCGCGGCGTGATGCACTGCGCGCGATCACTCGTCATGCGCAGCGTCTCGCCAAAGAAGAGGTCGGAGGTGTAGACCTCGCTCCGGCCGGTCTGCTCGCTGATGAAGGCGAGCTTGCCCGCGAAGAAGCCCGGCTTGCGCGTGATCTGCGACACCGCGGCGTCGGCCGCGCGGAACAGGGCGTTGCGCAGCGAGGTGCCGGCCACGTCCTGGGTGAAGCCCGTCTGGCCGCCGCGCTGGATCGCCACGCGCACGCTCGTGCCGCCCGCGGCGGAAAATCGGATGACCGTCGGGGCCGAGGCGCTCACCGAAAACGCACCGTGCGTGCGGAAGGCCATCGTCGCGATCTGCTCGAACTCGGGCTGGTCCGAGACGATGCGGACGGGCGTGACGGCGGCGTCACCCGGCTTGGTGATCACGCCGATATTCTCGTAGTCCTGCGCACATGCGCCGACGATCGTGACACAAAGCAGCGCGATCACCGCACCGGCGGTGGAGAAAAAGCGAAAGCGAGTCATGATGTGGGTCAAAACGCCGGCACTTGTTGCGCGCCGGCACGGGGCGTTTTGTATTTGCTCCACCGCAGACCGCAGCAACTTAAATCGCGTTCCGCGCGGCACCCGCCTGCACAGAAAAATCCTTCCAACCGAACAACCACGGTGAGCTTCTCCTCCCTCCAGGACGCCCTCAAATCCATCAAGTATCCCGGCTTCAGCCGCGACATCATCTCCTTCGGGCTCGTGCGCTCGGCCGAGGTGGTCGAGGGGCGCGCGATCGTGAAGCTCGCGGTCACCACCGCCGACGCGACCATTCCGAAGAAGATCAAGGAGGAGGTGGAGCACGCCGCCCTCGCGACCGACGGCGTGCGCGATGTGATCGTCGAGATCGCCGTGACCGCGCCGAAGGCCGCGCCGCAGCCCGGCGCCTCCGCCGCGCCGACCGGCCTGCCCGGTGTGGGGCACGTCGTCGCGATCGCCAGCGGCAAGGGCGGCGTGGGCAAGTCGACGTTCGCCGTCAACCTCGCCTGCGCCCTCGCCCAGATCCTCGGCGGCGGCCGGCGCGAAGCCCGCATCGGGCTGCTCGACTGCGACATCTACGGCCCGTCCGTGCCGCTGATGATGGGCCTGTCCGGTCGCCCCGAGATCGAAGGCGAGCACCTGCTGCCGATGGAGCGTTTTGGCGTGAAGGTCATGTCGATGGGTTTTCTCATGGACGATGATACCGCCGTGGTCTGGCGCGGCCCGATGGTCATGAAGGCGATCCAGCAGTTCATCCAGAACGTGAAATGGGGTGAACTCGACGTGCTCCTCGTCGACCTGCCTCCGGGCACGGGCGATGCCCAGCTCTCGCTCGTGCAGACCATCCCGCTCAGTGGCGCGCTCCTCGTCACCACCCCGCAGCTCGCCGCCACGCAGGTCGCGCGCCGCGGCGGCCTGATGTTCAACAAAGTCAACGTGCCGCTCCTCGGTGTCGTTGAGAACATGAGCTACTTCGAGCTGCCGGGTGGCGAACGCACCTACGTGTTCGGCCAGGGCGGCGGCGAACGCACCGCGCAGTCGCTCGGCACATCCCTGCTTGGGGAGATTCCTCTGCTGGGCGAGATCCGGAAAGGCGGCGACGACGGGGAACCTCTCGCCGCAGCGGCGAAGGATGGCGCGGCGGGCCGTGCCTTTACGGCCATCGCCCGAGTCTTACTGGAAAAGCTGCACCACCCGCAGGGTTAGTTTGACACACGTGTTCGCGATTCTAGCGTTAGCCTCACACTGAAGTTTCCGATTAGCATACTTCGGTGAGTCTCCTGTTCGCCCACTCCTCATACCCGAGGTTCTTCGCTCCCGCCTCACGTGCATCAGGACGCACGGTGTCCGTGTGGCGGACGTCGACCTCAGCCGCGTCCACAATGCCCGACACGAAGAACCAGGCTCCGGCCGAAAGCCAGACTGCCTTCGTCACCACCGGTTCCCAACTCTACCAGGAGTTTCTGGCGGAGCGGGAAGAAATCCTCCGCCACAAGTGGCTCGAGTCGGAGCGGCTCGGTTACGACATCGGGTTCGAGCGCGCCCTGCTCGATTGGATCCGCAAGCACCGCGAGGACTGGCGCCGCGCGCGCCGACAGGCCTCCGCCGGGGCGATTGGACAGCCACAGACGGTGTCCGCCCAAAACACCAAGGGCGACATGCTCTCGCGGTCGCCCTCGCATCAATCCTGACTGAATCGGGCCGCACCGGCGTGGCTCACGCGGATGGCCCCGAGGTGGCGTGATCGCACGCCACCCCTTTCGACCCGGAGACTACTTGATCTCCTTGTGGATCGTGTGCCGCTTCAGGTGCGGGTTGTACTTCTTCTTTTCCACACGCTCGGACTGAACCTTCTTGTTGCGCGTGGACATGTAACGGGACACGGGCTTGCCCTCTTTGCGGGCCTCCGTGCATTCGAGGATGATGATTTCGCGTGCCATGGCTGAAAGTTGGAACGGGTGAACACACAGACCGACCCGGACCGGCGCAACAAAAATAACTGCGTCCTCGGCAGTCGGCTCCGCACCGGGTTCACCGACCCGAGTGGGTAGCCGGCACCGCCTAGACGAGGACCTTTTCCAACACGGCCTCGGCGGCCAGTCTGCCGGACTCGAGTGCGCCGTTGATGGACGCGATGTTGCGCCAATCGCCGGCGGCCACGAGCCAATCCTGGAGGCGGGGCGAGCGGCGAACCTCCGCCAGGACCCCGGCCGACTGATCCGGCAGGGCCCGAGGGATCCTGTAGACGCGCTCGAGCTTCCACTCGCCCACCCGCATGCCGAACCAATCGACCAGTTGACGGCGCACTTCGTCGTCCAGCGCCGCGTCGTCCCGCGTGGGCACGCCCAACACCGAGACACTCGCGAGCGCACGCCCGCGCGGAGCGTAAAGCGAGGAGACCTCGGACATGAAAGTGATGTTGTTGACCACGCCGCGCGGCTCGCCGTTGAGCAGGAGGAGCGGGCCCCGCACCGGCGGTTCGCCGAGGCTGTAGTAGAGGTTGGTGACGCCGCGAAAACGCGGCTCGGGCAACCCGTCAATCAGGCGCACCGCCGTGCCCGGATCCGTGGCGACGACGATCTGGGAGCAAAGCAGCGTGCGTCCATCCGCCACGTGGACGCAGCCCTTCGAAACGCGCTCGACCGGGCAGTTGAGCTGCAGCCGGCCGGCCGCGAGTCCCGCAGCCAGTTGCTCGGGAATGCGCCCCATGCCCGCCGCCGGCACGGCCGCACGCCCCTTGGAGAACATCCGGAACGCCCACCGGAATTTCCGGCTCGAGGTGCTCAGTTCGTTTTCCAGGAAGACCCCGCCCAAAAACGGCCGGAAGAACGCCTCCACGATCTCGTCGCCAAAACCCTCGAGCCGCAGCGCCTCACGCGTGGTCACCTCGGGCTGGGCAAGCAGTGTCTCGAGGTCAGGCGAGGTCACGCGCGTGCGCAGGCGGGCGATCCGGACCTTGTCGAGCGCCGAGCCGCAGCCGCTGAACAACGAACGCACCAGCGCCGACGGCCGGCGCCACGGGTCGACGAGCGGTGAAAACCGCCCGCCACGATAGACCACCGCACCTGCCTCGAAGAACTGCAGGTCGAGCGCGCCGAAGTCCAGGAGCCGACCCGCCTCCGCATAGCTCGTGAGAAACACCTGGAACCCACGATCGAAAAGGAAGCCCTTGTGCGCGTCGGTGCGCACGCGACCGCCCGGGGCGTCGGAGGCTTCGAGCAGGACGAAGTCGACTCCCGCCTCCTGCAGGCGCAGCGCACACGACAAGCCGGCCAATCCGGCCCCCACGATGACGACGTCGCTCATCCGCCTCGTTTCAATCAAGCCGCCCGCGTTGACGCTACCGAAAAGGACGACGCCTCACAGGACGCGCCCGCACCGTCACGTCGCGAGCACATGCCGCAGGGCCGGTTCGATCTGGGGATGGCGAAAGACAAATCCGCTCTCGCGCAACCGCGCCGGCACGAGGCGCGCGCTTTCCAGGACAGTCTCATCCGCCATGCGGCCGAACATCAGGCGCAACGCCACGGCCGGCGCCCGCACCGCCGCGGGCCGCCCGAGCACCGCGGCGAGCGCGCGGGAGAAGTCCGCGTTGCGCACAGCCCCGGGGGCCACCGCGTTGACCGGGCCGGTCACGCTCAGGCTGCTGATGGCGTGAACGAAGGCCGCCGCGGCGTCGTCGAGCGTGATCCAGCTCACCCACTGCCGGCCGCTGCCGGCCGGTCCGCCCAGACCGGCCCGGAAAATCGGGAGCATCTTGGCCAGCGCCCCGCCATGCGCAGCGAGCACCATGCCCAGGCGCATCGCCACGACACGCACGCCCAGCACCTCCGCGCACCGTGCCTCGGTTTCCCAGTGCCGGCATACGCGCGCCAGGAAGCCGTCACCCGCGGCGCCGCTCTCATCGATCTCACGATCGCCGCCATCGCCATAGTATCCCGAACCCGAAGCACAGACGAGCACGGCCGGGCGCTCCCGCACTCTTGCGATGGTGTCGACGAGGAGTCGCGTGCTCTGCACGCGACTCTCCAGGATCTCAGTGCGCCGCGCCTGCGTCCACCGGCCATCCGCCACGCCCGCACCCGCGAGATTGACCACGGCCGTCGCCCCCTCGATCACCGCCGGATCCAGCACCTTCGCGGCCGGATCCCAGGCCACCACGCCGGGGCCGGGACGCCGCCCGAGGCGCACGACGTCGTGTCCCGCCGCCGCGAGCACGGGCACGAGGGCCGACCCCACGAGTCCGGTGGCGCCAGCGACGACGATCTTCATGCCGCCACGATGGCAGGTGCCCGCCTTTTTTCGAGCCGGACCTCCGGATTCCCGCGTCCACCGGGCGGCCGGCTCGTTTTCCCTTCGACTGCACGCCGTGATGGGCGAGCCTCACGCCATGCCCGTCCGCGCCTGGTTTCCCACCTACATCTACTGCGACAAACTGCAGAAGACCGGCCTCGCCCGCCTCAACGACGAACTCGCCGACGAGTGCGCGCGCCTGCGCGATTTCGACGCGGCCGGCCGCCGTTGGTCGGCGAAAAATTACCCCGGTGGATACACGAGCTATGCCTCGATGTGCGAACTGCACCGGTTCTCGTCGTCGTTCACCGAGCTGGAGCGCAAGATCCGCCGCCACGTCATGACCTACGCGAAGGCGCTGGAGTTCGACCTCAAGGGCCGCGAGGTCTTCATGACCGACTGCTGGGTGAACATCATGCCGCCGACCGCCGTGCACGGCCTGCACCTGCACCCGCTCGCGTTCATCAGCGGCACCTACTACGTGCGCACGCCCAAGGACTGCCCGGGACTCAAGTTCGAGGACCCGCGGCTCGACCGCTTCATGGCCGCGCCGCCGCGCCGGCTCGAGGCGCGCGCCGAGCAGAAGGCCCACGTCACCTACCCGGCCGAGGCGGGCAATGTCGTGCTCTTCGAGAGCTGGCTGCGCCACGAGGTGCCGCAAAACCGCGTCGAGGCCGAGCGGATCAGCATCAGCTTCAACTACAACTGGCGGTAGGGTCGGCCTCGCCGGACCGCTGGAGGGCGCCCGGCCCTCCGCGCACGAGCAGCCCTACCCGCCCTTCTTCAGCTCCGCGAACGCCGCGAGCGCGGCGTCGCGGGCGGCCTTGTGATCGACACAAGGTTTCGGATACGTCTCGCCCAGGCGCACGCCGGCGGAGGCGAGCACGGCGGGCGGCGCCTCCCAGGGCGCGTGGATGTGCTCGGCCGGGAGGCGCGCGAGTTCAGGCACATGCGTGCGCACGTAGCTGCCGTGCGGGTCGAACTTCACGCCCTGGAGGATCGGGTTGAAGACGCGGAAGTACGGCGCGGCGTCCGCGCCACAGCCCGCGCTCCACTGCCAGCCCAGCGTGTTGCTCGCGAGATCGGCGTCGACGAGCGTGTCCCAGAACCAGCGCGCCCCCTCGAGCCACGGGAGGCGCAGGTGTTTCACGAGGAAAGACGCGACGATCATGCGCACGCGATTGTGCATCCAGCCGGTGGCCCAGAGTTCGCGCATGCCGGCATCGACGATCGGGTAACCCGTGCGCCCGCGCTGCCAGGCGCGCAGGCGGGCGTCGTCGTCGGCCCAGGGGAAGCGCCCGAACTCCGGCCGCAGCGGCTCGGTCGTCGTATGCGGGAAGTGATACAGCAGGTGATGCGCGAACTCGCGCCAGCCCACCTCCTTGAGGAAGACCTCGGCCCCGTGGCCCTGGGAGGCGCGCTGCACGGCGTGGTGGATCTGCACCGGGCCGATCTCGCCGAAATGCAGGTGCGGCGAGAGCCGCGAGGTGCCGCGCAGGTCAGGTCGGTCGCGCTCGCGCGCGTACCCCTCGACCGCCTCGTGCAGGAAACGCGCGAGCGCCGCGCCCGCGCCCACCTCGCCCGGCTGCCAGTGCTCGTAGAAACCGTGGTCCCACGGGATCGACGGCTTGAGCCGCCACGACTCGAGCGCCTCCGATGCGGGCCAGCGCGCCGGTGCCGGCAGCGCACCGGCCGGCGCGGCCACCTCGTCGCGTACGCGCAGCGCGGAGACGTGCTTCCAGAACGGCGTGAAGACCTGGAAGGGTCGCCCGCTCTGGTTGGCGATGGATTGCGGCGCGTGCAGGAGCGCCCCGTTGAAGCTGCGCGCGTCGACGCCGTCGTCGAGCAGGGCCTGCTTGACCGCGGTGTCGCGCGCGATCGCGGCCGGTTCGTACCGGCGGTTCCAGACAACAGCGCCCGCACCTGTTTCCTTGATCAGCCGGCGCAGCGTCGCGAGCGCGGGGCCGGCGCGCAGGACGAGGCGCGAGCCGTGCCCGCGCAGCGAGGCGTCGAAGCCGGCGAGCGACTGGTGCAGCCACCAGCGCGAGGCCGCGCCCGGCGCCCACTCGCCCTCCTCATCGGGCGACCCGATGAACACGGGCACCACGGGCGCACCGGCCGCGAGCGCCTGGGCGAGCGCAGGGTTGTCGTGGAGACGCAGGTCCTGCCGGAACCAGACGATGACCGGGGAGAGTGCCATGGTGATTGAGTCGACGTGTCGACGCCTCCGCGGATCGCGACCACCCGCATCCGCCTCGACGCCCCACAACACCGACGGTGCTCAGAACCCGTCGGAGATCAACCGATGTCGCGGTAGAGCGCCTCGTAGCCGCGCGCCGCCTTGGTCCACGAGAAGTCGTGGCGCATGCCGTTCTGGATGACCTGCGCCATGCGCGACTTGTCGGCGAAGAGCGCAAGCGCCCGCGCCAAACCCTTGCGCAGCGAGGCGACCTCGGGCTCGACGACGATTCCGGTGCCGTCGGTCGGCGCGGCCTCGAAGTCGGTCACCGTGTCCGCCAGGCCGCCCACGCGGGTGACGATCGGCACGGTGCCGTAGCGCATCGAGTACATCTGGTTGAGCCCACACGGCTCGAAGATCGACGGCATGAGGAAGAAGTCCGAGCCCGCCTCGATCAGGTGGCTCAAGGTCTCGTTGAGCCCGAGCGTGAGCGAGACGCGGCCGGGATGTGCGGCGGCCAGCTCGCGGAAGGCGTTCTCGTAGCGGGGATCGCCGCCGCCGAGCAACACGAGGCGCACGTCGTTCTGCAGGAAAAAGTCCTTCGCGCCGAGGATGAGATCGAAACCCTTCTGGTGCGCAAAACGCGCGACAATGCCGAAAACCGGGCCGGCGAACTCGGGATCGAAGTCGCTCTTCTCCAGCAGCCGCTGGCGGCAGATGGCCTTGCCCGCCATGTCGTCGGAGGCGTAGTTGGCCGGAAGCAGCGCGTCGGTGGCGGGGTTCCACACCTCACCGTCGAGTCCGTTGAGCAGGCCGGTGAGGTCGGCGGCGCGGGAGTTGATCACACCCTCCAGTCCGCAGCCGAACTGCGCGGTGCGGATCTCATTGGCGTACGTCGGGCTCACCGTGGTGATGCGGTCGGCAAAGACGATCGCGGCCTTGAGCATGCTCATCTGCCCGTAGTACTCGAGGCCCTCGACGCTGTAGAAATCCTCCGGGAGATTGGTGAGCGCGAAAGCCTTCTTCGAAAAGAGGCCCTGGAAGGCGATGTTGTGGATGGTGAGCGCCGTGCCCAGCGCGAGCGTCTCGTCGTGACGCTGCTCGGACGCGCGCAGGAGCACGGGGACGAGGCCGGCCTGCCAGTCGTGACAATGCACGACGTCGGCCTTGAGCTGCGCGAGGCGCAGGATCTCGACCACGGCCTTGTTGAAGAAGATGAACCGCTCGGCGTTGTCGTCGTAGTCGCGCGTGCCGATGCCGTAGGGCGCCCGCCGGTCGAAGAACTCGTCGCGACGAACCACATACAAAGTGCGCCGACGTCCGAGAGAGAGCTTGTAGACCTCGCCGCGCAGAAACTCGTCGCCCATCTCGACGCGCACCTCGAACTCGAGCCGCGCCGGGGCAAACTCCGGGTGATCGAGCACGGCCCGAAACCCCGGCAGGATGACCGCCACGTCGTGCCCGAACTCCGCCAGCGCCTTGGCCAGCGCCGCCACCGCATCCGCCAGACCGCCGGTCTTGATGAGGGGAAACAGCTCGCTTGCGACGTGGACGATTTTCATGAAGGATAGTCTGTAAATTGCATCGGCTGCGGAATTTCCACCTTTATCCCCGGAGAGCTGAGAGCGGTCGGCTTTCAGCCGCCAGCTCTGGACCAGCCCCATGCAGCCACCCGACTTCCCCGAGCCATCCACTCTGGCCGTCAGCTGAACGCTGATCGCTGAACACTCCCTTTCCATGAATCTCCGCGAACACATCCTCCAGCATCTCAAGCGCCACGACTACGTGCCCGAGACGGTGCCGGTCCTCGCCGCCAAGCTCGGTGTCGCCCGCCGGGATCGGCGCAAGCTCGCCCACGAACTGCGCCTGCTCGAATCGGAGGGCGCGATCGTGCGCGTGAAGAAAGACCGCTACTGCATCCCGGCCGACGCCGACCTCGTCACCGGCAAGCTGATCTTCCGCCAGAGCGGCGCCGCCCTGCTCATCCCCGAAGTCCCGCCCGGCCAGCCCGAGCGCGAGCCCATCGAGATCGCCGCCGAGGACACCGGCGTGGCCATGCACGGCGACCGCGTGGTCGTGCAGCTCTCCAAGCACGTTTTCAAGCGCATGGTGCGCGGTCCGTTTCGCGACGGGCCCGACCGCCGCCGGACCGGCCGCGTCGTGCGCATCCTCGAGCGCGCCCGGACGACCGTCACAGGCAACCTCCAGCGTTCGCGTCTCTTCTGGCTGGTCGAGCCCGACGACCCGCGGATCGTGCACGACATCTACGTGGCCGACCCCGCCACGACCACCATCCGTCCCGTCCCGGCGGTGGGCGACAAGGTGCTCGTGCGCCTGCACGAGTGGACGCAACGCCACCTCAACCCCGAGGGCGAGATCCTCGAGGTGCTCGGCCGCACGCACGAACCGCAGGCCGAGCTCAAGGCGATCCTGCACAAGTACAACCTCGAGCCGAACTTCCCCGAGGCCGTGCTGCGCGAGGTCGAGGCCATCCCGCAGGAGGTCGGTCCGGCCGAACGCCGCGGCCGTCTCGATATCCGGCACATCCCGACGATCACGATCGACCCGGACGACGCGAAGGACTTCGACGACGCGCTCTCGCTCGAGGAGCTGCCGGGGGGCGAGCTGCGCGTCGGCATCCACATCGCCGACGTGCCCGCCTACGTGCGCCCGGGTACCGCGCTCGACGCCGAGGCGCAGAAGCGCGGCAACTCCACCTACCTCGTCGGCGTGGTCGTACCCATGCTGCCGCACGCCCTCTCCAACGGCGTGTGCTCGCTCAAGGAGGGCGTCGACCGCCTGACCAAGTCGGTCTTCCTCACCTTCACCCGCGCGGGCAAGCTGCGCGAGACGACCTGCGCCAACACGGTCATCCGCTCGATCAAGCGCATGACCTACAAGCAGGCGTATGTGCTGCTCAAGGACGACGACCCGAAGGCGATCCGGAAACTCCCGCCGCCGCCCGCGCACCAGACCGGCTTCGCCGGCCGGCCGTTCTCCGAGCTCGCACACAAGGAGATCGAGCAGCTCCGCGCCATCGTGCGCACGCTCTGGTCGATCGCCTCGCGCCTGCGCCGCGACCGCATGCGCCACGGCAGCCTCGACCTGGAGATGCCCGAGACGAAGATCTACGTCGACGCCCAGGGCTACGCCGACCGCCTCGAGAAGGTCGAGCACGACGAGAGCCACCAGCTCATCGAGGAGTTCATGCTCGCCGCCAACGAGGCCGTCGCGCGCCTGCTGCGCGAGGCCGGGCTGCCCGCGCTCTACCGCGTGCACGACGAGCCCGACGAGGACCGGCTGCTCGAGCTGCAGGAATTTCTCGGCACCTTCGGCGTGCAGTGCGGCGACCTGACGCAGCGCGCCGAGCTCAACCGCCTGCTCGAGACGCTGCGCCACCACCCGCAGGGTCACCTCCTGCGCACGCAGGTGCTGCGCAGCCTGAAAAAGGCCTGCTACCGCGGCACGCCCGACGGCCACTTCGGCCTCTTCAAGCGCGACTACCTCCACTTCACGTCACCGATCCGCCGTTACGCCGACCTCGTCGTGCACCGCGTGTTCGTGCATTACCTCGCGCGCTTCCACGGGCAGCCGCTCGTGCCGGGCGCCAAGGTCGACTACGCCGCGGCCAAGATCGCCTCGCTCGGCGAGCACGTGAGCACGACCGAGACGAACAGCGCCGAGGCCGAGCGTGAGTCGGTCAAAGTGAAGCTGCTTGAGTTCTTCGAGCGCGAGGGCCGCAAGAAGAAGAAGACGCGCTTCGAGGCCGTGATCACCGAGACGCGCAACCACGGCATGTTCATCGAGCTGACCGAGTCGATGGCCTTCGGCCTCGTGCACATGTCCACGCTCGACGACGACTTGTACTATGTCAGTGACGACGGCACGGCGCTGGTCGGCCGCCGCACGAAAAACCGCTACACGGTCGGCGACCGCGTCGAGGTGGCCGTGCACCGCGTCGACCGTTACAAGCGCCAGATCGACTTCAAGATCGTCGGCCGCGTCAACGGCTCGGCCGCCGCCACGGCGTCGGCTCCGGCGCGCGGTCTCCAGCCCGCACCCGCGCCCGCCGACGCCCGTGCCCGCGGCCCGCGCGAGGAGGCGATCTTCCGTCCGGCGCGCCTGCGTGAGCGCGACCGCAAGCAGCGCGAGCAGCAGCAGGACAAGACCTCGCGCACCGACGGTCGCTCCGATCGCATCGACCCGGCCGAGTTGCACCGCCGCGGCAGGATCCGCGAAGAGCGCAAGTTCCGCCAGGGCCAGCAGCACCAACGCCGCCGGCGCCGCTGAGCGTGTCACCGACTCGTTGACACCAGGCCTGACGGACCCCGCGCAGCTCGCAACCCGTGTTAAGGAACGGATGACACCGCACGGGTGGGCGCCGGATGGTCGCGTGCGGTGCGTTTGCGCTTTCGCGAAACATCACTCTCCATTCGCCGTCGCCCGCACTCTCGCGCACGCTCACGTTAACGTTCACCCTCACTCCCGCTCCACATGATCCACTACGATTTCCCGAAAAAGTTCCGCGATGTCTACGAACGCGCCATCGCTTCGTACCGCGACGGCTGTCGCGAGGCCGCTTCGCTGCTCTCCAAGGCCGACCTCGAGTACGCCGTTTCGATCGGCTCGCGGGCGCAGGACTTTTTCGACTACGCCGAGGACGCCGCCAACTACGGCGAACCCGACTTCGAGACCGCCCTCCTCGTGCAGGCGATCCGGCGCGACTATTTTCTTCAGGTCCAGAAGGGCCGGGCTTCGAGCGTGGTGCTCGACGTAGAAAAGATGCCCGCCAAGACCGACGCCGTGCGCGGCATCGAGTGGCTCCCGCGCATCATCCCGAAGACCAAAGCCAAGCTCCGCGGCGAACTGCCGTCGTCGCTGATGTATGGCTGCGGCGGCGACCGTCGTTTCTTCAAGCAGCACGACATCCATCCGGCCGAGTTCCTGCATGTGGTCTGGGCCAACGAGAACGACGACGAGGCCATCATCGCCTGGGTCGAGGCGCGGGCCAAAGCCGTCCGCTGACCTCGCGCTCGGCCGACCGGGCCCAGCACGGTGTGACATTGTGGCCGACCGTCCATGCGCGAGTCGGCAAATTCGGCGCAGCGCCCCCGCGCCGCGTTTTGCCACCTTCCCGGACTCCACGCCCGCAACCCGCTCATCAGCCAAACCTTAGCCCGCAGATCGCACGCGCGAGGCCCACCACGGGAAACTGGGCCGCGAGCTGCTTCGTCTCCGACATTCATCGGACACCTCCACCCTACCATCGACCATGACACTCTGGATCGTCCTCATCCTCATCCCGATCCTGCTCGGCCTCTGGGCGCAGATGAAAGTCTCCAGCGCCTACGAGAAAAACGTGCAGGTCGCCTCGCGCGGCCGGATCACGGGCGCCGAGGCGGCCGATGCGGTGATGCGCGCCGCCGGCATCCACGACGTCGCGATCGTGCGTGTGCCGGGCAAACTCACCGATCACTACGACCCGATCAACAAGCGCCTCGCGCTCTCCGAGCAGAACTACCACGGCACCAGTCTCGCCGCCCTCGGCGTCGCGGCGCACGAGGCCGGCCATGCCATCCAGCACAAGGTCGGCTATACCATGATGCAGGTGCGACAGAACATGGCGCCCGTGGTGCAGTTCGCCGCGCCCGTCGCCTACATGGTCACGGGTTTCGGCATGTATCTGCT
Source organism: Opitutaceae bacterium (assembly GCA_014879845.1). Lineage (GTDB taxonomy): Bacteria > Verrucomicrobiota > Verrucomicrobiia > Opitutales > Opitutaceae > JAEWQP01. The sequence continues at coordinate 15,298 of JACSRI010000270.1, forward strand.
CGGCTCGATGGGCGGCATGTTGCTCACGATCGGCATCGCCGCGCTCGGCGTGATGACCCTTTTCCAGCTCGTGACCCTGCCGGTCGAGTTCGACGCGAGCCGCCGTGCCAAGGCCCAGCTCGTGACGCTCGGCATCCTCGGCCGGGACGAGATGGAGGGTGTCGACGAGACGCTCGATGCGGCGGCGCTCACCTACGTGGCCGCGTTCGTCTCGTCGCTCGGCTACCTGCTCTATCTGCTCACGGCATTCGGAGGCGGTCGAAGCGACGACTGACCGTCCCCGCACGTTCCCGACAACGACTTTGGCCGCACCCGCCGGGTGCGGCCTTCTTGTTGTCCACGGAGTCAGTGCGTCCCGACCCAACCCAGCACCCCGATCGCCACGGCCGCGACGACGAAGCAGGCCCAGCGGCGCGGACCGATCAGTTCCCGGTGCCAGGCCACGCCGAGCACCGCGGTGAAGAGCACCTGCGTGCCCGCCACCGCCGCCCAGACGCCGAGCGACCCCATCGTCAGCGCGAGCGCGGAAAAGCCCGAGCCGATGACCGTCGGTGACGAGGCGATCGCGATCGCCCGCACGCGCGTCCGCAGGTCGACCGGCACGCCCACCCTCGCGTAGCGCAGCGCCAGCGGGCCAAACAGCACGAGGCCGCCGCCAAACTCCCACACCCACGCAGTGAGCAGCGGGTGGGTCGCGCGAGAGAGGCGCGCCACCATGAGCCCCATGCACGCGATCAACACCGCCGCCCCGACGGCATACCACGCGCCACGCCGGAGATCGGGTTGGAACTCATGGGTCGCGTGCCGACCCAGCGCCGACAACACGGCGCTGCCGACCACGACCACGCTGAGGCCGATCTCGGCCGGTCTCATGCGCTCGCCCAGCACGGCCCAGCCAAGCAGGCCGCTGAACGCCGCGATCCCCGACACCACGAACGCCGCGCGCACGCCGAACGGCATGAGTCGCGAGGCCTGCAGCATCATGAGGTTCGCGGCCGCGGTCACGGTGAGCAGGATCGCCACGTCCGGCCAGCGGTCGGCGAGGGTGGGCCACGCGGCCGCCGGGACGAAGAGCAGCCACGGCGCCATCGTCACGCCCAGCGAGACGCCGCGCCACGCCGCCACCTCGGTGCGCGAGTGCAGGCGAGCCAGCCGGCCGACGAGGATGTCGTTGACCGAATAGGCGAACCGCGAGACCAGGCACAGGCCGAGGAAGAGAAGCATGCGTCTCCCATCGACCCAGCGGCGCGCCGCCCGCGCAACCTCCGAGTTCGCCGGCGCCGCGCCGCACTCGGGCCCGCCCCCGGGGTCTCCACCGGCCACGAAGGCCCGTCAGCCGGAGCTATTATGATCTCTATCAAACAACCGCACACTCTTTAATTGCGCGCACTGTCCACCCTAGAAATAGTGCGAAATCCCTGCCGTTCCTTTTCGTGAGCGGCGCGGGCGTTGTCCGTCCATCCCCTGTTTCTCACCGGCCCCGGCCGGAATCGCGTTCACCATCCATGGTTTCTCCCACCTCCTCCACGGCGACGCCCGAAGGCGGCGCCCCTTCCGTCGAAAAGCTCAAGGACGCTGTCATCCGCCTCGCCGGCAACTCGCAGGATGGCATCCAGACCATCGGCGGTTTTCTCGCTCGTCTGGCCGGCCGCAGCGACCAGGACGTCATGACCTACATGACGATCCCGTCGACCATCTCGGGCGGACCGTCGATCTTCCAGGTGCGCATGGGCAGCGGCGAGGTGCTCTCCGCCGGCGACCAGGCGGACTTCCTCGTCGCGTTCTACCAGCACAGCTACGAGAGCCACATCAGTTTTCTCCGCGAGGGCGGCGTGCTCATCTACGACACCGACCACGTCAAACCCAACCTCGACGACAAGCGCTTCGTCCACTGCGGCGTGGCCATCACCGGCCTGACGATCGAGGCCTGCGGCGGCGCGGCCAAGGACAAGGGCAAGAACATGTTTGTCCTCGGCCTGCTCGCCCGCCTCTTCAGCCTGAAGGTGGACAAGCTCCGCGCGCTCATCACCGAGCGTTTCGGCACGAAGGACGGCGACGTGTTGCGCAACGCGTTCCTCGCCTTCGACGCCGGCTACGCCTACACGGTCGAGGGCCTGCTCAAGCGCTACTACGCGTTTGAAGACCCCGTCCGGCCGAACGCCTGCCCGCAGGTCACGATGGACGGCAATCAGGCCATCGCCTACGGGCTGATCGCCGCCGGCTGTCGCTATGGCGCCGCCTACCCGATCACGCCGTGGTCCTCGATCATGGAGATCCTGCGCACCGAGCTGCCGAAATACGGCGGCACGTTCGTGCAGTGCGAGGACGAACTCGCGGCCGTGTCGCTCGCGCTCGGTGCCGCCTACGCGGGCCACCTCTCGATGACCGGCAGTTCCGGTCCGGGCCTCTCCCTCAAGATGGAGGCGCTCGGCTGGGCCGTGATGGCCGAGATGCCGCTGGTCGTGGTCAACATCCAGCGCGGCGGTCCGTCCACCGGCCTGCCGACCAACGTCGAGCAGTCCGACCTCATGCAGGCGATCTACGGCAGCCACGGCGACGCCCCGCGCGTGGTCGTCGCGCCGCAGAACGTCGAGGATTGCTTCTACCTCACGATGGATGCGTGCCGGATCGCCAAGGAATACTCGGTCCCGGTCATAATCCTCTCCGACCAGGCCCTCTCCTCCCGCATCGAGGCCTTCGACGAGCCCGACCTGGAGAAGATCATGGTCAAGCCCGTGCTCGACCTCTCGCCGCGCGGCGAGGACTTCAAGCCCTACCCGCTCGACCGCATGACGCGTCATGCGCCGCCGGGTACGCCGATGAAGGGCGCCTACCCGACCGTGACCGGCCTCGAGCACGACGAGGGCGGACATCCCACCGGCAACCCGGCCCTGCACATGAAGATGACGGCCAAGCGCCGCGACAAGCTGCGCCAGCTCGCCGCCACGCTGCCGGTCCCCGAGGTCTGCGGCGACCAGGACGGCGACGTGCTGCTCGTCGGATGGGGCTCGACCTGGGGTCCGATCCGCGAGGCGGTCAAGCGCGGCCAGGCCGCCGGTCAGAAGATCGCCCACCTGCACCTGCGCCACATCCACCCGCTCCCCAACGGCCTCGAGCCGATCTTCGCGCGCTACCGCCAGGTGTTCGTGGTCGAGGTCAACGACGAGGGCCTCTACGGCTTCGGCCAGCTCGCCACCCTCCTGCGCGCCCGCTACGCGCTCAACAAGATCCGCTCGATCACCAAGACCGACGGCCTCACCTACCGCGTGCGCGAGATCCTGGAGGGCGTCCGCCGCCTCAGCGGCGAGCAGACCTCGACGTTCTCGCTGTATCCTGGAGCCTGAGACAGACCCGCCCGTCTCAATCGCAAAATCCCGCAATCCGCATTCCGCACTCCGCATTTCCCATGTCCTCCACCGTCGAAGCTCCCGCCCCCCGCCAGCCGCTGAAGAAGAAGGACCTCACCGCCGATCACCCGACCTGGTGCCCGGGCTGCGGCGATTTCGCCGTGCTCGCGTCGTTCTACCGCTTCCTCGAGAAGGCGCAGATCCCGCACGAGAAGATCGTCGTGCTCGCCGGCATCGGCTGCTCCTCGCGCTTTCCCTACTTCGTCAACTCGCACAGCGGCCACTTCATCCACGGCCGCTCCATCCCGTTCGCCAGCGGCGTGAGCCTCTCGCGCGACGACCTGCATGTGTTCGTGTTCGGCGGCGATGGCGACGGCTTCTCCATCGGCGGCAACCACCTCTTCCACGGCGCGCGCAAGAACATCAACCTGACCTACGTCATCATGGACAACTCCGTCTATGGCCTGACGAAGAAGCAGACCTCGCCCACCTCGCCCATCGGCTTCAAGACCAAGACCGACCCTACCGGCGCGTTCGACCGCCCGGTCAACCCGATGAAGGCCCTGCTTGCCAGCGGCGCCACCTTCATCGCCCGCAGCCACGCCGCGCAGGTCAACCACATGGTGGACATGTACGAGCGCGCGTATGCGCACAAGGGATTCTCGGTGATCGAGATCCTCTCCGAGTGCGTGGAGTTCTATCCCGGCGCCTTCGATGCGGCGGTGCCGCGCAAGGGCGGCAAGTTCGTCGAGGTGCAGCTCAAGAAGGGCGACGGCACGCCCGACGACGCCCAGCGCCATGACCCGAGCGACGCCGATGCCGCCTTCCGCCTCGCCAATCTCGAGGCGCCCGGCGTCTACGGCGTGTTCTACCAGGTCAATCCCCCTTCGAAGAACGAACTCGAGGCGCAACTCGTGGCCAAGTCGCGTGAGCGCGTGAAACACGCCGCCCACATCGACGTGCTGCGCGGCACGTTTGCCCGCATGCGCTGAGCGCCCGTCGCCGTCGCCGACACTTCCGGGCCGGCCGTCACGACCGGCCCTTTTTCTTGCCCGAACACGCCGCCGACCCGAACGCTGTGATGCGGGCGAGCCAGCGCCGCGCGTCAGACCGGCGCCGGGGCGGAACGTGCCGCCTGCAGCTGCCGCAGGCGCTGGGCCACGGCGTCGAGTCCGAAGGGCTTGGGCATGAAGCAAGCCCCGCCGAGCTTCTCCACCGCGGCGATCTCCGCCGGACCGGCGTAGCCCGAGGCGATGATGATCGGCACGTCCTCGCGCAGCTCGCGCACGCGGGCGGCGAGCCTGAGCCCGTCGAGACCCGGCATGGTGTAGTCGGTGATCACGGCTTCAAAACTCCCGGGCTCCACCTCGAACGCCTCAAGCGCACGCACCGGATCGGCGAAAGCGACCGGCTCGTAACCTAGGGTGCGGAGCATCGCACTGCCGAGGCGCACGAGCGCGGTCTCGTCGTCGACGAGCAGCACGCGCTGGCCCGCGCCGACGGCGAGCGGCCCCGGATCACCCGGCACCTCCTCCTCCGGGCCGCGGTGCGCGGGCAGAAAGATGGAAAACTCCGTCCCCTCGCCCGGTGCGCTCTCGACCAGGATCACGCCACCGTGGTCCTGCACGATGCCGTGCACGACGGCGAGTCCGAGCCCCGTGCCCTCGCCCGGGCCCTTCGTCGTGAAGAACGGCTCGAAGATCCGCTCGAGGGTCGCCGCATCCATACCGCACCCCGTGTCGCGCACGCGCAGGCAGAGCTCGTGCTCGGGGCGAAGCTGCGGATGGCCGCCCAGCTCGATCGTATCCGGAGGCACACGACACAGCTCGACCGCGAGCACCCCGCCCCGGCCGCGCATGGCGTGGCCGGCGTTGGCACCGAGGTTGGTGACGACCTGGTGGATCTGCGTGGCGTCGCAGAGCAGGTTCGGGCAGTCGGCCTCGATGCGGGTCTCGATCGCGATGGACGAGGGCAGCGACGCGCGCAGCAGGCGCAGGGCGTCGCGCACGATGCGCCCGGGACTGTGCACGCGCTTCTGCTGGTCCTGGCGGCGGCTGAAGGTGAGGATCTGGGTGACGAGGTCGCGGGCGCGCACGCTTGCCTCCAGCGCGTCGACCACATGGTTGGCCGCCTCGTGGTCGGCCGGGAGGATGCGCTTCACGAACTGCAGGTTGCCGAAGAGCGCGGTGAGGATGTTGTTGAAGTCGTGGGCGATGCCGCCGGCGAGCGTGCCGATGGCCTCCATCTTCTGGGCCTGGCGCAGCTGGGCCTCCAACCCGCGCCGCACCTCCTCGGCGCGCACCTCGTCGGTCACGTCGCGCGAGACAGCCGCCACCCGGACGTCGCCCGCCGAGGTCAGGAACGTGCGCCCGGAGGACTCGATCCAGCGCCAGCCGCCGTCGCGGTGGCGCAGGCGGAAGCGCACGCTGCCCCCGTTGCCCGAGGCGACGCGGGCGCGCACCTGCGCCTGATCCTCAGCGTGGATCAACTCGAAGACATTGCGCCCGATCAGCTCGCGCGCCGCATAGCCGAGGAGGGCGGCGTGGTTCGGGCTGGCATAGCGGTAGCAGCCCTCGCTGCTGAGCTCGGCGACGAGCACGTTGGAGTTTTCCACGAGCAGGCGGAAGCGCTCCTCGCTCCCGCGCAGGACGTCCTCCATGCGCTTGCGCTCGGAGATGTCCTGCACGGCGATGAGCATGCGGGTGACACCGTCGATCTCGATCAGGTCGTAGCTCGCGAGGACGGTGAACGCGCTGCCATCGCGGTGGCGCACGAGGCGCTCGGCCTGCGCGCTCCGGCCCGAGTGCAGGACGGTCGCGATGAAGGCCTCGCGCTCGGCCGCGCTGCGGTAGTTGGCAAACTCCGAGATCGTCCGGCCGAGCAGTTCCTCGCGCATGTACCCAAACATCCGGCACGCGGCGGGGTTGACGTCGATGATCCCGCCGTCCTCCAGCGAGGAGATGGTCAGGGCGATCGGGCTGGACTGGAAGACGGCGTTGAAACGCCGTTCGCTCGCGGCCAGTCGCGCCTGCGCGTCGCGACGCTCGGTGACGTCGTCGACCGTGCCCACGAAGCCGATGACGGCTCCCGCGTCGTCGCGCATGGCGCGCATGCGCACCTGGACCCACCGCGAGGCGCCGTCGGCCCGCGCGACGCGGCACTCGGTCTCGAAGTCGCCCAGCCCGCGCGCGTGGTGGTCGTCCCAGCGGCGAAGGATCGCGGCGCCGTCCTCCGGATGAACACACTCGATCCACAGTCGGCCGTACATCGCGCCGTGGGTGTGGCCGGAGATCTCGTGGCCGCGCTGGTTGAGGTAGACGCAGTGCCCCTCGGAATCGAGCTGCAGGATGCCGACGGGCGAACTCTCGCTCAGCCGACGGAAGCGCTCCCAGCTCGAATGCAGCAGGTCCTTCACCTCGCCGGGCGAACGCATCGAGGCGTCATTGAGCGTGCCCAGGACCGTGCGTGGCCGCCCCGGTTGTGGCGGAAGTGGCGCGCCGCGATCGGAGACCTCGACCCACGTGCCATCGCGCCGGAGGAACCGGTAGCCGCACTCGTAGGCCTGGCCCGTGCGTTGCGCCGCCTCGATCTCGCCGATGAGGATGTCGCGGTCGCTCGCGTCGATGCGTTCCAGCCAACCGGCGAAGCCCAGCTGCGCGAGTTCGCCGGCACTGAATCCCGTGAGGCGCTCGATCGGCCCCTGGATCGTGAGGCTGCCCGAGGTCGGATCGACCTCGTAGACGATAACGCCGCACTGCCCGGCGAGCAGGCGCAGGCGTACATCGTCACTCGGGCCCGGGACAGAGCCGGCCGGTCTGGGATCAAGCAGCATGAGCTGGTATGGGAAGGAGAGCGCGGGCCGCGGAGGAAACCCGCAGCCTGCGTCTCGTTCATCGGGCCCCGGGCAATACCCCTTGAGGGATGCCGATACTCTACGGAACGAGCCCCGGAGGGATTCGCGGAGGTTCGCGTCAAGAAACCGTCACAGGCGGCGCGGAGGTTCGGTTTGCGCGGGGCCGAATCGCGGGTACGCTGCCGCAGAGGCGCGGTCGCGCGACCGCGGGACAATCACCCACCAGCAACCCCAGCAGAAGACCACCATGCACATCGCCCCGCCCGTCTTCGAAAAGGCCCGTTCCTACCTCGACCTTCAGCTCACCCGGCCCCCGCTCACCGGGGGCGTGCGGGGCGCGCCGCCGTCGCAGTATGTCACGATCTCGCGCGAGTGCGGCTCGGGCGGTTCATCCCTCGCGCGCCTGCTCGCCGGCCAGCTCAACCGCCAGCAACCCGCCGCCGAGGGTCAGCCGCATTGGACGGTCTTCGACCAGGAGATCGTGCAACACATGCTCACCTCGCACGACCTGTCGCCCAAGCTCGCGCGCTTCCTGCCCGAGGACAAGGTGTCGGAACTCACCTCGTCGGTGGGCGAGATCGTCGGCCTGCACCCCAACCTCTGGGACCTCGTGCAGCGCACCAACCATTTCCTGCGCGAGCTGGCCACGCGCGGGCGCGTCATCCTCGTGGGCCGCGGCGCCAACTTCGCCACCGCGGGCGTGCCTGGCGGTATCCACATCCGCCTGACGGCACCGACCGATCATCGCGACCGGCACATGGCGCGCGTGATGCAGTGCCCGCTGCGCGAGGCCTCCACCCACAACCGCCAGGTCGATTCCGCCCGCCGCTCCTACGTGCGCTCGGTCTTCGACTGCGAGGTCGCCGACCCGCTGCACTACGACCTGCTCATCAACACAGCCCAGGTCGGGCTCGACCAGGCGGCTGCCGTGGTGAGCGCCCTCGTGGCCCTGCGCGCACCCGCGCCGGCCGCGGCCGCCGCGGTCTGAGCCGCGGCGCCGCCAGGGGCGCGATTCGCTGAAAGGGTGGCAGGCTACTTGGCCTGCGAACCGTTGGTATCGACCACGCGATCGTTCTCGAAGACGACCTCGAAGGTCTCGACGTAGGCGTCGTTGTTACCCAGCGGGCCCGACTGCACGCCCACGCCCCACGTGCCGACCGAGACGGTCGAGCCCTTGAGCGGATTGCTGCCACCGGCGCTGCCCTTCGTCTTGTAGGTCCAGACCTCGCGCGAACCCTGCCGCGTCTCGCGCAGTTCCTTTCCGGTCGGTTCGCCGATCGCGACCTCGACCTGTTTCGAGGTCATGCCCTTCTCCACCCGCCCGTCGAGCACGGCCTGCTTCACGTCGAGCGGCCAGGTCTCGTACTCGGCGCGGTTGGCGTCGATGCGGTTCATCGGCGTGGTGGAGGTCGTGCAGCCAGACAGCAGCGCAGCGACCGCGAGGAGGGCGGAAAGGGCGAGCGAGGTCGGAAGCTTGATCATACGGGACGGCACCATACTGCAGAGCGCCTCGGCGTCAAAACCGGTCCGCAGCGGTTCACCTCGGCCGAGCCCGGATGGCGCTCCGCCATCGCCCGCCGGGTGCGTGTGCACTCCCCCGGCCCGGTCAATGCCCCTCGCACGTGCACGCGTACTCGGCGCGCGAGCATCCCCCGCAATGCGCCAGATTGAGGTCGATGCGGTGATTCTGCGGTTTGTCCCCGGGCGCCGACCTCACCTGGAGGACGACACGATACGGCGCGCCGTCCGGCAGCGCCTCCTTGGAGATGAAGCCGGTCGCCGTGGGCTCGAGCGCCACGGTGGTGCGCCCGCCGGGCACCTCGGCCGTGAGCGTGACGACCTGGGTGCCGGGAGCCACCGGCTGAAGGGCCGCGTCGTAGAACACGACCTCGGCTTTCTTCTCGGGCGTGACGAAAAACTCCGCCCGGGCCGGCGTGGTTTCGAGCAGTCGACCGCCCTTGGGGCCGGCCTGGACCTTTTCGGCCCGGGCCGATGAGACGAAGGCGGCGCCGAGCAGCGCCGCGACGAGGATGGTGCGCAGGTATGTCATGTTTGGGATGGTTGTGAGATGGAAGCCGAACGAGGCGCCCGCCCGCCCTCGATCCAGTCGTAGAGCACCGGCAGCACGACCAAGGTCAGGAAGGTCGCCGTGACGATCCCGCCGATCACCACGGTCGCGAGCGGGCGCTGCACCTCTGCGCCGGGGCCGGTCGACAGCGCCATCGGCACGAAGCCGAGCGAGGCGACGAGCGCAGTCATGAGCTTGGGCCGCAGGCGCGTGAGCGTGCCTTCGACCACCGCCGCGCGCACCTCGCGCCCCTGTGCGCGCAGCTGGTTGATGAAGCTGATGAGCATGATGCCGTTGAGCACGGCGATGCCGGAGAGCGCGATGAAACCCACCGCCGCCGAGATGGTGAAAGGCAGCCCGCGCATCCACAGCGCGGCCACGCCGCCGGTCACCGCCAGAGGCACGCACACGAAGATCAGCGCCGCCTGCCGCGCGCTGCCGAAACTCGCGTAGATGAGCGCGAAGATGAGCGCCAGCGCCACGGGCACGACGATCGCCAGCCGCGCCCGCGCGGCTTGGAGGTTCTCGAACTGACCGCCAAACTCGAAACTGTATCCGGCCGGCCATGCCACGGCGGAGCGCAGCCGCGCCTCCGCCTCGCGCACGAAACCCTCGGTGTCGCGCCCGCGCACGTTGATCAGGATCGCGACCCGGCGCTGCGTGTTCTCGCGCGTGATCGTGCCCACGCGGTCGGCCACCTCGATGCGCGCGAGCCGGCCGAGGGGGACCTGGATGCCGTCGTTTTCCTCCGTGCGCACGGGAAGGTCGGCCAGCGCCGCGACGTCGAGCCGCCGCGCCTCGGGCAGCCGGACGACCACGTCGAAACGCCGGCTGCCCTCGATGATCGAACCCGCCGGCACGCCGCCGAGCGCGGCGGCGACAGTGTCGTTGATCTCGTCGGCGTGCAGGTTGAGCGCCTGCAGCGCCTCGCGCCGCGGCGTGATCTCGAGCATGGGCACGCGGCCCAGCGCCTCGAACTCGACGTCGCCGCCGCCCGGCACGTCGCGCAGCACATCGCGCGCAACCATGGCGAGGCGCTCGAGTTCCTCGAAGTCGTCGCCGTAGATCTTGAGCGCGAGGTCGGCGCGCGCGCCGGCCATCATCTCGTTGAAGCGCAGCTGCACGGGCTGGGTGAAGAGGTAGGTCTGGCCGGGCACGGTCTCCGCCAGCGTGTCACGCATGAGCTCGACGAGTTCCGCCTTGCTGATCGTGCGTCCGTCGACGCGCCGCCACTGTTCGTGCGGCTGGAGCTGCACGTAGGTGTCCGAGGTGTTCGGGCCCATCGGGTCCATCGCGATCTCCGCCGTGCCGATGCGCGAGAAGAGCAGGCGGATCTCGGGGAACTGCTCCAGCAGGAGTCGCTCCGAGCGCCGCTGCAGGTCGACCGAGGCGACCAGGCCCACGCTGTTGCCGCGGATCATCTGCAAGGCGATCGAGCCCTCGTCGAGCTGCGGGATGAACTCGGCGCCCAGCCGCAGGAAGACCGCGACCGCGCCGCCGAAGAGGACCACGGCGGCGAGCACGACCGCCATCCGCACGCGCAACGCCGCCGCGAGCAGCGGCGTGTAGATGGCCTTGGCCACGCGTACGAGCCAGCCGTCACGCTCGGCGATGCTGCCTGAGAGCATCCACGAACACAGCACCGGCATGAGCGTGAGCGCGAGCGCGAGCGCGCCGCCGATGGCGAGCATCACGGCGATGGCCATCGGCCGGAACATCTTCCCCTCGATCCCGGCCAGCGCGAGGATCGGCACGTAAACCACGGTGATGATGAGCACGCCGAAGAACATCGGGCGCGCGACCTCGCGCGCGGACGTGCGCACCTCCGCGAGTCGTTCGGCTGCCGTGAGTTTTCTCCCCAACGCATGCTGCCGCTCGGCGAGGTGGCGCATGATATTCTCCACCATCACGATCGCCCCGTCGACGATCAGTCCGAAGTCGATCGCACCCAGGCTCATGAGGTTCGCGCTCAATCCGCCCTGCGCCAGCCCGGTGAGCGTGAAGAGAAACGAGAGCGGGATCGCCAGCGTGACGATGGCCGCAGCGCGCCAGTTGCCCAGCAGCGCGAAGAGCACAGCCGCCACGAGGATGGCGCCCTCGACCAGGTTGGTCTCGACCGTGCGGATGGTGGCGTTGACCAGATCGGACCGGTCATACGTCACGCGCAGTTCCACCCCGGTCGGGAGCCGGCGCTGGATCTCGTGCAGACGCTCGACGGCGGCCTGGGCGACCAGCCGGCTGTTGCCGCCCGCGAGCATGATGGCCGCACCGGTGACCGTCTCCTCGCCGTCCTCGGTCGACGCGCCCGTGCGCACGGCCGAGCCGATACCCACTCCGGCCAGATCACCCACGGTGATCGGCCGCACGCCGCCGGCGAACTTCACCGGCAGCCCCGCGAGGTCGGCTGCGGTGCGCACGCGCGTATCCGCGCGCACAATCACGGCCTCCCCGCCCAGTTCGAGGATGCCTCCGCCGGCGTTGTCCGTGCTCTTGCGCACCGTGTCGATGAGCTGCGCGAAACTCACGCCGGCGTGCGCGAGCTTTTCCGGATCGGGTTCGACGACAAACTGACGCTCGTAGCCGCCGATGGCATTCACCTCCGCCAGGCCCGGAGTGGCGCGCAACAGCGGCTTGATCTGCAGGTCGTGGATGAGCCGCAGCGTGCGCAACTGCTCGTCGCGGTCGGTCGGTCGGTCCGGCGCGTCGGCACGATAACGCACGGTATAGTAGACGATCTCGCCCAGGCCGGTGCTGATCGGCGCGAGGCCGGGCGCAAGCCCTTCCGGCAATGCTTCACGCGTGTGCGCGAGCCGCTCGGTCACGAGCTGGCGCGCGAGGTGGATGTCAGTGCCGTCCTCGAAGGTCATCGTGACCTGCGACAGGCCGAACTTCGAGAGCGAGCGCAGCTCGCGCAGCCCGGGCAGCCCAGCCATCTCGGCCTCGATCGGCACGGTCACGAGCGTCTCGATCTCCTCGGGCGCGAGGCTGTCGACCGCGGTGTTGATCTGCACCTGCGGGCTCGTGATGTCCGGCACGGCATCGATCGGCACGCGCGTGGCGGACCACACGCCCACGACAGCGAGTGCCAGCACGCCGAACACGATGAGCGCACGACGCCGCAGCGAAAACTCGACGATATGTTCGAGCATGGCGTGAACCCTCAGTGCCCGTCCGCGCAGCCCACGCCGCCGTTGACGGCCGAGATCTCGGCGAGCCAGAGCGCGTCCACGCCGGCCACCGCGACACGGTCGCCCTCGTAGAGCCCATCGCGGACCTCGACCCAGCCGTCCTCGCTCACGCCAACGGACACTGGCGTGCGCAGCAGCCAGCCACCATTGTCCACGAAGACGAAGGTCCCGCGCACCGTGTGTAACACCGCGTCGCGCGGCACGGCCGTCGCGGCCGATGCCGAGGGAAGATCGCGCGTCTCCACATCGCCAAGACGCAAGCCCACGAAGGCCGCGGCCGTCGCCCCCAGACGCACGCCATGGCCGGCCTTATACTCGGCGGCCACGGCCTCCGCGCCATGCGCGTGGTGATCGTGACCGGCGCCCTCCGCGACGCCCCTCTCGTGACGGGGCGAACACCCGGCCAGGGCGAACACCAGCGAAAGAATCGGCAGCAGGCGCGGGCTCATGGCGCCACCTCCACCGCCTGCCAGGTCCCGCTGGTCAGGCCCTCAAGTTTCAGCCCCGCCTCAAGCGTGGCGCGCTCGATCGCGAGCACGCCCTCGACCGCGTCAAGATAGGCGCCCTGCAATTCGACATAAGTGGTGATCGGCACGGCCCCGAGCCGGTAGTGCCGATCGGCCGTGGCCGCGGCCTCACGGAATGCCTCGATGGTCGCGGGCGGCCAGCGCTCGAGGTCGTCACGATGGGCCTGATACGCTTGCCGTGCGATGAGCACCTCGCGCTCGAGCTCGAGCTGAGCGGCTGCGAGCGACGCCTCGGCCTGTGCCCGACGCGCCTCCGCGGCGGCCGTTGCCGCCGGGGTGCGCCCGCCCAAGGGCAACGGCACGGAGACGCCGACACCCAGGGTCCGCTCCCGCTCGCCGGCGCGCTCCTCCTCGTAGAATGGCGCGAGCGTCACGGCCGGTTTGCCCTCGTGTCGCGCGAGGTCGACGCGCAGGCCCTGGCGTTCCAGTTCCACCACGCGCATCCGGAGCCCGAGGTTCTTCTCGCGCGCGAGCGCCGAGAGAACTCCGGCCTCGGGAACCGCCGCAAACTGCGAACGCCGGCCCTCCAGCGCGAGCGGCGTCTCCGGCGGCACGCCGCGCAGCAGGTTGAGCGCGATGAGCGCGGCATCGACCTCGAGCCGCGCCTGCGTGGCGCGACGCTGGAGCACGAGCTCCTGCGCCTCGATCACGCGGATCTCCAGCTGCGGCGTGAGGCCACCCGGCTCGCGCGCCAGGAACGTGGCCTTCAACTCGCCGAAACGCGCCGCCACCTCCGCCGCGGCCGCGGCCGCGGCCCGCGCGGCGAGCAACTCGAGCGCGAGGGCGCGCACGCGACCCGCCAGTTCGGCGCGAAAACCCGCGAACCCCAACTCGGCGAGTGCGAGATCGCGGTCGGCCACCGCCTTGCGCAGCGCGAGGCGCCCGGGCCACTCGAAGGTCTGAGCGAGCGAGACGCTCCAGGCCGCTCCTTCGCGCGAGAGGCCGGCGTCACCGACGCTCTTGCGCCCGAGGCTGAAGGCCAGTTCCGGGTCCGCCCAAGCGCGCGCCGCACGACCCTCGGCGCGCGCGGCGGCGATCTCGGCCTCGTAGAAAGCCAGCTCCGGATGAGAGGCCGAGACCGACGCGACGAGGGCATCGACGCTGACGCGGGCCGGCTCGTCCGACGCGGCCAGGTGGGCGGCGCACGGGATCAGACTCAGAGAAATGAATACCGAACAAAGCGAACGCATGATGATTGGGGACAGCGCGGCCGCTCGGCCGCAGGATTTTCGCAGCGCAGCGGGTCAGACAACCCCTGCGAGATCACGCGCGCGCCACGCGGCGCGCGCCCGGCTCAGGCCGCGATCCGTCCCGGAGCGTTCGCCAGCGGCGCCGCCCGACGCACAAACATCCACTGCCCCGCACACGCCGACTCCGGCGGCGGCCGCGGCAGCACTTGTTTCGCCTCGACGCCGGCGTTCACCGCCAGCGAGTTCTGCCAGGCGATCACGAAGATCGCCCCGAGGCCCGGCATGGCCACATCCACTGAGCCACACTCGGTCCTGAAGTGGCCGTCATCGAAGATGCCACAGTGATCGGCCACGCAGGCCCCCGTCGAGGCGACCGCCCCGTCGGATTCGTGCGAACAGCAGCGCGCCTCCGGCGACTCCTCGCCCAGCATCTCGATCCCGCAATGCACGACGGCCGGCAGCCAGAGGGCGGCCAGCACGAACGCGATCACGCGGTGAACTCGGGACATCGGCCGACCGATATCGGCGCGGATGATGCGCCTGTCAACTCCGGCCGCAGTCGAGCCCGGGGGGACCGGTCTGGCCAAGTCCTTGCAACGTCTGGGTAGCGTTCGGGTGTGGGCCGTCCGCAAGACCGCCAACTTCACGCGAGATCCAAAGCTACGTCGATCTGCACACCGCCGCGGCCTCAGGACGGGATGCAACAATCGACATGTCCCCGGCTCATGTCGGAGTTTCCGGGCCGACCCTCAATCGCCCTGCCCCGGGGTCGATACCCCAGATGCACGGGCATGGCTCTGCACCTCCCGAGGCCGGCACTCGAAGGCGCGGCGCCGGCCCCGCGCGCATGCGATCCTCCCCCAGCCAGCCATTCTCGTCCCCCATCAAGCCCGGGCGACTCAGCCGTCCGGGCGTGATGGCGTTGCTCGCGGCCACGGCGTTTCTCCTCGGTGCCTTCGCCTGCGAGTGGGCGCTCTACCTGACCGCGCGCCAGGTGCTCCGGGACACGATCAACGAGGAGATGCTCGCCACCGCCCGGCTCGCGGCAGGTCGCCTCGACGTGGCCGCACACGCGAAGATCGTCGATGCCGCCCAGCTCAACGACCCCGACTACGTCGCCGTCGTCGCTCCGCTCCGGGAGATGCTCCGCGCGCTCCCGCATATCCGCTACATCTATACGGCGCGGACGAGCCCCGATGGCATACGGTTCGCGGTCGATGCCGCCCAGCCCGTCGACGCCGACGGCGACGGCGTGATCGACCAGGCCGTGCTGGGCGAGATCTACGAGGATCCGGATCCCGCGATGGCCGAGTGTTTCCGCCGGGGCGAACCCACGCTCAGTGCCAGCCCCTACGCCGACAAGTGGGGCACGTTCATGAGCGCCTTCATGCCCGTGCACGACGCAGCCGGCCGGCTCGAGTGTGTCATCGGCGTCGACTCCAACGCGTCGGTCTACCTCGGCCGCATCTCCGCCATGCGTCGCGCCCTCGGCGTGGGCCTGGCGGGCGCGGCCGTCAGCAGCGCGCTGGTGGGCGCCGGCATCTTCCTCTTCCAGCAGTCGCGCCTGCGCTCGCTGCATACGCTGCGGCTGAACGAGGCGCGCTTCCGCGGATTCTTCGACCACAGCCTGGTTGGCATGGCCATCCTCTCGCCGGCCTTCGATTGGATCGAGGTCAACCAAAGTCTGTGCGATATCCTCGGATGCACCCGGGACGAACTCCTGCGGCGCGCGCCAGGTGCGATCACCCACCCCGATGACCGCGCGCGCGCCGAGGACGCCCTCTCCCGGATCCTTAGCGGCGAGCGCCAGGGTTATGTGATCGAGAACCGCTACGTGCGCCGCGACGGCTCGCACATCGACGCCCATGTCAACGTCCGCTGCGTCCGCCGGCATGACGAACGCATCGACCACTTTGTCGCGGTGATCGTCGACATCACCGCGTCCAAGCGCAGCCAGGCGGCCCTCATCGACGCGCTGCGGCACAGCGAAGCCGCGCTCGACGCGTTCTCCCATGTCACGGCCGCTCCCGCGCTGGCCACGGGCGAGGTCGATGCTCTCGCGCGCGTCGTGACCGAGCGGGCCGCGCATGCCACCGGATTCGAGCGCGTGAGCGTCTGGCTCTTCGAAACCGACGGCTCGGCCGCGCGCTGCAGCGACCTCTACGACCTGACCGCGGCCCGCCACTCCTCCGGCGCGGTGCTGCTGCGCCGCGATTTCGCCGAGGAGTTCGGCGCCTTCGCCAGCTCGCGCTACGTCGATGCCGACGATGCGCTCACCGACCCGCGCACACGCGGTTACGTCGAGCCCTACCTGAAACCACACGGGGTCACCTCGCTCCTGGACGTGGCGATCCGCACCTCGAGCCGCGATCTCGGCCTGCTCCGCTTCGAATGCGTCGGACGTCCGCACGCCTGGGAGCCGCGCGAGATCAGCTTCGGCTGCCAGCTCGCCGACCAGATCGGCATCGCCATCCTCAACCGCGAGCAACAGGTGGCGACCCGCGAACTCATGCGTGCGCGCGACGACGCCCAGGCGGCCAGCCGCGCCAAGAGCGAGTTCCTGGCCGTCATGAGCCACGAGATCCGCACGCCCATGAACGGCGTGATCGGCTTCGCCAATCTGCTCGGCGACACGCCGCTCGACACCACCCAGCTCAAATACGTTTCCACGATCAAGGCTTCAGCCGAGGCGCTTCTGCACGTGATCAATGACATCCTCGACTTCTCCAAGATCGAGGCGGGGCACGTGCACATCGATCACGAGCCGTTCAACGCACGCGACGTGATCGCTGCGGCCGTGGCCGTACTCCAGCCGCGCGCGGCCGAAAAGAAACTCTCGCTGGCCTTCGACTGGGACGCCGCCGTGCCCCGCGCCTGGGTCGGCGACAAGGACCGCCTGCGTCAGGTCGTGCTCAATCTCGCCGGCAACGCCATCAAGTTCACCCGCCAGGGCGCCGTGCAGATCCGGGTGCAGCCCGACGCGGCTGGTCTCGCCCGTATCAGCGTCATTGACACGGGCATCGGCATCGCCGCCGAGGCGCAGGGGCGGCTCTTCGCCAAGTTCACCCAGGCCGACTCGTCGACCACACGGCGTTTTGGCGGCACGGGCCTGGGACTCGCGATCTCGAAGCAACTGGTCGAGCTGATGGGCGGCCGCATCGGCCTGGAAAGCGAGATGGGGCGCGGCTCCACATTCTGGTTCACCCATTCCCTGGCGCCCGCGGAGCCCGACCTGGAGGCCGCGCGCGACGCGCATGTTCCCGCCTCTCCGCCGCCAGGCGACAGCACGGGATTTCATCACGTGCTGCTGGCCGACGACACGGAGATCAACCAGGTGCTGATCGTCGAGATGCTCAAACGCGCGGGCATGCGCGTCGATGTCGTGGCCGACGGTGCCGACGCCGTGCGCCTCGCGACCGCGCGGTCCTACGATCTCATCCTCATGGACTGCCAGATGCCGGTCATGGATGGTTTCGCCGCCACCGAGGCGATCCGGGCCCACGAGTCCACGGCCCGCCCCGTCCGGCGCCGCACGCCGATCATCGCACTGACCGCCGATGCCCAGACGACCACCGAGGAGCGCTGCCGCGCCTCGGGCATGGATGATTTTGTCACCAAGCCTGTCCGGGCCCAGGGACTGCGCCAGGTGCTCCAGCGCTGGCTGCCCGCGGCCGCTGGCGGCGCGTCCACCTCCCCGTCGTCGTCTTGACGCCTGCGCCGCGAGGCCGCAGTACCCGGGGCACACCGTCCCGATGACCATCCTCGAAAAGCGCGACGCCCTCGTCGAAACCCTCAGCCTGCTGCCCGATAACGACGAGCGCTTCACCTACCTCATCTCCGCGGGTCGCCGCTACCCGACGATGGACCCGAAGGACCGCCTCGATGAGCGCCTGCTGCCCGGCTGCATCTCGCGCCTGTGGCTGCTTCCTGAATACCGCGACGGCCGCTGCTATTTCCAGATGGATGCCGATGCCCAGATCACCAAGGGCATCGCCGCGGTCGTCTGTCAGCTCTACAGCGGTGAGACGCCGCAGGACATCATCGCGCTCGAGATCGACTTTCTTGCCGACGTCGGTGTCACACAGCTCCTTTCGCCGAACCGCCGCAACGGCCTCTCGAGCCTGCGCAAGCGCATCAAGGCTTTCGCCGAGAGCTGCACGTCCTGAGCCCGCGGCGGCCGGTCGCGCGCGGCAGCACCGCGATCACTTCGTCGGCGCCGGCGAGCGAAAGGCGAAACGCACGTCGGTGAAGGTGGTCCCGCGGATGTCGATCGCCGGGATGTAGGCGTCAAACGCGACCCGGCCTTTCAACCATTCGGCAAATCCCGCGAACTCGGCCGTGTCTCCGATCGTCTCGCCGGTCACGGGATTGCCGACCGCCGCCAGCGGCAGCGACTCGCGGCGCCCGTTCACGAGGGCGATGAGGGCAAAGCCCTGGATCGGCAGGCGCACGAAGTTCTCCGCGTGTGCATCGAGGACATAGGCGGTGAGGCGCCCGTCTTCCGCATCGTGCACCAGCTCGAGGTTGAACTGGTGATCGCCGACCGCGACGAGCGTCCCGCCGTGCGGCGCGACGTGCTCGTGGTGCCCCGAGGCCGCCGCCTTCTCGCCGCCATGCGATTCCTCCTTCCGGGCGCACGCGCTGAGCGCGATCGCAAGTACCAGAAATACGACGAGCGGATCGAAAATCCGGTGGGTAACACGCGTGGAGTCCATGGCCCGCATCCTGCCAGATGCGTCAAGCGGGGCGATCCTCGATCTCGCGAATTTGCTCTCCTGCTTGCCGGCCGGGGACAACGGCGTTCCACTCACCCCTTAAGTCGATGCACACGATCTGGCGCGTTTCCGGGTATCTCTTCCGCTACAAGGGCATGTTTGCCCTCACGCTCGCGCTCGCGCTGGGGAGCACGCTCTTCTTCATCGCGATCCCGCAGATCATCAAGGTGCTGCTCGACGAGGTGGTGGCGGCGCGCCGCGGCGACCTCCTGCTCTGGGGCGTCGGCGGCATCACGCTCTGCTACCTCCTGCGCGAGGTGCTCAACTCGATGCGGATCCGGGTGAACAACACCCTCGAGCAGCGTGTGCTCGTCGATCTGCGACGCGATCTGCACGCCAAGCTCCTCGACCTGCCCATCTCCTTCTACGACCGTCGCAAGTCCGGCGAGATCGCCTCGCGCGTGATCGAGGACGTACAGAACGTCGAGCGCGTGATCCTCGACGGCACCGAGCAGGGCCTGGTCGCAATCCTCACCGTCGGCGGCATCGCCGCGCTCCTGTTCGTGCAGCAGCCGATCCTCGCCGGCCTCGTCGTGCTGCCGCTGCCGATCGTGCTCTGGCTGGCCTCGCTCCATTTCAAGGCCACGCGCAAGAACTGGAAGGCCGTGCGTGAGAGCTCCGGCGAGATGAGTTCGCTTCTGGTGGAGGACATCCAGGGCAACCGGCTCATCCACTCCTTCGCCCTGCGCGGCCGCGAGAGCGCGCGCTTCGCCGCCATCGCCGAGGAACTGCGCACGCGCACGCTGCGCGCGATGTTCCGCTGGTCCGTGCACGGGCCGGGCTCGAGCTTCATCATGAGCCTCGGGACGGTCGCGGTCGTGGGGCTGGGCGGCTGGTACCTCATCGAGGGCAGGGCGCCGTTCACCGGCGAGTTCACCTTCGGCAGCTTCGTGGCCTTCTTCGCCTACTGCGCGATGTTGTACCAACCGATCGGCACACTCAACAACCTCAACCACATGTTTGCCGCGGGCAAGGCCTCGGGCGAGCGGGTGTTCGAGATCCTCGACCACCCGGTGGAGGTCGCGGACCCGGCACAGCCGCAACCGTTTCCCCGCGGGCTGGTCGAGGTGCGCTATGCGGGCGTGAGTTTCTGTTACCCGGAACGCGCGGCGGTGGTCGAGGGCCTCGACCTCGTGCTGCCCGCGGGCAAGGTCACCGCGCTCGTCGGCCACACCGGGGCAGGCAAGACCACGATCGCGAACCTCTTGCTGCGCTACTACGATGTGACCGCCGGCGCGGTGACTATCCACGGCACCGATGTGCGCGCGATGGCCCTCGAGGACCTGCGCGGCCACATCGGCTACGTCGCCCAGGATCCGTTCCTCTTCGACGGCACGGTCGAGGACAACCTCCGTCTGGCGCGCCCCGGGGCGAGCGAGGCCGACCTCGTCGCCGCGCTCGAGGCCGCGGCGGCATGGGACTTCGTCCAGGCCCTGCCCGACGGCCTGCGCACGCTCATCGGCGAGCGCGGCATCCGCCTGTCGATGGGCGAGAAGCAGCGCCTGACCATCGCGCGCGTCATCCTGAAGAACCCGCCGCTCGTCGTGCTCGACGAGGCCACGGCGAGCGTGGACACGTTGACTGAGTCGCGCATCCAGCGCGCGATCGACGCGCTCGTGCGCGAGCGCACCACGCTGGTCATCGCCCATCGTCTCTCCACCGTGCGCAAGGCCGACCAAATCGTCGTGATCGAGAAGGGGTGCATCCTCGAGCGCGGCACGCACGACGAACTCATCGCCGCCCGCGGCCATTATGCCGATCTCTGGCGCGTGCAGACCGACGTGATCCCGGAGTTCGACCCGGTCGACGACGCCACGCGCGCCTGAGCAGGCGCCCCCCTCGACCGCCCCGCCCGGGCCGGCCCACTGGGCCGCACTCGTCGCATCCGTACAACCCTCCCCGTGCCCTGCGGACATTGCTTAGGGCCGGGGACTAGACCCCCAACGGTCCCGGCCGGATGCCGGCCAATCCCGGGTTGTGCTAGGGTGGACGCCTCAAAAGCAGGGCCGACCATGAACACACCGACTTTCTCCTCCCGAAACACCCGCTCGAACCTCTGGGCACTCAAGCCGCGCGTCGGCGATGCATCGACATCGCGGGTACGCGCCTCGACCACGATCGCGACCAGCCTGCCCGAGAGTTCCTCGTGCCACTACTGGATCCGCCGCTTTGCCGGCGAGGACCTCGAGCTCGAACTGCCGTTTGCCGACTCCGCACATCGGCTCGAGGGAACGGCCGTTTGCACCCCGATCGTCGAGATCGCGGCCGACGCCGCCGAGCGCCTCCGCATCCTCGCCCGCAACGAGCTGACCACGCCGTTCGCCCTCGTCCTCGCCGCGTGGCAGGTCGTGCTCTTCCGCCACAGCGGCCAGTCGGACTTCGTCGTCGGCTGCGGCACGCCCGGGGGCAACAGCACCGTGCAGCAGCGCCCGCTCCTCGTCCACGCCACCGTGACCGGACAGGCGAATTTCCGCACGCTGTTGCGCACCGTCGCCACCCGCCGCGCCGAGGGCGCCACGCACGGCAACGTGACGATCCCCGACCTCGTGCGCGCGTTCGGCGCGAACACCAGCCCCGGGCGCCATCCGCTCTTCCAGGCCGCCTTCGTGCAGCGCAACTCGCTCGGCGAAAACGCGACCCACACGGCCGACAACAAGCACACCCACCCGGTCGACATCGCCTGCGTGTGGGAGGACAACGGTCGCACCATCCGCATCCGCATGGAGTATCCCGCCGGCGTGATCGCGCCCGACTTCGCCGCCCGCCTGCCCGCCCACGTCGCCAACGTGCTTCGCGCCGCGATCGCGCTGCCCGAGGCGCCCATCGCGACGCTGCCGATGCTGACCACTTCCGAGTACCTGGAGAAGGCCCGCGGTTGAAACTCGCCGCCGGGGCCGGCCGTTGACTGACTGCGCAGGCATCATGCCTGCGCGCTCGGCTCCATCCGGCATCGTTCTCCGCACCATGCGGCCGGTCGACATCCGGCCGGTGCTCACACTGCTCGCGCAATGCGAGGGTGTGGGCATGCGCTCGGCCGATTCGCCGACCGCGCTGCGCCGGTTTCTCCGGCGCAATCCACGACTCAGCGTCGTGGCTTTCGCGGACCGTCGTATCGTCGGTTGCGCCTTTGTCGGACATGACGGGCGCCGCGGCTACCTGCACCATCTCGCCGTCGACCGAGAGCATCGCCGCGCCGGCCTCGGCCGCCAGATCGTCGACCGTGCCCTCGCAGGCCTGCTTGCGATCGGGATCGAAAAAGTCCACTGCGACGTCTTTCGCACCAACCGCGCGGCCCTGCGTTTCTGGAAGGCCGCCGGCTGGCAGCGCCGCCGCGACATCGCCCGCCTCTCGATCGTGATCAGCGACGACCCGAACGCGTGAATCGCCTCCCGCGCCGATGTCACCCAATAGATGACATTGGGTCGCAGCGCGGGGGCGGCGAGACTAGGCGTGCAAATGCCGTTGCGGGCAACGCCTGCAGCCTTAGCCTACTCGCCGTCACCCCACCCCATGTGTCTCGCCGTCCCAGGGAAGATCCTGGAAATCCAGGGAGATGATCCGCAGCTACGCTTCGGGCGCGTGAGTTTCGGCGGCATCGTCAAGCAGGTCAGCCTCGCCTGCGTGCCCGAGGCGCGCGTCGACGACTACGTGCTCGTGCACGTCGGCATGGCGCTGAGCGTGGTCGACGAGAAGGAGGCAGCCGAGGTCTTCGGATATCTGGAGAAGATGGGGGAACTCGAGGAGCTGGCGCCCGCTCCCCCGGCCGGTCCACCCGCGGCGACCGCGCGCGGCCCGGCCGCCACGGCGCCGTGAAGTTTGTCGACGAATACCGCGACGCCGCGGCGGCACGCGCGCTCGCCGTCGCCATCGCGCGCACGGTGACGCGTCCCTGGACGATCATGGAGATCTGCGGCGGGCAGACCCACGCGATCGTCAAGTTCGGCCTCGACGAACTCCTGCCGCCGCAAATCACGCTCGTGCACGGCCCGGGCTGCCCGGTGTGCGTGACTCCCATCGAGCTGATCGACGCCGCGGTCGCGCTGGCCGCGCGGCCGGGCACGATCCTCTGCTCGTTCGGCGACATGCTGCGTGTCCCGGGCTCGGCAAGTGACCTGCTCACCGCGCGCGCGCGCGGCGGCGACGTGCGCATGGTGTATTCACCGCTCGACGCCGTCGCGCTCGCCGCGCAGCACGCGGACAAGGAGGTCGTGTTCTTCGCCGTCGGGTTCGAGACGACCGCGCCCGCCAACGCCATGGCCGTGCTCGAGGCGCGGCGACGCGGCCTGCGGAACTTCTCCGTGCTCGTCTCCCACGTGCTCGTGCCGCCGGCGATCGAAGCGATCCTGTCCGCGCCGGACAACCGCGTGCAGGGCTTTCTCGCCGCGGGCCACGTCTGCACGGTGATGGGCACGAGCGAGTATGGCCCGCTCGCCGCACGGTTTCGCGTGCCGATCGTCGTGACGGGTTTTGAACCGGTCGACATCCTGCACGGTGTGCACGAATGCGTGAAGCTCCTCGAGGCTGGCCGCGCCGAGGTGGCCAACGCCTACACGCGCGCCGTCCGGCCCGAAGGCAACACACACGCGATGCGCATGATGCGCGACGTCTTCACCGTGGCGGATCGCAACTGGCGCGGCATCGGCCGCATCCCCCAGAGCGGGTATGTGCTGAGGCCTGAACTCGCCGCGTACGATGCCGCCGCGAAGTTCGGTCTCGTCGGCGACGCACCGGCCGAGGCGGGCGAGTGCATCAGCGGCGAGATCATGCGCGGCGTGAAACGCCCGCAGGAGTGCCCGGCCTTCGGAACGCGCTGCACACCGGAGTCTCCGCTGGGCGCACCGATGGTCTCGAGCGAAGGCGCGTGCGCGGCGTACTACCGCTATCGCAAGCACACCGACTAGCGCGTCGCGAATTCAGCCCTGCGCCACAGAGGTCACAGAGGCGACTCAGAGACCACCGAGCGCGGGTCTGTTCACCCGGTTGACTCGAGGTCTCGGCGCACGCGTGGAGATTCGGGCGTCCGGCACCAAGATGACGTCTCTGTGACCTCTGTGTCTCCTCCGTGCCCTCTGTGACTCACTCGGTCAGTTCGACAAACCTCAGCAAATCCGCGGCAGCTGCTCGCCGCTGAGCCGATCGAGGATGCGCTCGACGCCGACCACGCTGCGCAGGGTGACGCGCGGCCGTTTGGCCTCCCGCACGATGCCGATCTTTCGCGCGGGGCCACCATGCGCATGCGAGCTGATCGCGGCGAGCGCGCCCTCCGCGTCGGCCTCCGGAACGATCGCGATGAACCGGCCCTCATTGGCCACGTAGAACGGATCCATGCCGAGGATCTCACACGCGCCGCGCACGGGCTCGGTCACCTCGACGGCGCCCTCGTCGAGCGCGAGTTCCACCTGCGCCGCCTCCGCGATCTCGATTGTCGCTGTCGCCAGTCCACCGCGCGTCAGGTCGCGCAGGCAGTGCACAGACGCTCCACACGCGAGCAGCGCCTCGACCGCGGGCCAGAGGCACGCGCAGTCGCTTTCGATCGGCGATTCGAAGGCAAGACCCTCGCGCTGCGCGAGGATGGCCATGCCGTGGCGGCCGATGTCGCCGCTGAGCAGCACGATGTCCCCGGGCCGCACGGAGGCCGGCGCGATCGCGACGTCGCGCTCGATCACGCCGACGCCCGCGGTGTTGACGTAGAGTCCGTCGCCCTTGCCGCGTTCGACGACCTTGGTGTCGCCGGTCACGATCTCCACTCCAGCGGCACGCGCGGCCTCGGCCATCGACGCGACGACGCGGCGCAGCGTCTCGACCGGCAGGCCCTCCTCGAGAATGAAGCCCGCACTCAGCCAACGCGGTCGCGCGCCGCACATGGCAAGGTCGTTGACCGTGCCGCAGACGGCGAGTTTTCCGATGTCGCCCCCCGGGAAGAAGAGCGGACTGACCACGTGCGAGTCGGTCGTGAACGCGAGCTTCCCCGTGCCCGCGCCGAGGACGAGCGCGGCGCCATCGTGGCGGGCGTCCAGCGCCGCGTTGCGGAATGCCGGCGCGAAAATCGTATCGATAAGTTCCTGAGTGAGCCGACCGCCGCCTCCGTGGGCGATCTGGATCTCCGCGCGCGTCGAAAGCGGCAGCGGACAGGAAAACGCCGCGGCGTTGGGAGGCGGGGTGGTCACGCCGGTGAGTCAGGCAGAATCGCAGGCGAGGCGCGAGATCGAGAGAGTCGGGCGGCGACACGGCAGGGCGCGCTCTCCGAGCGTGCCCCGAATGACGAGCGACGTACGCGGCGCGTCCGGAGACCGCGCCCGGCCTCGATCAGGCAAAACACAGCACCACGCCGAAGGCCGCGATCGCGCCGCCTGCGAACCGCACGAACTGCTCGCGTCCCGATTTCACCATCGCCCAGCCGAGCCCGATGCCCGCGAGATGCAGCGCGGCGGTCGCAAGCATGAAGCCCGCGCCATAGGCCAGACCCGAGGTGCTCGCCGGCATCTCCGCGCCGTGCGCGTAGCCGTGGAAGATCGCGAACAACCCGACGACGAGTGCGCTCACCGCGACCGGCAGGCGCACCGCTGCTGCGATGAGCAGGCCGAGGATCAACACCGAGGCGACGATACCCGGCTCGACGAGCGGGACGGCGACCCCGGCCACACCCAGCGCGCCGCCCGCTGCCATGACCGCGACAAACGTCGCCGGCACCGCCCAGATCGCGCGGCCACCACGCTGCGCCGCCCAGAGGCCGACGGCGATCATCGCGCAGACGTGATCAAATCCGAACACGGGATGACCGGCGCCAGCGAGGAAACCGTGGGTGTGCCCGACACCCGTGTGGGCCTGGGCGATCATCGGAACGGCAAAGGCAGCCAGGCCGACAGCGAGGCCGCGCGCGAAGCGATACGAGTGCGAGGATGAGTTCATGTGAAGGTGCGTCTGGGTTTTCGTTGCTTGTGCCAAACGACCGAGCAACTCTCGGTCCAGCCATGTTGAGTCTGTCGCAAACCACCGGCTACGCGATCGAGGCCCTCGCCCACCTCAACCCGCCGGGCGGCGAGCCGCTGCTCCTGCGGGAGGTCGCGCGGCGCGCCAAGGTCCCCGGCGCCTACCTGGCCAAACGCATGCCCGATCTCGTCGCGGCCGGCCTGGTCGTGAGCCGGCGCGGCCAGCGGGGCGGCCTCGTGCTCGCGCGCGAGCCGGCCAAGATCACGCTCCTGGAAATCAGCGAGGCGGTGGAGGCGCGCCGCTGGCTCGACAGCTGCCTGCTCGGCCTGAGTGAGTGCAGCGACGAGCGCAACTGCCCGGTCCACACGTTCTGGAAACCGATCCGCGCGAAGATCGAGAAGACCCTGCGCACCACCACGCTCGCGAGCGTGATCGC
>JACSRI010000213.1 GCA_014879845.1 Opitutaceae bacterium
AGTGGGCCCGGGGACCCACCGGGTGCGGCGATGGGCTGCGGTGTCTCCACGTTCTTCAAGGCGTCAGGGGTCTGACTCATGAGCGGGCGGCGTCCTCGGTGGCGTGATCGTGGGTGGGAGCGAGCGATGTCTCGGCAACCTCAGGGAGAAGCGGGAGCGGTGGTCCGTGGTGCGAGACGTACATGGCTGTTCCTCTCTCGTTTCGGCGTCGCGCAACTTAGGCTTAAGTAGCCGGCCGGGCTGAGGAGTTGCCCTCACGGGGCGATGCGCGCGAGGGAACGGTCGCGCGGCCGGGTGCGGGCGTGGCCCGGCCGGGTCGGCGTCTGTCGGAAATATCTCGAGGGACGGGGTTTGCGTGAAGAATTGGCTTCACATCGGACCGGGGCAGGACACACTTCCGCGTCAACGCGCCCATGACTCTTCGCCGTTCGGTCGTCGCTTTTTACGCCCTTTTGTTCGTGGCACTGACGCTCTTTGCCGGGCTCTTCTTCCTGCGCACGTGGGGCGAGGTGGCGGGGATCGAGGCCCAGGAGCGGGAAAGCCGCCAGCGGCTCGCGGAGTTGCGGACCCACCTCGCGCACCAGGAGGAGAAGCTCCAGCGCTTGCGCACCGATGCGGTGTATGTCGAGCGGGTGATCCGCGAAAAGCTCGGCTACGCGCGGCCCGAGGAGACGGTTTACCGGTTCGAGCGCTGAAGGCGCGCGCCCCGCGCAGGGCGGGCGGTTTTGTCGCCGCGGCCGACGTGGCAGCCGAGGGGGAAAAGGGTGGCGCGAGTCCCGCGGACCTCTGATGTTCCCGCCACCATTTCCCGATGAAAGACCACGATGTGCTCATGCAGAGTTTCCAGGCCGCCGGGCAGGGCCAGGTGTTTCGCTTCTGGACCGACCTCTCGGCCGAGCAGCGGACCTCGCTCATCGAGCAGGCGCGCGAGATCGATCTCGCCGAGGTCGCCCGCCTCAACGACTCCCTCGTCCTCGGCCGGCAGGCCGCCGGCGTGGATGTGTCCGGCCTCGAGCCCGCGCCATGCGTCGCGCTGCCCGAGCATGGGGGCGACACCGCCCTCTGGGCCGAAGCCAAGCTTGCGGGCGAGAAAGCCCTGCGTCAGGGCAAGGTCGCGCTCTTCACCGTCGCCGGCGGCCAGGGCACACGCCTCGGATACGACGGGCCGAAGGGCACGTTCCCGGTCACGCCGGTGACGAGGAAGCCGCTCTTCCAGGTCTTCGCGGAAAAGATCCTCGCCGCACAGCGGCGCTACGGCTGCGAGCTGATGTGGTTCATCATGACGAGCCACGCCAACCACGCGCAGACGCTCGCCTTCTTCGACAAGCACCGGCACTTCGGCCTGCGTCCGGAGCAGGTGCATTTCTTCCGTCAGGGCCGCATGCCGGCGGTGGATTTTTCCGGGAAGATCCTGCTCGAGGGCCGCGACCAGATCGCGCTCAGCCCGGACGGCCACGGCGGTTCGCTGCGGGCGCTCGTGCGCAGCGGTGCGATCGAGCGCATGGAGCGCGCGGGCGTGGAGGTGATCAGCTACTTCCAGGTCGACAACCCGCTCATCCGCATCATCGACCCGGCCTTCATCGGCTTCCACGTGCGACGCGGGTCCGAGATGTCGAGTCGCATGGTCCCGAAGGCCTTCGACAAGGAAAAGGTCGGCCACTTCTGCATCCAGCGCGGCAAGCTCGTGGTCATCGAGTACAGCGATATGCCCGACGAACTCGCGACGCTGCGCCATGCGGCCGGCGAACTGGTCTACAACGCCGGGAGCATCGCCATCCACCTGCTCTCGACCGCCTTCGTGCGCCGCGTGGGCGAAGGCGGCGCGAACGTCGTGCTCCCGTTCCACCGCGCCGACAAGAAGATCCCCACGATCGACGACGCCGGCGCCCCAGTGAAGCCGGCCAAGCCCAACGGCGTGAAGTTCGAGATGTTCGTCTTCGACGCGCTGCCCTTCGCGCGCAACCCGGTCGTCGTCGAGACGCGCCGCTCCGAGGAGTTCTCCCCGGTGAAAAACGCCGAGGGCGTCGATTCGCCGAAGACCTGCAGCGACGATCAGATGAAACTCTTCGCGCGCTGGATGCATGCCGCCGGCCTGGCCGTCCCGGTCGACGACACAGGCGTGCCGACGATCCGGATCGAGATCTCGCCGCTCTTCGCCGTCGACGAGGATTCGTTCGCCGAGAGCTGGGCGGCGCTGAAGGTGAAGCCCGCGCTCGCGGACGGCCTCGCCCTCTGAGCGGGCGCTGCGACCGCCACGTCCGCCCGCGGACGTGGCGAGGGAGGGCGGGAACCGGGCCCCGCCCGATCCGTTTGCGCCTTGATCGACCCCGGGCGCGTCGGATCAAGTCGACCCATGTCGACTGAACTTCTCAGCCGCGTCGACGCGGCTCGCGCGGATGGCCGCCTTCTCGCCGGCGCCGCGGAAAATCTCAAGGCCTGGATCTCCTCCGGTGTTCTCCCCGCGTGGGCCACCTCGAGCATCGGCGAACTCTTCGCCCAGGGCGCGTATTCTGAACTCAACGACCGCTTCTACCGCTACCTCGAGTTCGGCACGGGCGGCATGCGCGGGCGCACCATCGGCGCGGTCTCGACACGGGCCGAGGTCGGCATCCCCGGCGCCCAGGACTCGCCGCAGTACCCGGGTGTCGGCAGCAACATGCTCAACGAGTTCACGATCATCCGCGCGACGATCGGGCTCTACCGCTACACCGCCGGCTGGCTGCGCGCCTCGGGCCGCTACGACACGCCCAAGCTCGTGATCGCGCACGACGTACGCCACTTCTCCCGCCGCTTCTGCGAGTTGGCCGCCTCGACGTGGTCGCGCCTCGGCGGCCAGGCCTTCATCTTCGACGGTCCGCGTTCCACGCCGCAGCTCAGCTTCAGCGTGCGCCACCTCAAGGCCCACTGCGGCGTGGTCATCACCGCCAGCCACAACCCGCCGCACGACAACGGATTCAAGGCCTACTTCGAGGACGGCGGCCAGGTCACGCCGCCGCACGACAAGGGCATCATCGCCGAGGTCAACAAGGTGCCGCTGGCTGAAACCGCCGCGCACCTCTGCGTCGACCTCGCCAAGGTCGTGACGCTCCCGCCCGCGCTCGACACGGCCTACCTCACCACGCTCGAGCAGGTCGTGCTCGACCCGGGCGTATTCAAGGGCTCGAAGCTCAAGGTCGTCTTCACCCCCATCCACGGCACCGGCGGCATCTCGACCGAGCCCGTGCTCAAGAAGATCGGCGTGAAATACGAGGTTGTACCCGAGCAGGCGGTACAGGACCCGCGCTTCCCGACGGTAAAGTCGCCGAATCCGGAAAACGCCGAGGCGCTCTCGAAGGCCGTCGAACTCGCGAAGGCGACAAAGGCCGACATCGTCATGGCCACCGACCCGGACTGCGACCGCATGGGCACCGCCGTGCGCACGCGCAAGGGCGAGGTCATCCTCCTCTCCGGCAACCAGGTGGGCGTGCTCCTGGCCGAGTACCGCATCAGCAAGATGAAGAAGCTCGGCCTCATCCCGAAGAAGGGCAGCAAGAGCGCCGCGCTGATCAAGACCTTCGTCACCTCGCCCATGCAGGACGCCGTCGGCGAGGGCCACGGCCTGAAGGTCATCAACACGCTCACCGGCTTCAAGTGGATCGCCGCCAAGATGCGCGCCTACGAGGAGCAGATGAAGGCCGCCGTGCTCCAGAAGGAGGGCATCGCGCTCGACTACGACGCCACCGACTTCAGGACCCGCGCGAAGCTCCTGCAGAAGCACAGCACGTTCTACGTCTTCGGCGACGAGGAGAGCTACGGCTACCTGCCCGCCGACTTCGTGCGCGACAAGGACGGCAACGCCGCCTGCCTCATGTTCTGCGAACTCGCCGCCGAGGCCAAGAAGGCCGGCCGCACCGTCGACGAGCAGCTCGACGCCCTGTATTTGAAGTACGGATTCTATCTGGAGGGCGTGGGCCAGATCTACTTCGAGGGCGCCGCCGGCGCCGCCAAGATCCAGCGCATCCTCGAGACCTACCGCGCCTCGCCGCCCAAGGCGATCGACGGCGTGAAGGTGAAGCGCTTCCGCGACTTCGGCCGCCAGGTGATCAAGGACGCCGATGGCGAGCGCATCCCGGCGCAGGACCTCTACTTCGTGGAACTGGCCAACGGCTTCAGCTACGCCGTGCGCGGCAGCGGCACGGAGCCGAAGATCAAGTTCTACATCTTCGCCCGCGCCGACGTGAAGACCGCCAAGCAACTGCCCGGCGTGAAGGCCGCGACGAAGACGGCGCTCGACTCCGCCCGCAAGGCCATCGAAGCCGACGCCGCCGCCCGGGCGGAGAGCTGAGTGAGGAGGCGGGTCGGACAGCTGGTGGTTGCGCCAGCGTCCGCCCCGCGTCAGCTTATCGTCACCATGGACAGCGCCGAACACCGCCGCGCCGCCGAGTCGCGTCAGGCGGAGATTTACCGCCGCATGACGCCGCGCGCGCGCCTCGAGCAAGCTGTGCGCATGAGCGCACAGATGCGCTCGCTCATGGATGCGGGCCTGCGCGCGCAGCATCCAGAGTGGAACGCGGAACACCGTCGCCGAGTGATCGCCGAGCGGATCCTGCATGCACGCACCGGATGAGATGACGTTGTTCGCCTCGCGGCTCGACGCCGTCGGCGCACCCTACATGATCACCGGTGCGACCGCCGCGATCATCTACGGACAACCTCGCCTGACGAATGATCTCGATGTCGTGCTTGCGCTGGCAGATGAGCAGGTGCGGGCATTGCAGGCGGCGTTTCCCGAGACCGAATTCTACATCCCTCCGGAGTCGGTCATCCGGACCGAGCAGGCACGCGCCCTGCGGGGTCACTTCAACCTGATCCACCACGAATCGGGGTACAAGGCGGATGTCTACCTCGTCGGCCAGGATCCCCTGCACGCGTGGGCCATGCCCCTGCGGCGCAGCATCGAGTGGACGGTGGATATGGTCCTGTGGGTGGCCCCACCCGAATATGTGATTCTGCGCAAGCTCGAGTTCTTTCGAGAGGGCCGCTCGCACAAGCATCCGACGGATATTCGTGCGATCCTCGCTACGACTTCCGTGGATCGTGCGACGATCGACTCCTGGTTGCCTCGGCTCGGGCTTGTTGAAGTCTGGGCCGAAGTGGTGCATGGCTGATCGCGTTTCAGTCGTGGTCGCCCGGTGAACTACCCAGAGGGTTCGCTTCAGTCTACGCGTCGGTCATTCTCCATGCGCTGGACTTTTATCTGTTTGGCAGGCCGGCGGCTTCGGCGGTTTTGCACGGTGGAACGTTTTTCCAGCGATTGGGGTCAACTCCCCAATGTCGCGGTCGATACCTGGTGGATCGATGAGCACAAAGGGTGTCTCCCAGAACGAGGCGCTGGCGGGGATTTCTTTGCGCGCGAAAGGGGCGAAGGACGCCGTCGCGCATTCGGCCGCGGGATCGTGGTGGCGGCGTATTTGGTACTCGGTCACACCGCAGATGCTCGTCGGCGTGGTCACGGTCACCGGGCTCTCGCTGTCCCTGCTGTTCACCGTGCAGCTTGCGCTGCGCAGCCAGACCCAACTCACCGAGTCGGCGCGTGGCCGGCTGCACACCCTCCAGGTCGAGGAGCAGATCCAGACCATGCTCGCTTCCATCGCGGGGGCGGAGGCCGACCTGCGCGATTATTTCGCCGGCCAGGCGGAGGTGACGCTCGCCCGCATGCGCGAGAAACGCACCGCGGCCACGACCGCGCTCGAGGCGCTGCGCGGCCTGACGGCCGGGCGTGTCGAGCGCGACGAACACCTGCGCCGGCTCACCGAGCTCCTCGCCGCCCGCTTTGCCCTCATGGACCGACTCGTGGAGTCGGCGCGCCCCGGGTCCAACGCCAACCTGCTCGCCCTCATGCTCGCCGACCGCGGCTACGAAAGCGGCAACGCGCTGCGTGCGGAGACCTCGGCCCTGCTGGCCCAGGTGCGTCGCGAGGATGTCGAGCGCCAGGAGGTACTCAGCCGCCAGACGTGGGGAGCGCTCGGCTGGCTCTCGGTTTTTGTCGGCATCAACGCCCTCGCCGTGGCCGGCGTGATCGCCGTCGTGTTCCGCGCCGGCCGCATGTCGCGCATCGCCACGGTCTGCGCGTGGTCCCACACGATCGAATACGAGGGCCGGTGGATGAGCTTCGAGCAGTACCTCGAGGCGCGCTTCGGCATCAAGGCCTCGCACGGCATCTCGCCCGAGGAGGCGGCGAAGATGATGGGCTCGATGCCGGCGGCGAAGAAGTGAAACACATCAATCCAACCACAGATGAACACGGATGGACACGGATGCCATCCATGTAGCCCCGGCACTTGCGTGAATCCTCCATCCGATGCGCAATCACCGCGCTCGACCTGACTGGGCGGCTCCACTCGGGTATCTGTGTTTATCTGTGTCCATCCGTGGTTACTCTGCTGATTTGGCCCGGCTGAGGAATCCTTGCTCAGTCCACGATCAGCACCGGGTCGCCGACGCGCACCTGCTCGAACAGCTCGATCACGTCGAGGTTGCCCATGACCACGCAGCCGGCGCTTTGCGGCTGGCCGAGCAGGTCCTCGCGGTTGGTGCCGTGGATGTAGACGTAACGCGAGTAGGTGTCGACCTCGCCGCCTTGGTTGACCCCCGGTTCCAGGCCCTTCAGCCAGAGAATGCGGCTGGTGATGAGGTTCTCATCGCGACCGCCGCGCTCGAGGTGCTCGTGGAAGTGGTAGCCCGTGGCGACCCGGCTCTTGAAGACGATGCCCGGAGGCTGGCCGGCCCCGATCTTCTCGGCGATGGCGTGCAGGCCGCGCGGCGTGCCCAGCGAGTTTTTGATGTTGGAGGGCGGGCGCTTGGAGGTGGAAATGACGTAGCTTTTCGCGAGCGATCCGCCGTTGTAGAGCTGCAGGGTCTGGCGCTCGATCGAGACGAGAAGTGCCCGGTTTGAGGGCTTGATCCCGGCCAAATCGCATTGTTGCATGACCCGTTTCCAACCTGCGTCCATGACCATGAAGAAGGACTACAAAGTCGGCATCGTCGGTGCCACCGGCGCCGTCGGTCAAGAGCTTACCCGGTTGCTCGTCGAGCGGTCGTTCCCGGCCGCCGAAGTGCGTCTCCTCGCCTCTGCGCGCAGCGCGGGCAAGACAGTGAAGGTGGGCACCAAGGACGTCGTGGTGCAGGAAGCCAAGCCCGGCGCCTTCGCCGGCCTCGACCTCGCTTTCTTCGCCGCGGGCGGCTCGGTCACCCGCGCCCTTGCGGCCGACGCCGTGAAGTCCGGCTGCACGGTCATCGACAAGAGCTCGGCGCTGCGCATGGAGCCTGACGTGCCGCTCGTCATCCCGGAGATCAATTCGCAGGAACTGCTCCGCCACAAGGGCATCATCGCCAACCCGAATTGCTCCACGGCCATCACGCTGATGGGCCTGTGGCCGCTGCATCAGGCCTTTGGCGCCAAGCGCGTGATCATCGCCACCTACCAGTCCGTCTCCGGCACGGGTGCCGAGGCCGTGAAGGAGCTGGCTGCCCAGGTGCGCGCGTTGCAGTACGGCGAACCGGTGGAGAAGAAGGTCTATCCCTACCAGATCGCGTTCAACTGCATCCCGCACATCGATTCCTTCGGCGCCGACGGCTACACCGGCGAGGAGAACAAGATGATGATCGAGAGCCGCAAGATCATGGGGCTCCCGCAGCTCAAGGTCTCCGCCACCTGCGTGCGCGTGCCGGTCGTGCAGGCGCACTCCATCGCCGTGAGCGCGGAGTTCGAGCGCCCGGTCGATCTGGAAAAAGCCCGCGCCGCCATCGCCGCCTTCCCGGGCGCCGAACTGGTCGACGACGTGGCCGCCAAGAAGTACCCGACCCCGCTGGACTTCACCCGCAAGGTGAAGTGCGGCGTGGGCCGCCTGCGCGTGGACACGGCTTTCGAGAACGGACTCTCCTTCTGGGTCAGCGGCGACAATCTCTGGAAGGGCGCCGCGCTCAACGCCGTGCAAAACGCCGAGTGGCTCATCGCGCACGACGCGCTGCGGCCGAAGGGCTGAGCACGCGGGCCGACCACTCCTTCGGCGGCGACCTTTTCCGCGGCCGTGGCTTCGATGCCACGGCCGCGTTGTTTTTCGGAACGGGGTGAGCGCCCTGGATTCGCACCGATGCCAGCGCACGCCGCGGACTTGCCAAGATCTGCCAAACCCGTGCGTGTCGCTCGCTTGACGGGCGTTTTCCCGCGCGGTTGTCTTGAGCGCGTCAACCGGCTGAAACCCATCGCGGCCGGATGCGTTTTTCCCCGCTGTTGTATGGAACACCCCTCGACTCCCCATGACGGGCGGAGCGCCTTGGCGCGTCCGCACCGGTATACGCGCACCCGTGCCCGCGCCCTTCGTGGCGCGCTGGCGGGTCTCTTCCTCGCGCTCGCCGCTGCGGCCGGCGCCGCGGTGAAATGGGATCCGATCGATCCGGCCGACCTCGCGGCGAAGGACTCGACGCTGAGTCCCGGCGCCGACGCCGAGGTCATCTTCGTGCGTCAGGAACTCGAGGAGAAATCGTGGTTCGAGGCGGAGACCGAAGTCTACCTTCGGGCCAAGGTCTACACGCAGAAGGGCGTTGAGACCTACGGCCGCTTCGAGATCCCGTCCTTCGGCACGAGCAAGGTGTCCAACGTCGCGGGTCGCGTGATCAAGCCCGACGGAACGATTCACGAGCTGAAAAAGGACGACATCCAGCAGAGCACCGTGCGGAAGACCCGCACGCTCAAGCTCAAGGTCACCCGAGCGGCTCTGCCGAATCTCGAGGCTGGCGACGTGGTCGAGTACCGGTGGCGCGTCGCCGGCCAGAGCACCTACTTCGCTCGGTGGACTTACGTGCAGGGCACCGTCCCGACGCGCGAGTTCAGTTACCGCATGACCAACATCGCCGAGTCATTCGTCGGCTGGCCCAACTGTGTGAATGTGAAGGAGGACCGCCGCGCGGCAAACATGACCGTGACCGCGCGTGACCTTCCGGCTTTCGAGGACGAGGAGTACATGCCGCCGGACCGCGAGTTCCGCGGCTGGCTCTTCATGGTGCGCACGCTCGGCGAGAAAAAGCACGACCGCATGTGGCAGGACCTCAGCGAGTGGGCCGGCACCGAGTTCGGCAAGGAGACTTCGCCCTCCGGCTCGCTCAAGGAAGTCGCGGCGGCTGTTATCGGCGACGCCGCGACCGATGACGAAAAACTGCGCCGGCTCTACGAGTTTTGCCAGAGCGAGATCACGAACTTCTCATGGGTCGACAAGCCCGAGATGCAGGCCATCCGGGAGAAGAGCCGCACCACCGACGATCAGGAGGCAAGACAGACGCTTGCGCGCAAGTACGGCTGGAGCCGGGAGATCAACGTGCTCTTCGCCGGACTGGCCCGGGCCGCCGGCTACGATGCGCGGTTGGCCCTCAACGCCGGCACCGACGACCTGCTCAACGTGCGCACACCGCGCGGGTGGGCGTTCATGGACCGCGAGCATGTCGCCGTGAAGCTGGGCGACGTGTGGCGCATTTTCGATCCCGGAAGTTACTTCGTCCCATACGGCCTGGTGAGTTGGCGCGACGAGGGCGCGACTGCGCTCATCTGCGACAAGCAGGGCCGGGAGATCATCCACGGCGAGGCGCCGCGCTCGGCTGCCGGAGTGTCGCGGGCGCAGAGCAAGGGCAAGTTCGACCTCTCCGCCGATGGCACGCTCGAGGGCGAGGTCGAGATGACATGGACCGGCCACCTGGCCATCGAGCGCAAGGCCGAGAGCTGGCGCGACTCGCAGGACGACGTGGACAAGGACTTCCGCGAGGAGCTGAACAAACTCCTGCCCGACGCCGAGATCACCGGCCTGTCCTGGGAGAACCTCCGCAGCCGGGCACTGCCGCTGGTCGCGCGCTTTCAGGTCCGGGTTCCTGGATACGCCGAGGCCGTGGGCAGCCGCTTGCTCGTGCGGCCGGCGTTCTTCTCCATGGGCGAGCCGGTCGTGTTCGCCGCCGCGACGCGCAAGTACCCGATCGCGTTCCCCTTCGCCTGGCAGGAGGCCGAGGAGGTCGCCATCAGGCTGCCCGAGGGCTACGAGCTCGAGAAACCCTCCGCGCCGCTCAACGTCGGGACGGCGGACTCGGAATTCTGGGCGAAATACTCGATCAAGTACGGTGCGAAGTCGCGCACGCTCTTCCACTCGCGCGAGTTCTCGCTTGGCGGTGGTGGCGTGACGATGTTCCAGGCGCAGAGCTATCCGGTGCTCAAGCGCCTCTTCGAGGAACTCCACCGATCGGATACGCACGCGATCATAGTCCGGCCCAAGCCCGCGGCCGAGGCCGCTCCGGCGGCCCCGGCCGCCACCACGACCACGCCGTGAGACACGCGCGTCTTCCCGTCGTCCTCGGCCTGGTACTGGCCTGCATGCTCGCGGGTGCGGCCACGCGTGCTCCCGCTGCCGCGCCTCCCGAGTGGTTGACAAGACTCGCGGCTGAACCGACGCCGGCCTATGCGGCCGGGGCGCCCGCCTTGGTGTTGTTCGACCATGACGCGGTCCGGCTCGACGGCAGGGGACGCCTGGTGCTGACGCGCCGACGTGCGGTGCGCGTCCTTTCGGCGGGCGGCGAGGAACACGCCCAGGCCGTCATCACCTATCTTTCCGGGCGCGATACCGCCAAGGGGCTGGGCGCGTGGTTGCTGCGCGGAGGCAAGGAGTTCAAGCCCAAGTCTCAGTCGCGCGGCTGGGTCGATGAGGTGATCGACGAGGACGCGCTGTTTTCCGAGTACCGCGCCAAGACGTACTCGTGCGAAGACATCGCGGCGCCCGGCGATGTCTTCGGATTCGAGGCGACAGTCGAGGGGGGCACGCTCTTCACCGACCAGATCAACATCTGGCGGTCGGATCTGCCGGCACTCGCCGAGCGCTACGACCTCACGCTCTCGTCAGGCTGGACGCTTACGGCGCGAGTCGACGGCGAGCGTCCCTTGGTCGCGAGCCGGTCAGCGGACGGGTTGACCTGGTCGTGGGTCTTGCGCGACCGACCCTATCGGCCGGACGAGCCCTACGCCGCGGAAGAGCAGTGGTTCGACGCGCGCGTGCTCACCACGCTCCAGCGGCCG
Source organism: Opitutaceae bacterium (assembly GCA_014879845.1). Taxonomy (GTDB): domain Bacteria; phylum Verrucomicrobiota; class Verrucomicrobiia; order Opitutales; family Opitutaceae; genus JAEWQP01. Next base: position 11,087 of record JACSRI010000213.1, read on the forward strand.
GCCGGGGCGGCTGTGGTGCCGGGTGGTCCGGTGTCGTTTTCCCGATGGAGCGAACTTTCCATGTGGAATCGCGACCTCGCGGCCGGCCAGTGTGATCGCGACCCTGCCCTAGCCGAAAATGTGGCACGCCTGACTGCCGGCGTCGCGGATTTCCGCCCGGACCTG
>JACSRI010000220.1 GCA_014879845.1 Opitutaceae bacterium
GCGACTGCTGATGCCGGTACTGTCGCACGTCCCGATGTCCCGGGCGGGGGCATCCACCCCATCGGGTTTCCCGGAGGCTCCAAATCTTGAGAGAGTGGAGCCATGACGAAGAAGAGATCGACGAGATATGCATCGGAAGTGCGGGAGCGCGCGGTGCGGATGGTGCTGGAACATCAGGGCGATCACGCCTCGCAATGGGCGGCGATCGGCTCGATCGCGGCGAAGATCGGCTGCACCGCGGAGACGCTGCGCGGCTGGGTTCGGCAGGCTGAGCGGGACAGGGGTGTTCGCGTTGGTCCGACGAGCGAGGAGCGGGAGCGGATCAAGACGCTGGAGCGGGAGGTCCGGGAGCTGCGGCGGGCGAACGAGATTCTGCGCAAGGCGTCCGCCTATTTTGCGATGGCGGAGCTCGACCGCCGATCCAAGTCATGAAGTCGTTCATCGACCGCATCGCGACGCCTGCGGGGTCGATGGAGTGGACGCCCTCCCGACGGCATCGATGTGCCAAGGTAGTGGTGTTGAAGACCGCTACAGAGGAGGGCGTCCATGGTCGAGGTTAGCGTCATCGGGGTGGATCTGGCGAAGAACGTTTTCCAGGTGCACGGGGCGGCCGCGGACGGCTCGGTCGTCTTCCGGCGCAAGCTGCGGCGCGGGCAAGTCTTGTCCTTCTTCGCGGCGCAGCCGGTCTGCACAGTCGCGATGGAGGCCTGCGCCAGCGCCCATTACTGGGCACGCGCGATCGGAGAGTTCGGGCACACCGTGAAGCTGATCCCGCCGGCCTACGTGAAGCCGTTCGTGAAGAGGCAGAAGAGCGATGCGACCGATGCCGAGGCTATAGCCGAAGCGGCAGCGCGCGCGACGATGCGGTTCGTCGCGGTCAGGACCGAGGCACAGCAGGCGTCGGCAATGGTCTACCGGACGCGGGATCTCTTCGTGCGGCAGCGTACCCAGGCGATCAACGCCTTGCGCGGTCACTTGGCCGAGTTCGGCGTCGTGGCGCCGACCGGCGTCGCCCATGTCGGCCTCCTCACGGCGCTCATCGAGGGGAAGGAGGGTGTGCTGCCGGATGCCGTGGTCGAACTGGCACGCGTACTGCTCGCTCAAATCGACGACCTCTCCACGCGTATAGATACGCTCGACAAGGAGATCCGCGAGCGCGCGGCGCAGGACGAGGCGGTGGCACGGTTGATGACCATGCCCGGCATCGGCGTGATCACAGCGACGGCGCTCGTCACCTTTGCCCCCGCTCCGGAAGTGTTCGCCAAGGGACGGGACTTCGCGGCCTGGTTGGGGCTCACCCCGCGGCAGCATTCGACCGGCGGCCGAGAGCGCCTGGGCAGGATCACGCGCATGGGGCAAAGGGATATCCGCCGGCTTCTGATCACGGGCGCAGTCGCCGTCGTGCGATGGGCAGCCCGCAAAGGGGCACCGGAGGGATCGTGGTTGGCGCGCATGATGGCGAAGAAGCCGCGCATGCTGGTCGCCGTCGCGCTGGCCAACCGCATGGCCAGGATGGCGTGGGCCATGATGAGCAAGAACGAGAGCTACCGAGTTCCGGCGACCGTCGCGTGAGCGATCGGCGGCCGGGGATGACGTCGGAGGTGTGAGCAGGGCGAGGGAAGCGTAAGGGCGAACGGTCACGAGACCGGGTCGGAAAACCCAGCAAAACGGCTCAGGCGCCTCGAGCGCGCGGGGTCGAAATGGACCCGACCTGCATATCTCCATACGGGCCCGCGGCGTTCGAAGGCCGCATCACGAGGCCGGACACACGACCGCACCTGACCACACGCTCCGAACGCGACCCGAGAATTGCTTGACACCACGAGGGCGTCCACACACG
>JACSRI010000248.1 GCA_014879845.1 Opitutaceae bacterium
TCTCTCTCCGTCGTCGCGGCCGACGCGCCACGCGGTTCGTTTCCCCGCTACTTCGGCAAGGAGCAGAGCTATTGGACGATCGTCGGCAGCCCGGGCGACGTGAGCGAGGCGCTGCTCAACGAGGATGGCGCGATCGAGGTCGACCAACTGGACTTCACGCTCGAGCCGTTCCTGTGGATCGATGGCCAGCTCGTGACCTGGGCCGAGGTCGAGCGCACGCCGTCCTTGGAAAACGGTTACCTGCCGATCCCGTCGGTCACGTGGCGTCGCGGCGATCTCGCGCTCACGATCACGGCCCTGGCCGCGGGCGCGGCCGGTCCGGAGAGCCGGTTGATCGCGAGCTACCAACTCGTCGCCGGCGGCCGGCCGGCGCGCGGAAGGCTCTTCGTCGCCGTGCGGCCCTTTCAGGTCAACCCGCCGTGGCAAAGCCTGCAAAAGCCCGCCGGCTGGGCGCAGGTGAATCACCTCGCCTACGCCAGCGGTGTGCTGGCGGTCGACGATCGCCTCGTCGTGCCGCTCGATGCGCCGAGCGCGGTGGGCGCGAGTGCCTTCGAAAGCGGTGAGATCGTGGAGCACCTGCGCGCGGGTGCGGTGCCGCGCGCGACGACGGTGCACGACGCACAGGGGTTTGCCTCGGGTGTGCTGGCCTACGACTTCGACCTCGCGGCGGGGCGGGCCACGGCATTTCGCGTGGTCGTGCCGTTCCACGACCGCGCCGCCGCGCCCGCGCCGAACCAGCCCCGCGGCGACGTGGATGCGTATGTGGTCGCCGCGCACGACGCCACGCGGGGCACGTGGGAATCGATGCTCGACCGTTTCCATGTGCGCCTGCCGGCCGCGGCGCAGCCGGTGATCCACACGATCAAGAGCAACCTGGCCTACATCTTCATCAACCAGGACGGCCCGCGCATCCAGCCGGGCTCGCGCAACTACGAGCGCTCGTGGATCCGCGACGGCTCGCTCACGTCGACCGCGATGCTCGAGCTCGGGCTCTTCGACGAGGTGCGCGCCTACTGCGATTGGTATGCGCAGTTTCAGTTTCCGAACGGCTGGATCCCGTGCGTGGTCGACAACCGCGGTGGCGATCCGACCGCCGAGCACGACAGCCACGGCCAGATGGTCTATCTCATCCGTCAGGTGCATCACTTCACGCACGACGACGCGTGGCTGCGCGGCAAATGGCCGGTGGTGGAGAAGACCGTGCGTCTGATCCAGAGCCTGCGCGCGCAGCGCAAGACGGAGATCTACCGCACCGGCACGCCCGAGCAGCGCGCGTGCTACGGCCTCGTGCCCGAGTCGATCAGCCATGAGGGCTACAGCGCGAAGGCAATGCACTCTTACTGGGATGACTTCTTCGTCCTGCGCGGGCTCAAGGACGCGACCGAGATCGCGGAGATCCTCGGCGAGACCGAGACGGCGCGCGAGTTTGCCGACGAGCGCGACGACTTCGCGGCGTGTCTCTACGCCTCCATGCGCCTCGCGATGCAGAACACGGGCATCGACTTCATCCCCGGCTGCGTCGAGCTCGGCGACTTCGATGCGACTTCGACCACGGTCGGCCTGAGCCCGGCCAACGAACTCGGCCGCATCCCCGAGCCGCAACTTCACAACACCTTTGAGAAATACTACCAGCGTTTCGTGCAGCGGCGCGATGGGGAGATCGACTGGCTCGACTACACGCCGTACGAGAATCGCGTGCTCGGCTCCTTCGTCTTGCTCGGCCAGCGCACGCGCGCGCACGAGATCCTGGACTGGTTCATGGCGCAGCGCCGCCCGGCGGCGTGGAACCACTGGGCCGAGGTCGTTTTCCGCGATCCACGTCTGCCGCGCACGATCGGCGACATGCCGCACACGTGGTGCGGTTCGGACTTCATCCGCTCGGTGCGCACGATGTTCGTGTATGAGCGCGAGCATGACGCCGCGCTCGTGCTCGGCGCCGGCCTCGCCGAGGCGTGGGTGCTCGATCCGGCCGGCATCGACGTGAGCCGGCTGCCGACCTACCACGGCCCGATCGACTACACCGTGCGCAGCCGCGAGGGCGGGCGCGTGGTCGATGTGACGATCGCCGGCCCGGTGAAGATCCCGCGCGGCGGCCTTCTCTTCACATCCCCGCTCGACCGGCCGATCGTCGCCGTCTCGGGCGACGCACGACTCGTCGCGCCTGGTGCCGACGAGATCCGTATCGAAAAACTCCCTGCAACTTTCTCCGTCCGCTACTGATACCCCATGGTACGACACCTCCTCCTTTCCACGATGGCCGCTGTCACACTCTCCACCACGACGCCCGCCGGTGCGCGCGCCGCCGACGCCTCTGCCGCGCGCGGCTGGATCGATCTCAACAAGAACGGCGTCAAGGACGTGTATGAGGACCCGGCCGCGCCGCTCGACGCGCGCATCGAGGATCTCCTCCGCCAGATGACGCTTGAGGAGAAGCTCGGGCAGCTCGCGCAATACGCCGGCGCCTGGAGCAACAACGGCCCGCGCGTGCCCGAGGGCGGCGAGGAGGACATCCGCGAGGGCCGCGCCGGCTCGTTCCTGAATGTCTTCGGCGCGCAGATCACGCGCGACATGCAGCGTTTGGCGGTCGAAGGCTCCCGCCTCGGCGTGCCGCTGCTCTTCGCGCACGACGTGATCCACGGATTCCGCACGACCTTCCCGGTGCCGCTGGCCGAGGCGGCGAGCTGGAATCCCGCCGCGGTCGAGCACGCTGCCCGCGTCGCGGCGATCGAGGCGACGGCGCACGGCCTGCACTGGACCTTCGCGCCGATGGTCGACATCGCGCGCGACCCGCGCTGGGGCCGCATCGTCGAGGGCGCAGGCGAGGACCCGTATCTCGGCGCGAAGATGGCGGCCGCGCGCGTGCGCGGTTTCCAGGGTGAGAAGCTCGGCGCGCCCGACTCCATGCTCGCGTGCGCGAAACACTTCGTCGCCTACGGTGCGCCCGAGGGCGGACGCGATTACAACACGGTCGACGTCTCCGAGCGCACACTACGGGAGATCTATTTCCCGCCGTTCCAGGCCGCGATCGACGCCGGCGTGGGCACCTTCATGGCGGCGTTCAATGAGATCGGCGGCGTGCCCTGCCACGCCAACCCGTGGCTCCTCGATGAGGTGCTGCGCGGCGAGTGGAAATTCCCCGGGCTGGTCGTGAGCGACTGGAGCGCGCTCGATGAGCTGCGCGACCACGGCGTCGCGGCCGATCCGGTCGAGGCCGGCATCCTCGCGCTGCGCGCGGGCGTCGATATCGACATGGTCAGCGACTATTACGAGCGCGACCTGCCGGATGCCGTGCGCACGGGTCGGCTCGATCTCGCGCCGATCGACAAGGCTGTGCGCCGTGTGCTTCGCGCGAAGTTTCTCCTCGGGCTGTTCGACGATCCCTACCGCTACAGCGATCCCGCGCGCGAGCAGGCGAATACGCTCACGGCGGAGAACCGCGCCGCCGCACGCGCGATGGCGCAGCAGTCGATCGTGCTCCTGAAGAACGAGGCGCAGACGCTGCCGCTCGCGAAGGCCGTGCGCACGCTTGCGGTCATCGGCCCGCTCGCCGACGATCGCGCCGCCACACTCGGCCCGTGGGCCGCGGCCGGCCGGGCCGAGGACGCCGTCTCCGTGCTTGCCGGTATCCGAGCCGCGGTGGCGTCGTCGACGAAGGTGCTGCACGCGCGCGGCTGCGCGGTGAACGATGCCGACACCGCGGGTTTCGCCGAGGCGGAGCGTGCCGCACGCGAGGCCGACGCCGTCGTGCTTGTGCTCGGCGAAGACGCGGGCATGAGTGGCGAGGCGCACAGCCGCACCTCGCTCGACCTGCCCGGCGTGCAAAACGATCTCGCCCGCGCCGTGCGCGCGGCGGCAGGCACGAAGCCTGTCGTCGTCGTCCTGATGAACGGCCGGCCGCTCTCCATCACGGAGCTGGACGTGGAGATGCCCGCGATCCTCGAGACGTGGTTTCTCGGACTGGAGACCGGCCACGCGGTCGCGGATGTGCTCTTCGGTGACGTCAACCCCTCGGGCAAGCTGCCCGTCACCTTCCCGCGCCACGTCGGCCAGGTGCCGATCCACTACAACCACAAGCGCACCGGTCGTCCGCCCGAGGCCAACGATCCATTCACGTCCAAGTATATCGATGCGCCGTGGACACCGCTCTACGTCTTCGGCCACGGGCTGAGCTACACGACATTTGCCTACGCCGACCTCGCGCTCAGCGCGACGAAGCTCGGCACGAGCGAGAGCGTGACCGTGCGCGTGACGGTGAAAAACACCGGCGAGCGCGCCGGCACGGAAGTCGTGCAACTCTATCTGCGCGACGAGGTGGGCAGCACGACGCGACCGGTGCGTGAGTTGCGCGGCTTCGAGCGGGTCGAACTCGCGCCCGGCGAGAGCCGTGTCGTGAGCTTCACGCTCACACCGGACGATCTCGCCTGCTTCGACACGAAGATGCAGCGCACGGTCGAGCCGGGCTGGTTCACCGTCTTCGCCGGCGGCAGCTCGGCGGCGACGCTCGCCGCGCGTTTCGAGGTCGTGGCGACACCGCAGGCTGACGCGCCGGACGAGGCCTTTCTCGAGGACCTGTCGCGACGCACCTTCGACTGGTTCTGGGACACGACCAACCCCGCCAACGGCCTCGCGCCGGACCGCGGTCCGGGCGAGTCATTCGCGAGCGTGGCGGCCGTGGGTTTTGCGCTCAGCGCGTATCCGATCGGCGTGGAGCGCGGCTACATCACGCGCGCGCAGGCGGTCGAGCGCGTGCGCACCACGCTGCGGTTCTTCGCCGACGCACCGCAGGGCGAGGCCGCGACCGGCATGACCGGGCACCGCGGGTTTTTCTACCACTTCCTCGACATGGAGCACGGCCGGCGCTTCGACAAGGTCGAGCTCTCGACCATCGATACCGCGCTGCTGCTCGGCGGCGCGCTCTTCTGCCAGTCGTATTTCAATCGTGCGGAGCCAGCCGACGCGGAGATCCGCGAGCTGGCGGAAAAGATCTACCGGCGCGTCGAGTGGGACTGGGCCGTTCTGCGGCTCGACCTGATCTGCATGGGCTGGCATCCGGAGGATGGATTCATCGGCGCCGACTACCACGGCTACGATGAGGCGATGCTGCTCTACCTCCTCGCGCTCGGCTCGCCCACCCATCCGATCAAGCCGGAGTCGTGGACCGCGTTCACGAAAGGCTACAAGTGGGCGGCCTTCCACGGGCAGGAGCACCTCAACTTCGCGCCGCTTTTCGGGCACCAGTACTCGCATGCCTGGGTCGACTTCCGCGGTATCCAGGATCCGTACATGCGCGGCAAGGGCATCGACTATTTCGAGAACTCACGCCGCGCCACCTACGCGCAGCGCGCCTACACCATCGCCAATCCGGGCGGCTGGAAGGACTACGGTGCCGACATCTGGGGCCTGACTGCGTGCGACGGGCCGGCCGACGTGACCAAACGCTTCGGCGGCAAGGACCGCCTTTTCCGCACCTACTCGGCGCGCGGCGCCGGGGCGGACTACATCAATGACGACGGCACGATCGCGCCGACCGCGGCCGGCGGCTCCATCGCCTTCGCCCCGGAGATCGTCATCCCCGCGCTCAAGGCCATGCGCGCGCGCTACGGTGACGCGCTTTACGCGTCGCACGGTTTCGTGGATGCCTTCAACCCGAGCTTCACCTTCACCGACGTGAAGCTGCAGCACGGCCGGATCGTGCCCGGTCTCGGATGGTTCGATACGCAGCACCTCGGCATCGACCAGGGACCGATCCTGCTCATGCTGGAGAATCACCGAAGTGGCCTCATCTGGGACACGATGCGGCGCAACCCGCACATCGTGCGTGGATTGAAGCGGGCCGGCTTCACCGGGGGTTGGCTGGAGGCGCCGGGCAATCCGGCCGCGAAGCCCTGACGACGCGCGCGCCGGCGGGCCCCGGCGGTCATGACTCGGATGTGCGCATCCTTCCTCGCGCTGTTTGCCGCCCTCGTGATCGGCGGCAAGCCGTGCGCGGCGCAGCCCTGGACCGACGACGAACTGCTGGAGGATCTCGAACGGCGCACCTTCCTCTGGTTCTGGGAAACCACCGATCCGGCCAACGGCCTCGCGCCCGACCGCGGGCCGCCGGCATCGTTCTCGAGCGTGGCGGCGGTCGGCTTCGCCCTCACGGCGTATCCGATCGGCGTCGAGCGCGCCTGGATCACGCGCGTGCAGGCCGCGGCGCGTACGCGGACCACGCTCCAGTTCCTGCGCGATCTGCCGCAGGGGCCGGCGGTGAGCGGGACCGGCGGCTATCGCGGGTTTTTCTACCACTTCATCGATCTCCAGACCGGCCTGCGGGTCGCGAGCGACGTCGAGCTCTCGAGCATCGACACCGCGTGGCTGATGATGGGTGTGCTGTTCTGCCAGACGTATTTTGATGGCGGTGACGCCGACGAAGTGGCGATCCGCGCGCTCGCCGACGACCTCTACCGCCGCGTGGAGTGGGACTGGATGGTCGTGCGAGCGCCGCGGTTGTGCATGGGCTGGAGTCCGTCGGGCGGTTTCCTGCCCCACGACTACACCGGCTACAACGAGGCGATGGCGCTCTACCTCCTCGCGCTCGGCTCGCCCACGCATTCGATCAGCGACGCCGCGTGGGCGAGCTACACGGGCACTTATGCGTGGGCGGACTTCCGCGGGCAGGAGCACGTCAACTTCGGGCCGCTCTTCGGCCATCAATACTCGCACGCGTGGATCGACTTTCGCGGCATCGCCGACGCCTTCATGCGCGGCCGGGGCATCGACTATCACGAAAACTCGCGTCGTGCGGCGTACGCGCAGCGTGCCTACGCGATCGCCAATCCAGGCGGCTGGTCAGACTACGGTGCGGACATCTGGGGACTTACCGCGTGCGACGGTCCCGCGGACGTGTCGCTCACGCTCGGCGGGCGACTGCGCCGCTTCCACGCCTACACCGCGCGCGGCGCCGCCTCGAACTATCTCGTCGACGACGGGACGATCGCGCCGACCGCGGCGGCGAGCTCGATCGCGTTTGCCCCGGAGATCGCGATCCCGGCGATCCGCGCGATGCGCGTGCATTACGGCGACGCGGTTTATGGCACCCACGGTTTCGTCGACGCCTTCAACCCGACGTTCACCGCGACGAATGTCGTGCTCGCGGGCGGGCGCGTCGTCGCGGGGCTCGGTTGGTTCGACACGCAGCACCTCGGCATCGACCAGGGGCCGATCCTGCTCCTGCTCGAGAATCACCGAAGCGGGCTGGTCTGGCGCGTCATGCAGCGCAGTCCGTACATCGTCTCGGGCCTTCAGCGCGCGGGATTCACCGGGGGCTGGCTGGCGGCGGCGCCGACGATCGTCGCGGCGCCGGCGAACACGGCGGCTGACGTGGGCGGGAGTTTCTCGCTGTCCGTCGAGGCCTCCGGGCTCGGCCCGCTGACGTATCAGTGGCTCAAAGACGGCCAGCCGGTCGCTGGTGCGACAGGCCGCAGCTACGTGGCGGCGGCCGCGGTTGCGGGCGATGCCGGAACCTACGCCGTGCGCGTCACCAACGCGAACGGCACGACCGAGTCGGCCTCCGCGACGGTGCAGATCCACGCCACGGCGGCGCAACTCGTGAACCTCTCCACACGCGGCCACGTCGGCACGGGCGACGCGGCATTGATTCCCGGCTGCGGCGCGGCCGGGGCGCGAGCGAAGCCGGTGGTGATGCGCGTGGTGGGGCCGACGCTCGCGCGCTTCCAGCTCGATCCGGCGACGCTGCTCGCCGACCCGCGCCTGGCGGTGCGTCCGCTCGGCGGCTCGGACCTCGCGGCCAGCGATGACTGGGGCAGCCAGGCCGATGCCGCCGAAGTCGACGCGGCCATGCGCGCGGCCGGGGCGTTTGCCCTGCCTGCCGAAAGCAAGGATGCGGCGCTGCTCTTCGATGTCGTGCCCGGTACGATGGTCACGATGGTGTCGACAGGCGCGGGTTCAGTTACGGGCCTCGCGCTCGCCGAAATCTATGCGCGTGACGACGCCGCAGACGCGCGCCTGGTGAACCTCTCGACGCGCGGTTTCGTCGGGACGGGCAACGCGGTGATGATCCCCGGGTTCTACCTGAACGCAGGCGGCACGCGACGCCTGCTCCTCCGCGCGGTCGGTCCATCGCTCGCGCGGGTCGCGCCCGGGCTCGGGCCGCTGCTGGCCGATCCGATCCTGATCGTGCGGCGTGCACCGGCCGGCACCGAAGTGATGAGCAACGACGATTGGTCCGTCGGCCAGGACGGTGCTGCGGTTGCCGCGGCCGCAGCGCAGGTGGGCGCGTTCGCCTTGCTGGCCGACTCGAAGGATGCGGCCGCGATCCTCGTCGTGGGCCCGTCGGTGACGGGCTCGGATGATCGCGGCTACACCATCGAAGTTCGCGGGGCTGATGGTGGCACGGGCATCGCGCTCGCGGAGATTTATGAGATGCCGGCGGAGCGAGAGTGAGGCTTCGTCTGTCGGAGGAGGCGGGCGGGGATGCCGCCCTACTTGCGTGTCACCACGCCACGGCGACGCTCGGGAAAAAGGGCGCGGCAGATCGGGCAGACCGTGCCGTCGCAGCCGCGCGCGGTGCAGTGCTCGCGGCCGTAGTAGATGATCTGCAGGTGCAGGGCGTTCCACGAGGCCTCGGGGAAGAGGCGCTTCAGGTCGTACTCGGTCTGCTCGACGCTGCGGCCGTCGGTGAGTTTCCAGCGCTGCGCGAGGCGGTGGATGTGCGTGTCGACCGGGAAGGCGGGATGGCCGAAGGCCTGCGACATCACGACGGAGGCGGTCTTGTGCCCGACGCCGGGCAGCGCCTCGAGTTCCTCGAACGTGCGGGGCACGGCGCCGCCGTGCTTTTCGAGGATGAGGCGGGAAAGCTCGCGGATCGCGTTGGCCTTGCGCGGGGCGAGCCCGCAAGGGCGCACGATCGCGTCGATCTCGGGGACGGAGCGCTGCGCCATGGCGGCCGGTGTGCCGGCGAGCGCGAAGAGTCGCGGTGTGACTTGGTTGACGCGTTCGTCCGTGCATTGCGCGGAGAGCACGACGGCGACGAGCAGCGTATACGCATCGTGGTGACGCAGCGGAATGGGCGGATTCGGGTAGAGCTCGGCGAGGCGGACCGCGACGAAGTCTGCGCGTTGCTGGCGGGTCATGCGCGCTCCACTCAACGATTCTGCGACGGGCTGGCGAGGATTTGCTCGACCCAGGCGGGCACGATCGTGGCGGCGGGACCGTGGCGGTGCTCGTGGAAGTGCGAGGCCTGCGCCGAGGGCTCGAGGTTGAGTTCGAGGGTGTGCGCACCGCCCTCGCGGGCCTCGGCCACGAAGTTGGCCGCGGGATAGACGGCGCCGGATGTGCCGATCGAGACGAACAACCGGCAGCGCGCGAGCGCCGCGTAGGCCTGCTCGAGACCGACCGGCATCTCGCCGAACCAGACGATGTCGGGCCGCATCCCGCCGGTGCGCGCGCAGGCGGGGCAGGGTGTGGTGGTGGCGAGGTCGTCGGTCCAGAGGTGACGTGCGCCGCAGTGCTCGCAGCGCACGCGGCGCAGTTCGCCGTGCATGTGCAGGAGACTCCGCGTGCCGGCGCGTTCGTGCAGGTCGTCGACGTTTTGCGTGATCACGAGCACCGCGCCGGGCGGGCGGGCCTGCTCGAGGCGGGCGAGGGCGAGGTGCGCGGCGTTGGGCTGGATGCCGGGATCGTGGAGCTGGCGGCGGCGCGCGTTGTAGAAGGCATGCACGCGGGCCGGGTCCCGGGCGAAGGCCTCGGGTGTGGCCACATCCTCGATACGCACCTTGGCCCAGATGCCGTCGGCATCGCGAAACGTGTGCAGGCCGGACTCGCGCGAGATGCCGGCGCCGGTGAGGATGACGATCTCGGGTGTCCCCGGGGAGGAAGTCACGGGGCTGAGTCTGCAGGGTCGCGGTGGTGATTGCAGGACGCGAATGCGGCGCACGGCGTGGCCTCGGATCGTCTGGCGCCGGTGACCCGAACGCGGCCAATGTCATCCAATAGTTGACAATGTATCGGGGCGGACGCGGATGACGGCGGCGGCTTGACGCGGGCAGGGGGCGGGCCGTTGCGAGTGGCGTGACGGCATCGACGCGCACCGCGACCCCGATTGACACTCCGCCGGTCGGCTGCGGACATGGCGGCTTGGATCAGGCACAAGACATCCACCACGAGCGGCGCCAGGCCGCGAAGGGCGCGCTGGCGGCGACCGGGGCGTTTCTTCTTTGGGGTATCCTGCCGGTCTACTGGAAGTTTCTGCTCGGGGTGCAGCCGCTCGAGGTCATTGCGCACCGCATCGTCTGGTCGCTGGGTTTTCTGCTCATCGTGCTGAAGTTCCGCGGTCGGCTCGGGCAGTTTCGCGCGGCGCTCGTCGATCCGCGCCAGCTCGCGCTCTACGCGCTGAGCGGCGGGCTGCTGGCGATCAACTGGCTCACCTACATCCACGCGGTGCAGACCAACCACATCGTCGAGGCGAGTCTCGGGTACTTTCTCGTGCCGTTGTGCAACGTCGCGCTCGGCTTCGTCGTGTTGCGCGAGCGGTTGCGGCCGATGCAGTGGACCGCGGTGGCGCTCGCCGCCGCCGGGGTGATGGTGCAGCTGGCGAGAATCGGCCGTCTGCCGTGGATCGCGCTCGTGCTGGCCGGGTCGTTCGCGATCTACGGCCTGCTGCGCAAGCGCGGACCGCTCGGACCGCTCACCGGGCTCGGCGTGGAGACGGCCCTGCTCGCGCCGATCGCGCTCGGTTTTCTGGTCTGGCGCGGCGCGCAGGGGGTGGGCGCGCTCGGCTCGGTCGGCGTGGTCGAGCATACGCTGCTGATCGCGTGCGGTGTCGTGACGGCGGTGCCGTTGTTGTGGTTCGCGACGGCGGCGCGGGCGCTGTCGATGGCGAGCCTGGGGCTGTTTCAGTATCTTGCGCCGTCGGTGCAGCTGCTTATTGGGGTGGCCTTGTACGCGGAGCCGTTTGGCGGGGCGCGGGCCGGGTC
>JACSRI010000165.1 GCA_014879845.1 Opitutaceae bacterium
CCGAGATCTACACTCTCTCCGTCGTCGGCAGCGTCAGATGTGTATAAGAGACAGCGGTTGAAATAAGGCGCCCCACCCTAACCCTCCCCGCCCCGGGGAGGGAACAGTAGTTTGGGCGGCGGCGATCGTTGCGTTGACTCGTGACTGTTCCCTCCCCATGCTGGGAGGGAACAGTAGTTTGGGCGACGGAGATCGTTACGTTGACCCCTTGACTGCTCCCTCCCCATGCTGGGGAGGGCTGGGGTGGGGTTGAAACGATGCACCCCACCCTAACCCTCCCCGGGGCAGGGAGGGAACAGTAGTTTGGGCGACGACGATCGTTACGTTGACCCCGGCCCTCCCCATGCTGGGGAGGGCCGGGGTGGGGTTGAAACGAGGTTCACAATGAGTACACGCACCGAATGGCAGCCGCCGCCCGAATTGTGGCAAAGACTCAAGCCACTGGCGCGCCAGATGCGCAAAGAACCGACACCAGCGGAGTACAAGCTGTGGCAGCGGCTCCGCAACAGACAAATACTCAACGTGAAGTTCCGAAGACAATTCGCCATAGATCGCTTCATTGTAGACTTCTGCAGTCCAGAGGTGCGCATGATCATTGAAGTGGATGGGCCGATTCACCAGTACACGCAAGAGGAGGACAAGATACGCCAGGACTTTCTCGAAAGTCTGGGATTCGTGGTGCTACGCTTCACCAACCTGGCAGTATTGAATCAGACACAGGCAGTGGTCACCGAGATCGAACAGCAGGCGTGCAAGCTCATGGACATGCTCTCGCTCTCGATCAGCCTGCTGGAGCGACCGGCGGAGTTGATGCCCGAACTGGAGCAACTGGGCGCGCGGCACGTCGGCTACGGCGTGCGCGCAGAGCATTACGACACCGTGTCCACCGCGCTCTTCGGCATGCTCGCGGCGGTCCTGCGCGACAAATACACCGCGCCGGTCGAGGCGGCGTGGCGCGAACTCTACCGAGTGATCCGGGATACGATGCTGCGCGGCGCGACGGGCGGCTCCGCGGGCGACCGGCCGGGCGCGCGACCCGGGGCCTAGCGGACCGCGTCGTCGGCCGCGGGGGCGTAGAGCGGCAGACGCACTTCGAAGGCCGTGCCCGCGCCCGCCTTCGAGCGCACGGTGATCCGGCCGCCGTGCAGGTCGACGCAGCGCTTGACGATGAGCAGGCCGAGCCCGCTGCCGGGGATCTCACCGACGTTGGTCGCGCGGTGAAACGCCTCGAAGAGCCGCGCCTGGTCCGCCTCCGGGATGCCGATGCCGCGGTCGGTCACGGCCAGGACCGCGTCCGGGCCGTCACGCCGCGCGGTCAGTCGCACCTCGGCGCCCGCGGGCGAGTACTTCACGGCGTTGGAGACAAGGTTGGACAGGATGTGGCGCAGCAATCCGGCGTCGGCCCGCGCGCCGAGCAGCGTGCCGTGGTCGGCGAGATCGAGCACGATGGGGCAGCGCGCGCCGGTGGCGGAGCGCTGCTCGTCGGCGATCCGGCCCAGGAGGTCGCTGAGATCGAGCGGCACCGGCTGCGCCGCGACCTTGCCGGCGTCGACGCGCCCGAGCAAGAGCACCTGCTCCATCAGCCCGGCCATCCGGCGTGTGGATACAAGGATGTCCTCGAGCAGCTCCTGCCGGCTCTCCAAGGGCAGGCGATCGCGGTAGTTCTTCAGGAGTTCGACGGCCGACATGATGATGCCCAGCGGCGTGCGAAACTCGTGCGAGACCAGCGCGACAAAGCGCGACTTCAGCTCGAGCAGCTCGCGTTCGCTGGACAGCGCGACCTGGAGCGACTCCTGGGCGCGGGCATGCTCGCGCAGGCGGCCGTCGAGCTCCTGCGCCAGCCGGTCGACCTCGCGGCGGCTCGCGTTCAGCGATCGACGCGCGCGCGCGAGCGACACCGCCGCCCAGATCGCCGTGCCGGCGACCAGGAGCGTGACGAGCAGGACCTGGGGGGAGGTGAATGCCGCCATGGAGACGGCCCGATGGTTGGCATCGCGGGCGCGATGTCGACGGAGATTCCCGGCCGGCGGGGCCCGGCGCGTCGCCGGGGTGGGAGCCGAGCTTCGCGCTCGTGCGGGGTGCGGCGGACGCTGTAGTGATGTTTCATGACTGGAGAAGCGCCTCCGACGCCTCCCGAGCAGCACCGGACGTTTTCCGTGCGACTGGGCCTGTTGCTGGCCGCGGCCACGCTCGTGCTCCTGGTCTCGGGCGCACTGCTGTCGGTCTCACTGCTCAGCACGCGCACGATCGCGCAGGCGGTCGCGCTGCCGCTCATGGATGACGCCGTGCAGGAGACGCAGATGCGCCTCAACGCCTTGTTCGATCCGATCCGGCGCCGCATCGTCGCGGACTACGCGGCCGTCCGCCACGGCACGTTGAGCGCGGACGATCCGCGCGCCCTGAAGGATGCATTCGTTCCCGAACTCCACGCCTTGCCTCAGGTCGGCTCGATGATGCCGGGTGATGCGGCTGGCCGGCAGTTCCTCGTCATGCGCTACGACGAGGCCGCCCGCGCCTCGCCGCTCCTCGCCGGCCAGGTCGCCAAGCTGCCTGCGCCACGCCCGGGCGCGCGGCAGTTCTTCACCCGCGAGGTCCGGCCGGATACGTGGGGTGAGGGCAGTCGGTGGACGCTGTGGTCCGAGGACGGGTCCTCCGTGCTCGCCGCCTGGGAACTCCCGATGCCCGGCTACGACCCGCGCACCCGGCCGTGGCACCAGGTCGCGATGGTGCGCTTCCAGGACGTTCCCCTGCCGGACGCGCTCGCCCAAGCTGATCAACTCGCTGCCTGGACCGACGTCTACACGCTCTACACGACCAAGGCGCCTGGGATCTCCGCCTCGGTCGCCGCGCGCGACCCGTCCGGCCAGGTCCTGATCGTGGCCTACGACCTGTTGCTCGACGAGATCGCACGCTTCACCGCGGCGGCGGCGCCGGGCAGGCACGGGCAGGTTTTTGTCATCACCGAGGACGGTCGCGTGCTCGGGCCGCCCGCTCGGGCGCAGGCGGATGACGGGGCCGCACGCGCGGCCTCGATCCTGCAGCCGATCGAGGCCTCGCCGTTCGCAGAGGCCGTCCAGGCCGTCGCGCGTTGGCGCCGCGAGCGCCCCGGCGAATCCGGGCGATGGCCGATCTCCATCGGGGGCGAGCGCTGGTGGTCGGGGTTTTCGGCTTTCACGGTCGGTGCCGGGCAGCGGCTCTGGATCGGCGTGCTCGTCCCGGAGCGCGACCTCGTGCCCGCGGCGCGGACCGGACAACTGGCGATCGTGAGCATCACGCTGGCGGCGCTCGCCGTCGCGGCGATCCTGGCCGGGCTCTTCGCCCGCGGCTTTTCCGAGCCCGTGCGCCGGCTCGCCGAGGAGAGCCGGCGCATCACGGCCCTCGACCTCGACGAACCGGCGCCCGTGCGCACGCGTATCGCCGAGTTGCAGGCGCTCTCCGGCTCGCTGCGTGAGATGCGGCGCGCCCTGCGCGCGCATGTCGCCCGCGAGTCCGAGGCGCGGCGCCAGATCCAGGAGCGGGAGGAACAGATTCGTACGCTGGCGGAAAATACGCCGGACGTGGTGGTGCGGTTGTCACCGGATGGCACCTTCCTCTACGCCAATCTCGCGATGGCGCCGATCACCGGCCTGGCCGCCGACGAGGTCGTCGGCCGGCGGATCGGGGACCTGCCGTTCCCGCGGGAACTCGCGGAACTCTGGACGCGGTCGCTGCGCGAGGTCATCGACACGGGGGTGGCCGGCCGCGTGGAGTTCTCCTACCCGACGCCGGACGGGCCGCGGGATTTCGAGTCGCGCTTGGCGCTGGAGCGCGACGCGTCCGGGCGCATCGTGTCCGTCGTTGCCGTCTCCCGCGACATCACGGAACGGCGCCAGGCCGTGCAGCGCCAGGCCGAGCTCGAGGCCCAGCTGCGGCAAGCGCAGAAACTCGAGGCTGTCGGCCTGCTCGCCGGCGGCGTGGCGCACGATTTCAACAACCTGCTCCAGGTGATCGGGGGCAGCGCGGCGCTGATCTCGCCCCAGGCGACGCCGGCGGAGAACGCCGAACTGGTGCAGGCGATTCGCGATGCCGTGCTGCGTGCCTCGCAGATGACGCGTCAGCTGCTCGTCTTCAGCCGCCGCCAGCAGCCGCGCAAGGAGGCGCTCGAGCTCGGCGGGCTCGTCGCCTCCCACCTCGCCATGCTGCGCCGCATGATGCCCGAGGGGATCACGCTGAGCTTCGAACCGCCGGCGAATCGCCTCCACGTGATGGCCGACCGGGGCAGCCTCGAGCAGGTGCTGCTCAACCTCTGCGTCAACGCCCGGGACGCGATGCCGGGCGGCGGCACGATCCAAGTGGCGGTCCGGGAGGTCCGGATCGCGGACGCCGCCGTCGGCCAGCTGCGCGCCGGGCGGTATGCGTGTCTTGAGGTGGCGGATACCGGGATGGGTTTCGCCCCCGGTGTGATCGAGCGGATCTTCGAACCCTTCTTCTCCACCAAGCCGCGCGAGAAGGGCACGGGCCTGGGACTCTCCGTGGTCTACGGCATCGTGCACCAGCACGACGGGCACATCGAGGCGCGCAACCGCGCGGAGGGCGGCGCCATGCTCACGGTCCACCTGCCGGTCGCCACGGACCTGCCCGCCGCGGACGAGACCGCGCCGCCGGCCCCGCCGCCGTCCGGCCGGGGAGTGATCCTCGTGGCCGAGGACGACGCCCAGGTGCGCTCGCTGGCCACCCGCGTGCTGGAGCGCGGTGGATACACCGTGATCGCCACCACCGACGGCGCCGAGGCGGTGCGGGTGTTTCGCGAGTCGGCGCCGCGCGTCGACCTGATCTTCCTCGACGTGCTCATGCCCGGCCTCGGTGGCTTCGAGGCGGCGCGGCGTTGCCGGGAGATCCGCAGCGACATCCCGGTGCTTTTCGCCAGCGGGTATGCCGCCGAGTCGCTGGCCGAACGCGTCGACTTCGCGGTCGCCTCCGAGGCCCTGCCGAAACCCTACGATCCTGAGACGCTGCTGCGCGCGGTGCGGCGCATGCTTGACGAGTGAGTCGAGTCGCGCTGAACCAGCCGACCATGGATCCCACCCCGCAAGTGACCCCGGCCAGTGTCGTCTCGCTGCGCGAGATCACCGAGTCCTCCCTCTTGGATGTCCTTCGCCTCAAGGTCAGGGAAGGGCAGGAGCGGTTTGTTGCCACCAACGCCGTGTCCATCGCGCAGGCGCACTTCTCCAGGGTCGCATGGTTCCGGGCGATCTACGCCGACGAAATACCGGTGGGCTTTGTCATGATCTCGGATGATCCCGCCAAGCCCGAGTACGGTGTGTGGCGCTTCATGATCGACGCGCGCTACCAGGGGATGGGCTTCGGCCGGCGGGCGATGCAGGCGCTGATCGCGCACGTGCGGACGCGGCCGGGCGCGCGCGAGCTCTTCGTCAGTTGCGTGGAGGGCGAGGGCACGCCGATTCCGTTCTACGAATCTCTCGGGTTCCGGTTGACGGGCGCGTACGACGAGGGCGAGGCCATCATGAGGCTCGATCTGTCGACCGAAAGCACCGGGGCGAAGTCATGACCGTGAACCCTTCCCACGCCCATCGGTCCCGGTCGCGCGTCGCCGCGCTGTTCCCGGCACACGCACGCGTCCTGCGGGCCGTGCTGCTCGGCTGCCTGGTGGCTCTGTGCGCCGGGGCGGTGCCGGCCGCGGGGCCGATGCGCATCCTCGTCGTCGGCGGACATCCCGATGATCCGGAGACCTGCGCCGGCGGCCTGGTCGCACTGGCGGCGCGCGCGGGCCACGAGGTGGCCTGTGTCTATCTCACGACCGGTGAGGCGGGCATCGAGGGCAAGGGCGCGGACGAGGCGGCGCGTATCCGGCGAGCGGAGGCGGAGAACGCCTGCCGCATCCTCGGCGCCCGGCCGGTGTTCTTCGGGCAGATCGACGGCGCGACCGTGGTCGACAAGGCATGGTTCACGCGCATGCGCGAGTTGCTCGAGCGCGAACGACCGGACCTGGTCATCACGCATTGGCCGATCGACACGCATCGCGATCACCGGGCCTGCGCCTCGCTTGTCTATGAGGCCTGGAACACCGGCGGACGGCGCTTTGCGCTCTACTACATGGAGGCGATGTCCGGGCATCAGAGTCAGAACTTCCGACCCACCGACCACGTCGACATCGGCGAGGTGCTGCGACAGAAGCACGAGGCCTGCTTCGCGCACGCGAGCCAGGGCATCACGCCGGAGACCTACGAGACATCCATGGACCACGGGCACATGGAACGCTTTCGCGGGATCGAGGCCGGCGTCACCCACGCCGAGGCCTATGTCCGGCAGGACCAGAGTCGCGCCATCGACCTCGCCGCGCTTGCACGCCCGGTCCGGGTGGCGGACTGAGGAGCGCGGTCGCGGCGTCAGGGCCGGGCCTCGGCACCCACGGCGACGACGTGAATGCCGCCGATGCTGACGACCGCGGAGGCACCGGCGGACAACACGACGCGTCCGGAGGCCAGGCCATGCGGATCCTCCGCGCGCGCGGGCCGGCCGAGCACCGTGCGCACGTCGTCAGCCACCGTCGGCGGGACGCGCACGGCGGTGAGGTGCCGGCTGTTGGTGTCGATGCTCGGCGTGCCGGTGGTCGACATGAGTCCGGGCTGGTTGCGCACGGCCCAGTTTTCGATGCAGGCGCAGAGGAGGAAGAACGGCAGGGGATCGCGCGCGGCCCAGTAGTCGTACTCGATGTCGTAGGGCGTGCGCTGCACGACGCGGTGGTACGCACGGTCGATGACGGCCCGATAGGCCGCGGGGTCGGCCTTGAGATGGTCGAGGTGGCGACGCAGCCGGCTCGTGTAGTCGAGGCCGCCGGACGCGACCTCGGCCGAACCGGCTTGCGCCTCCGTCGTGCCCAACGCATCGCGGCGGGCGCGCGCGTCCGTCGCCGCGGCGAGCGCCTTGTCGCGTCGGACGCTCTGGCCCAGTTCGTTCACGAGGTGCGCGAACGTGGGGTGGTCGGCGGTGCTGGTGCGCTCGCGTTCCGCGGCGTCGGGCAGACGACCGAGGGCGAGGAGGTGCGCGGCATCGACGCTCTCAGGCGAGAGCGCGGCGCGGGCGACACCGGATCCGGCGAGCGCGCCGGCGGACACGAGGACGAGAAGGAGAAAGGTGGGGCGACGGAGCACGGTGTGGGAGCGTTGGGGCGCGAGTCGACGGCGGCGTCTGCAGTGGGGCAACGGCGTGTTCAGGCCAACATGAGACAACCATGCACCCGCGGTGCCGGCGTTACTTCTCTTTCGCCTTGTCCCGGGGATCGGCCAGGTCGGCCAGCACACCGCGCAGGCCGTCGACGACACGTGCGAGACGGGTGTAGTCGAGTGTCTCGACGGTATCCGAGCCGCGATGGTAATGCGGGTTTCGGAACGGCGCCGTGTCGGTCACCATGATCGCCTGAAAGTCCTCCTGCCAGAATGACCAGTGGTCGGACCAGCCGATGCCGGGCAGTTGTGCGGGCAGCGCGGCCGCCTCGGCGGGAAAGTCCGACCGCGTGCGGAAGGATTGGATGGCCGAGCGCACGAGGCGCTTCGATCCGCGGTTGCCGACGAAGGCGACGAAGTTGCCGCGCGAGGGATAGAACCAGCCCACGACGGGCGGATACTGCTGCGAACCTTTCTCGTTGGAGTAGTACCCAAGCGTCTCGAGGCTGAGCATCGCGACGATGGTCTCGCCGCGCTCCTTGCAGCCCCGCGCGTAGACGCGGCTGCCCATCCACTGCGTCTGGAAGTAGATCGGCTCCTCCTGCGCGAAGGCGACGAACCGCACCGTGCGCGCGGGCTTCGCGCTGGCGAATCCCCGCGCCAGCGCGAGCAGGGCCGCCACGCCCGAGGCATTGTCGTCGGCGCCGGGCGTGGTCAGCACGGTGTCGTAGTGCGCACCGATCACGATGATCTCCTGCGCCCGGGCACCACCCGCGACGCCGGGCACGGCGGCTACGAGATTGGCCACTTCGTCGCCGCGGGCATCATACGTCTCGCGCGCGACCACGTAACCGGCGGCTGCGAACTGCTCGGCGATCCAGCGTTCTGCGCGCGCGAGGCTGTCGTCGCGATGGACGTGGCGCGGGCCGATGTCCTGTGCGAGCACGGTCACGTCGGCGCGCAGGCTGGCGGCGAGGGTTTCGTGCGGGTCCGCCTGCTGCGCCCCGCAGACGTGGGCGGCGAGCGCGAGCAGACCGAGGGCGCGGAGGATCGGGTGCGTCACGACGTGAGCCCGAGCAGCGCCTCGACGGCGTCCGCGGCGCCGAGGCGGCCGGCGAGCACCTCCTCCTCGAGCCGCAGGCGTTTCTCCGCCAACCGCGGGTCGGCGAGGAAACGCCGGCGCAGCGCCTCCTCGAGGAGCGTGTTCATCCACTCCCGCGCCTGGTGGCGTCTCCGGGTTTCGAACACGCCTGAGGTCGTCGTGGCGGCGCGAAACTCTTCGATCATCGCCCAGACGGCCGGCACGCCCTCGCCCGTCATCGCCGAGCAGGTGAGGGCGCGCGTCTGCCAGCCGCCGGTCGCGGGTTGCAGGTAATGCAGCGCCATCTCGTACTGCTGGCGCGTGGACTCGGCGCGCGGCTTGTTATCGCCATCGGCCTTGTTGATGAGGATCGCGTCGGCCAACTCCATGATGCCGCGCTTCACGCCCTGCAGTTCATCGCCCGCGCCGGTGATCGCGACGAGCAGGAAGAAATCGACCATCGAGCGCACGGTCGTCTCGCTCTGGCCCACGCCCACGGTCTCGACGAGGATGACGTCAAACCCTGCGGCCTCGCACGCGAGCATGGTCTCGCGGCTCTTGCGCGCGACGCCGCCGAGCGTGCCGCCCGACGGCGAGGGCCGGATGAAACACGCGGGGTGCCGCGAGAGGTGCTCCATGCGTGTCTTGTCGCCGAGCACGCTGCCGCCGCTGAGCGTGCTGCTCGGGTCGACCGCGAGCACCGCGACCTTGAGTCCGGCCTGGCACAAGTGCAGGCCGAAAGCCTCGATGAACGTGCTCTTGCCCGCGCCCGGCACGCCCGTGATGCCGACACGCACGGCCCGGCCGCTGTGCGGCAGGAGGCGGTTGGTCAGCTCGCGCGCGGTGGCGTGGTGCTTCGCCGCATCGCTCTCGATCAGGGTGATCGCGCGCGCGAGCGTCGTGCGGTCGCCGGAGGTCACGCCGGCCACAAGGTCGTCGACCGAAAGGTCGCGCCGCCGGTGCGGGTGGGCCTGCACATGCCCGGGCTGGTGCGCGGGCGACTGCGTGCCGGGCATCACACGCGAGGCAAACTCCGGACCGGCGCCGGGTGGCGCCCATTCGGGACGAGGCGGGAGGGACGATTCGGGCTCGGACACGACCGCACTTTCACGCAGGTGCGGGAGCGGCAGCAACGCCGAAGGATTCCGGGCGCCGGGGTCTCGAAACTTCCAGTAACCCCGGGCCGTCTTTCCCGTAGTTCCCAGGTGATGAAGACCCCCACGTTGATCCTTGCCGTGTCGTTGCTTGCCAATGGCCTGCTGGCCACGGCTTTTGTTTCCGCCCGCGTCGGCCGCTCCGGTGCGGCTCCGGGGCGGGATCTTGGCGGCGCGGGCGCCACCGCCGTCGCCCCGCGGGGTGCGCCTGCGGTCGCCCCGGTCGGTGGCGATGCTGCGGTCGCCGACCCCGGCGCGTCCACGTCCGATCAGCTCGGCTCGCTCGGCCTTCTCCTGCGCTCGGGCAGTGGCGAGGAACTCGCGCGCTCGCTGCGCGCCGCCGGCGTGCCGGAGGACATGATCCGCGCGCTCGTCCGCGAGCAGATCCAGGCGCGCTATCGCGCGCAGATCCGCGCCATCGAGGACGCCGGTCGCGGCGACCGGCCCTGGTGGCAGAGCGGCGGCCGCGTCGTGCTCACCCCGGAGCAGCGCGCCGAGATCCGCAAGCTCCAGCGCGACATGCGCACGGAGATCGACCGCGCGCTCGGCCCGGATGAGAGCCAGCCCGGCCGGGCGGGAAACTACGCCTTCCTTCCCGCCGACAAGGCCGAGGCGGCCCGCCAGATCGACGCCGACTACGCGGAGATGGCGCGCGAGCTGCGCGATCGCATGGACGAGTTTCGCCTGCCCTCCGATCGCGACGCCCTGCGGCTGCTCGAGGAGGAACGCCGCGCCGACCTGGCCTCGTTGCTCTCGCCGGCCGAGGTGTTTGATCTCGAGATGCGCACCTCGTCGATCTCGGGCCGCCTGCGCCGCGAGCTCGGCTCAGTCGTGCAGAGCGAGGAGGAGTTTCGCCGGATCTACGAGATGGCCGTCGCCTTCGATCAGCAGTACGGACGGGAGGGCGCCGCCGCGCAGGGCATGAACCGCGCCGATCGCAACACCGCCGAGACCGCCTTTCGCCAGCAGGTCATGGACATGCTCGGCCCGGAACGCACCGCCGAGCTCGCGCGCCAGCGCGACCCCGACTACCGCACCATGCAGGCGGCCAGCGCACGGCTCAACCTGCCGCCGACAGCGACCGACACGGTCATCAACACGCGCGCCCAGGCCGCGGCCGAGAGCCAGCGTATCGCCGCGGATGCGACACTCGACGCCGCCACGCGCCGTGCCGCGCTCAACGACCTCGCTGCGCGGGTGCGCACGCAGCTCCAGTCGACCATGGGCAGCGAGGGTGGCGAGGCCTTCGCCCAGCGCGCGGAATGGCTGCGCGCCCTCGAGCGCGGGCAGTCCTTCAGCATCCGGCCCGAGGGCGGGGTGAACATCCAGCGCGGCCGCGGCGACGGTTGAGGGCCGGGGACAGCGGAAAGACGACAGAGGACAGGAGACGGACCCGCTCTGTCCTCCGCCCCCCGGTGCCTACTGCCCGCGGATCTTCCGCGACCACATCGCACCGTTGAGCCTCGGCTCGAAGGCGCTGCGCTCGTTGATGAGGTGGCGCGCGCGCGCCTCCTCGAGGGAGCCTCCCATCTGGAACAGGCCGAGGTCCCACGCGAGTTCGTCGGCGTATCCGGGAAACAAGATACGCCAGTCCAGCGCGCTGACCTTGTGCGTGCGGACCTCGTTGACGTGGCGGAGCAGCCCGGTCGCGCACGTCGCGGTGAGCGTGTTGTAGAACTCCGGCTCGCGCCCCAGCGCGTCGGCCCGGCGGACCATCGAGAGAAACAGCGCCCGCGCCTCCACGGGTGTGGCGCGGGTGGGGAAGACGTAGGTCGGATCGCGCCGGATGTTCGCGCGCAGGCCGATGATGTCGCGCTCGTCGCCGATCACGTAGAGCAGCTCGTAGTGGTGAAACACCCCGCGCAGCGGCGAATAGACCTCGCCGGCTTCGCGGCGCGATTCGATCGAGATCGCGACGTGCTCGCCGCCCTCGAAGCCGAAGGTTACGAAGATGTGCGCGAGCCCGCGCCAGTCGTCGAACGGCTCGACCACGAGGTCGACCGTGCGGATCGCCTGCAGGTCGTAGCGCCGCGTCTCCCAGCGGATGTCGGCATCGGTCGCGCTGCGCCAGACGGCGTGGCGGACGTTTTCGATCGTCACCCCATCGCCGGCGATCGTCACCGACGGCGCGCGCTCCTGTCCGAGAATCCAGGGTCGGTCGTCCCGCGGGCGCACCGCGAGCCACGGGCCGGCGCCGAGCAGGGCGAACCCGAGCACGGCGGGTGCGCGCCAGCGAGCCGGCGTTTTCCACAGGACGAGTGCGCTCGCCGCGAGGTACGCGAGCATCGCCAGCCCGCGCGCCCAGGCCGGCGTGTGCGGATAGAGCAACAGCGCGGCGCCGGTCACGATCCAGGCGGGCGCCGCGACCAACCAGAGGATGAAGCGGGTGACTCTCACTCCCGCCGCGAAGATCAGCGGGCGACGTGACCGGTGCCAGCCTTCAGTTGCATGCTGGCCGCCGTGTATTCCATCAGCTCGATGCTGTTGCCATCCGGGTCCCGGATCCACGCCTGCTTCGAGCCATCCATGCCGACGACCACCTCGGTCACCGCGACGCCCTTGGCCACGAGCTTGGCGCGGTAGGTCTCGATGCCGGAAACCTCGAAACAGAAGTGCTGGTAGAAGGTGTTGTCGTTGGCCTTGAGCGCTTCGTTGCTGCCGCCCCACTGGCGATTCGCGCCCTTCTGGTCAAAGATCTCGAGGAAGGTCATGTTCCCGAGGTCGAAGTAGGCGCCGAAGAGCGCGCCGTCCTTGTTGATGAAGGTGAACTTCACGGGCAGCCCGAGCACGTCGCGGTAGAACGCGACCGTGGTGTCGAACTGCGCGGTTTTCAGGCAGAGGTGGCCGAGACGGGTGATCATGGGTTTGGGATTCCGAAAGCTGGGGAGAACGGCAGTGCAACCCATGCCGCCGGGCTGCGAAACCCCAAAGCCGGGCTAACGTGAGCGCGCCCGCCTCCGAGCCAGTGTCATCCAATGGGTGACAAGGGCTCGGAGGCGGGGCGTCGCCGCGGCGCGGTGAAGGTCACCTCAGGGACGACATCGGCCCGGGTTGGGGCAGTCGGAGCTTTTCGCGCCGCGCGCCGCGGCTAGCATGCCGCGATGGTCGAATCTCGCGAAAAGGTCGCGCTTGTCACCGGCGCATCATCGGGCATCGGCGAGGCCATCGCGCGCCGGCTGCTGCAGCGCGGCTGGCGCGTGGCCATGACGGCGCGGCGCGAGGAACGGCTCGTCAGTCTGGTCAAGCTCCTCGACGTCGCCGGCGACCGCACGCTCACGCTCGTCGGCGACGTGACCAGCGCCGCCGACCGCCAGCGTTGGGTGCAGCGCACCTACGAGCGCTGGGGACGCATCGACGCCCTGGTCAACAACGCCGGCTACGGCCAGCGCGGGCCGATCGAACTCGTGCCCGTGGAGGCGATACGCGCCAACTTCGAGACCAACCTCTTCTCGCTCGTCGCCCTCACGCAGCTCGTCATCCCGCTCATGCGCGGCCGCGGGCGCGGGCGGATCATCAATGTCGGCTCCGTCGCCGGCCGCATCGCGCGGCCCTTCTCCTCGGTCTACGACGCGACCAAGCACGCGCTCAACGCCGTGAGCGACGGACTGCGCGGCGAGTTGCGGCCCTTCGGCATCGACGTGGTCGTGATCCAGCCGGGGTTCATCACGACCGAGTTCGTCGACGCGGCGAACAAGGTCTCCGGCGAGGTCATCCGGCACATGGGCGTCTACTCGGAGGCGTGGGAGGCGATGCAGAAGAGCATCGGCACGGTCAAGCGCCTGGCCGGCCGGCCCGACGACATCGCCGACCTCGTCGAGCGCGCGCTCGACGCGAGGCATCCGCGCGCGCGGTATTCGGGCCCCAAGCACGCGAAGCTCTTCCTCGCCCTCAAGTGGCTGCTGCCCGACCGGCTCTTCGACCGCGTTTTCCGCGTGCGCCGCTCGCCTTGAGCGGGCGCGGATGAATCTGGAACCACAGAGGACACGGAGGATAGAGGCTGAGTTGTGGGCCACGGCAGGCACAAGACGCACAGGAGCTCAGGAAAGAGTCCCTGAGATTGTGAGCCTTCTGTGCCTTATGTGGCCAGCAGCGGCTCCGCGGTCTTGCCTCTGTGCTCTCTGTGTCCTCTGTGGTTCAAATTCCGACTCAGCGCGCGACGACCGGCGCCTGCCTGAGGTAGTCGTCGATCTTGGCGGCCGCATTCTTGCCGTCGCCCATGGCGAGGATGACCGTGGCCGCGCCGCGCACGATGTCTCCGCCGGCGAAGATGCCGGGGATGCTCGTCATGCCGTTCTCGTCGACCTCGATGTTGCCGCGCTTGTTCAGCTTGAGCTCCGGGCAGGTGGCGGTGAGGAGCGGGTTCGCACGCGTGCCGATGGCCACGACGACCACGTCGCACTCGAGTACGAACTCCGAACCCGGCACGGGCGTGGGGCTGCGGCGGCCGGATGCGTCGGGCTCGCCCAGGTGCATGCGCACGCACTTCAGGCCCGTGACCCACTTCTTGTCGCTGCCGACGACCTCGAGCGGCGCGACGAGAAACTCGAAATGGATGCCCTCGGCCTCGGCGTGGTGCACCTCCTCCACGCGCGCGGGCATCTCCTTGAGCGTGCGGCGATACACGATCGTGGCCGTCTCGGCGCCGAGGCGCTTGGCCGTGCGCACGGCGTCCATGGCGACGTTGCCGCCGCCGACCACGACCACCTTCCTGCCGACGAGCACGGGCGTGTCGGCCTGGGGAAACTCGTAGGCCGCCATCAGGTTCACGCGCGTGAGGTACTCGTTCGCTGAGTACACGCCCTTCAGGTTCTCGCCCGGCACGTTCATGAAGACCGGGAGGCCGGCGCCATTGGCGATGAACACGGCGTCGAAGCGCTCGCGCAGCTCGCCCAGCGTCCAGGTGCGTCCCACGACGACGTTGCACTCGATCTTCACGCCGGCGTCGGTGAGGCGCTTGACCTCGAGGTCGACGATCTGCTTGGGCAGGCGGAACTCGGGGATGCCGTAGACGAGCACGCCGCCCGGCTGGTGCAGCGCCTCGTAGATCGTCACATCGTGGCCGGCGCGCGCGAGTTCACCTGCGGCCGTGAGTCCGGCGGGACCGGCGCCGACGACCGCGACCTTCCGGCCGGTGGCTGCCTGCGGCGCCGGAGTGGCGGCGGCGACGGTCGCATGGTTCTTCATCGCCCAGTCGGCGACGTAGCGTTCGAGGTAGCCGATGGCGACGGGCTTGCCCTTCAGCCCGCGCACGCACTCGACCTCGCACTGCGTCTCCTGGGGGCAGACGCGGCCGGTCACGGCGGGCAGGGCGTTGTCGCAGAGCAGGCTCTGTGCGGCCGAGGCCATGTCGCCCCTGGCGACGAGGTCGATGAAACGCGGGATGTGCACGTGCACGGGGCAGCCGTTCACGCACTTGGGATCCTTGCACTGGATACAACGCTCGGCCTCGAGGAGCGCGAGCTGCTCGGTGAAGCCGAGGTTGACCTCCGCGAAATTGTGGGCGCGCGCGGTGGCGTCCTGCTCGGGCATCGCCTGGCGCTGGATGGCCAGGCGCTCCTTCGGGGAAAGTTTCTTCTCCATGGCGGGAAAGCGGCGGATCACTTCTGCAGCCCGATCCGGCAGTCGTCGCCGCAACGCGCGGCCGACTCCTGCTCCTGCGTGCGGTAGGTGGCGAGGCGGTCCATGAGGAGGTCGAAATCGACCTTGTGGCCGTCGAACTCCGGGCCCTCGACGCAGGCGAACTTCGTCTCGCCGCCGACGTCGACGCGGCAGCCGCCGCACATGCCGGTGCCGTCGACCATCACGGGGTTGAGCGACACGATGGTGTGAACACCGAAGGGGCGCGTCAGGTTCGCGATGGCGCGCATCATCGGCACCGGGCCGACCGCGTAGACGATGTCGATGCCGCCGGCCGCGAGGATTTCCTTCGCCGCGTCGGTCACGAAACCCTTGCGCCCGTAGCTGCCGTCGTCGGTGCAGACCACCACCTCGCCGAGGCGCTTGAGTTCCTCCTCAAAAATCACCCACTCCTTCGAGCGGCCGCCGATCACGCTCACCACCGACACGCCGCGGCGCTGCAGGCCCTGCGCGATCGGGTGAACCACGGCCGTGCCGACGCCGCCGCCGATGCACAGCGCGCGGCCTTTCGCGATCATCTCGGTGGGCATGCCGAGCGGACCGGAGATGTCGCGGATGGCGTCGCCGACCTCGAGCGCGACGAGTTCCCTCGTGCTCTTGCCCACGGCCTGGATCACGAGCGTGATCGTGCCGGTCTGCGGATTCGCGTCGGCGATGGTCAGCGGGATGCGTTCGGCGCGCTCGGCCCGCCGGACGATGACAAACTGCCCGGGCTGCCGGATCTGCGCGATGCGCGGCGCCTCAACCTCCAGGCGCGTGACGTTGGGGCTGAGCTGGGTCTTCGCGACGATGCGGTGCATAGGTGAACGATCGTCGCTAGGGTAGCCCGAGGTGAGCAGACGCGTTTCGCCTCGGCTGCCAAAGGTTGTGCAGGAATTGGCCTGCCAGCCGGGGGTGCCGCCCGCCTACACGTCGATCAACGGCAGCCGCCCCGAGGTCGGCACGAGCACGCAGCGAACCCGGGACGGCGGCACGCCGGTGAGGGCGGCGGCGGCGCGGCGGTAGAGCCCCATCTGCCGGGTGTAGCGCGCACGGAACTCGCGCGCGGCCTCGGTTTCGGTCCCGGTCAGTCGGTCGGTCTTGAAGTCATACACGGTCACCTCCTCGAGCGCGCCATCGGGCCGGCGTTCGAGATGCACGCGGTCGAAGACGCCGGTCACCCAGGCTCCGTCGAGGATGATCTCGAAGGTGCGCTCGCGCCAGATCTCCGTCGTCCCGCCGTCGCGGCCGGCCGGCGGTGCGGAAAACACCGCGCGCAGCGACGGCGCACGCAGGCAGGCGAGCGCTTCGGCGAGAGCGGACTCGGCATGACCGGCCGCGCGCAGGCGGGCGCGGCCCGCCTCGGCGTCCGCTTCGTCCCACCACGCCACCGACGCGAGGATCGCGTGCACCGCCGATCCGAAGGCCGCCGCATCGGCCTCGCGCGCGACGGAAAACAACGACGCCGCCGAAACGCTCCCGTCCGTATGCCGCGATGGAGTCAAAGCGAGCCGGCGGGCCGCGGGCGGGGCGAGGTCGGGGTCGAGCGTGGCCACGGCCGGCGCGGGCGCGGGTGGCGGAGGCGCCGCGATCGCGGCAAACCACGACGGATCACCCTCGCTGAACGGCCCGGTGAACGTGCGGCTGCCGATCGCGAACGTGGTGCTCTCGTCGCCGAGGGTGTCGGTGAGCAGCCGCGGGAAGTTGCGCGACTTCGAGTCACCGCACGGCTCGGTGACGACGTAGAGGCCCTGCTTGGCCCGCGTCATCGCGACGTAGAGGAGCGCGACCTTGTCGTAACACGCGTCGGCACGCGCGGCCTCGACGTAGGCGGCGAGTCGGGCGTCGTTCTCGTGGAAAAGCTTGTTCGGCAGGTCGAGCACCCATTCAGGCGAGCGGTCGCGTGCCCGCTGCACGGCGAGGCCATCGCGCCGCTGGTCGAGGTTCTTGCCCTCGAGGTCGGGCAGGACGACCACGTCGAAGCCGAGGCCCTTGGACTTGTGGATGGTCATCACGCGCACCACGCCGCTCGACTCGGGCTCGCGGACCTTGTGGCGCTGCATGAACTCGACAAATTCCGCCACCTCGCGTCCTCCCGACTCGTCGAAGAGCCGGGCCGCCTCGGCCATCTGGCGTCCGCGCGTGCGCGAGAAGACGTCGTCCGCCGCCAGCGACGCCTCCGCGGCCTCGACCCAGTCGGCGACGGCGCGCTCGAACCCGTCGCGATGCACCTGCGTGAGCACGTGGCGCGCGAGCGCGTCGCGCGTGGCGAGCCCGCGCGCCTCGAGCACCGCGCCCAGCGGCGTCATCCGCACGTGATGCCACGCCAGCGAATCGCCCGGGTGCGCCGCGGCCTGGAAGAGCGCGAGGATCGCGACGGTGAGGGGGTTGTCGGTGCAGACGTGGAGGTCGGCTTCCGCGATCGCGGGCAGGCCGCCCTCGTGGCGCAGGTAGTTGGCCAGCTCGGTCGCGGTGTCGTTCTTCTGCACGAGCACGGCGCTGGTGAGGCCGCGCTCCGCCGGCCCGATCTCGAGCAGCAGGTCGAGCGTGGCGCGAAAGCGCGCGGCCCGGTCGTCGGCGTGGATCCACGCCGCGTGCCCGGTCAGCTGCGGGCGCGCCGGCGTGTGGTCGACCCACTCGCGTCTCCACCGCGTGGCGACATCGCCGGGAAAATGTCCGGCGAGCACGGCGTGGCCGCTGAACACGCGGTTGATCATCGCGAGCAGGGGCGGGGCGGAGCGCCACGACTCGTGCAGCGGCTTCTCGGCGATGTGCGATCCCGGCGTGCGGTTGTAGTGGTCGGCGATCTCGCGCATGAGGCGCGCGTCGCCGGCGCGCCACGCGTAGATGGCCTGCTTGGCGTCGCCGACGTAGAAGAACGTGCGCTCTCCCGAGGCGTCCTGCACGACCTCGTCGATGAGGTTGTGCAGCACGCTCCACTGCCCGTGGCTGGTGTCCTGGAATTCGTCGAGCAGCCAGTGGTCGAAGCGCGCGTCGAGCCGCCAGTCGATGGCGAGACGCCGGGCGGCGCGGTCCTCGGGGTCATCCGCGTCGCCGGAGGCCAGCGCCGGCGCGCCGGCCTCCGGCGCGAGCAGGCGCTCGACGTCGGCGAAGTTGAGCTGCCCGGCGCGCCGCACGACCTGGTGGTAGACACCCTCGTAGCTCGCGAGCACGGCGTGCAGGCCGCGCGTGATCTCGATGCGGCGGCGCAGCTCGAGGCCGAAGATGGCGCGCACGACGGCGACCAGGGCCGCGGCACGGTCGCCGTCGAAGGTCACGGCCTTGCGCTCGACCGTCACGTCGGCGCCGCCGGCGCACAGGCCGGGCCAGACTTTCAGGGCGTTGGTCAGCGGTCGCTCCAGGGCCGAGTCCATGGGGATGCCGGGGGTCCACTCCATCGCGGCGTCGAGGAACTCGTGGAGGCGCGTGCGCTGCTTGTCGCCCAGGTCGGCCCAGGCGTCGACCTGGGCGCGGAGCGCGAGGGCGGCGCGGGTCAGTGCGGCGCCGTCCGTTGCGAGCGGCCACGGGCTGCCCCCGGGCCAGATGCGCTCGGGGTTGCCCCAGAGCCCGGCGTCGGGGATGTCCAGATACACCTCCTGGTGCGCGTCGAGGTAGGCGGCGAGCAGCGACTCGACGGACTTCTGCTCGATCCCGTAGGTGGCCTGCTTGAAGGCCTCGATGAAGACCCGCTGTGCGGGGTCGGGCCCCTCGCGGCCCGTCGCGCGCGCGAACATCCGGCGCAGCACGCGCCGCCGCTGCACGAGGGCGGCGTGCTCCTGCAGCAGCTCGAAGTCGCCGGCCAGTCCGAGCTCGAGCGGGAACGAGCGCACGATGCGCGCGAAAAACGCGTCGAAGGTGCCGAACGAGAGCCGCGGCATGGCGTCGACCATGGCGCGCAGGAGCGCGAGAAACTCCGCGCACCCGAGGTGCGGGCACTCGATCTCGCGTGCGAGGTGCGCGGCGCGCGACGGATCGGCCGCGGCTGCTGCGAGCTTGCGCAGGATCACGTCGAAGAACTCGCCCGCGGCCTTGCGCGTGAAGGTGAGCGCGACGATGCGCTCGGGCGCCGCGCCGAGCGCGAGCAGGCGCACGATACGGTTGGTCAGCGCGTAGGTTTTCCCCGATCCCGCCGAGGCGAGGATCATCTCGTGGCCGATCGGGCTCATGGCGCGATCCCCGGGTTTGCGATCCACGCCACGCTCGCCTCGGCGCCCTGGTGGAAGAGCGGCGCGAACTCGTCGACGGTGTCGAGCGCTTCCGCCGGCGGCCAGAATGTGCCGGCCGCGATGGCGGCGGCCACGCCGTCGGCGCAGCGGTCGGCTGCGGCCTGCCAGGCGGCGTCGAAGCCGGCCCAGAGATTGATGCCTGTTTCGGTGGCGGCTTTCGGCAGGTTGAAGTAGCCGACCTCGATGGCCACGCCGTACTCGGCCGCGAGGGCGCGCCGGTAGAGTGGGAGTTGCAGGTCGAGCCAGAGCAGTTCCTTGCCGTCGGGTCCGGTGAAGCGCGCGTAGTCGGGCGGCGGCGACACGTCGGGCGCCGGCGCGGGCGCGCGGCGCACGTGTGTGGTCTGCGGAAGCTTGGCCGAGTCGAAGGTCTTGTAGTCGAGCACGCGCACCGCGCCGGTGCGATCGTGCCGGTCGATGCGGTCAATGCGTCCGGTCACGGTCAGCGGCCCGACCGCGCAGGTGAAGTCCATCTCCACCGCCTGGATGGTCCATCCGGCCGCGACGCCCTCGGCGTGCACGCGCGCGGCGTGGGCGAGGCGCTGGCGCGCCGACTCGAGCTGGACGAGGAGCGGCACGGAGACGCGTGCGCCGTAGAGTGCGTGCGCGCGGCGATCGAGCCGGTCGACAAGGAAGTCGCGCACCTTCGCCGTGTCCGTGCAGCGCAGCATCGAGGACTCCCTGAACAGCCCCTCGAGCGCGTCGTGCAGGAGGTTGCCGAAATCGCGGGCGTCGAGCTCGTCCTTGCCCGGGTCGACCGGGCGCATCCGGAGCTTGTGGCGCAGGTAGAAACGGAAAGGGCAGGCGAGGTGGTCGCGAAACGCGGTGACCGAGACGCTGGTGATCGGCTCCGGTGCGGGCGGGGCGAGGCGCCAGGCGCGCCGCCAGGCCGTGGCGGACGCCGCCCCGTCCTCCGGCGGGATGTCGCGGAAGAGAAATGCGACGCGCGCCGGCAGCTCCGCGTCATCGCAGAGCAGGAGCAGGCGCGAGGGACGCAGCGGGTCTCCCGCGGCCGAGGTGCGCCCGAGGAGGAAGTCGATGCGGCCGCGTGCACCGCGGCTGGCGATGAGCGCGTGGAGCAGGTAGGCGTCGCGGGCGAGGCGCGCGGCGTTGGTCTTGAGGCCGAGCCGCTCGCGCAAGACCTCGGGCAGGAAGGCGTGACCGACGATCGCGGACGGCACGCGACCGTCGTTGAGACCCGCGACGATCAGGTGGGGGGCGTCCTCCCAGGGAAGCTCGAGCCAGCCCTGGAGCTCGAGCGCGCCTACGGGCTTGTCGTCGAAGCGCCGGGTCTCGGCGAGCTGCTGCAGCGCGAGGCGCCATGTATCCCGGGCGTTGAGACGCCCGAGCCGGCCGACCGCGTCGGCCGTGGCGCGCGCGATGTCCGCCCACGCCTCCGCGGTGGCGATCACGGCGGCGTCGTCGCCTTCGGAGAACAGGAAACGACGCTGGCCGTGGAGCCTGGCCAGCGCGGCCTGCGCGCCGTCCGGGAACGGACCGGACGCGAGTTCGCGCAGGCCGTCGAGCGCGTCGAGCGCGCGGGCCAGCGGCTGCCATGGTGTCTCGCCCGGTCGCGGGCGATGGTCGAGCGCGTGGGTGCGCGCCTCGGCCGAGGTCTGCGGCAGGTGTTTCGCCCGCAGGGCGTCGAGCGACTCGAGCAGGGCGCCCGGCTGGATGGGTTCGTCCGCCGCGTGCTCGAGCCACGCCAGCACGGTCGGGCAGCGCAGCAGCGACGCGGCGGTCGCGAAAGCCGGCTCCTCGACATACGCGAGGAGCAGGTCGAGGAGTCGGTACAACTCGCTGGCGCGATGGGGCGTGCCCTCCGGGTCGTAGCTCGCGAGGCCGGCGCGGCGCAGTCCGTGGTGCAGGGGGGCGAGGATCTCGCGGTCGGCGATCGCGATGCCGAGGAGTCCGTCGGCCTGGCGCTGCGCCGCGGTGTGCGCGTGCGCGAGGCGCACGATCGCGGAGGCCTGGGCGGATGGATCCGCGTGCAGGTGCACGTGGCCGTCGAAGTCCGGCAGTTCGAGCGGCCGGCGGGACCACGCCTCGATCGAGGGGCGGCCCGACGCGTCGAAGAGATCGAGCGACGGCCCGTGCACGAGGATCTCGACCGGAAGCTGCGTGGCGAGGGCCTCGAGGCGGCGCAGCACGAGCGGCATCGGGTCCGGGGTGGCGACGACGACCACGCGGCGGATGCCGTCTGGCGGCGTGGATACGGCGGCCGCAGCGGCCCGCGCGACATGCACGCTCGCGAGGCCCGCGCCCGCGAGGCGGGTCTCATGGCGGTGCTCGAGCTCGGCGAGCTGCTGCCAGCGCCGCAGCTCGGGAAAGATGCCGGCGCGTGCGGGCACGTCGGCGAAACGCAGCCCGTTTTCGCCGAGCACGGCCTGCACCTCCATGAGCTGGCCGGCGAGGCGCGCCGCCCAGGGAAAGCCGCGATCCACGGGCTCGACCGGGAAGACGGCGTCGAACTCCGCGAGCCGCGCCGCGCGCAGCACGTCGATCCAGGCGACCAGCGCCTCCGCCGGCGAGGCCGCGGGCTGGCCGTTGATCGCTTCGGACAGGAGCTGCTCGGGCTGCACCACGCGCGGCGGGAAGACGGCGTGGCCGTGCGCCGCGGCGTGCGCCGCCAGCGCTTCGCGCAGCCGCCGTCCCGCGCGCCGCGTCGGCACGACGAGGAGCATGTCGCCGAGATCGAGCGGGCCACGCCGGTCCCACGCCGTCGCGAGGTGATCGACCGCCGCGTGGATCAGCGGGGTGTCCCAGGCGAGGAGGTGCAGGGTGGGTGAAGACACGGGCGAGGCTGCGCGACGTCGGGAGCATTGGCCCGGCAGGGAGGGGAAAAAGAACAAAGTGTCCCGCGCTGGGGTGAAATACCGCGGCGTCTAGGGTGCCTCTCAAGTCGTTCATCGATCGCAGGCTAGCGTGCCCCGGCCGGCGGGCGGGCCGGACGCGCCGGGCGCACCCCTCAAAATCCTGCGAAATCGCCGATACACGGAACATGGTCCAATCATCCCTCACCCCGCGACGCCTCCTGGTCGTCGCCGGTTTGGTGGCCGTCGCAGGCCTTGCTGGGTGTACGACCGTTTCGTCATCCAGCACTTCCGCCGCGTCCCGCGATGCGGCGTTGCCGTCGAACGAACAAGGTGCACCGGCCGCTACAGCCAATGCCGGTCTCGAGAGCGATAACATCTACGCACGGCGCGTCCAGGCGATCGAATCGATCCCGGGCGGCGCGCTCACGCACGCGCAGTATGTGAGCTATGCCGACGCGCTCATGCACTTGGGGCGCCCGCGCAAGGCCATCGACGTGCTCATCTCCGCGGAGATCGCGTTTCCCGAGGCCTACATGAACGCCGTGTATCTCGGGCTCGCCTACGAGATGATCGGCGACCTCAAGAGCGCGCGCCACTGGGTGGCCCGCGGCATCGAGCGCAACATCGAGGCGCGCGGCGGAACGGAGTGGCTGCACCTCGCCATGATCGAGGCGCGCCAGGCGCTCGCGAAGGATCCGGAGTGGCTGCGCAAGCATAGCGTGTTGCGGAACAACACGCACCGCACGGCCGAGGAGATCCTCAGCGCCATCAAGATCCAGCTGGCCATCTGCGGCGACCTCGGGCTCCCGCCCGACGCGGTGGTGAGCGACCTCTACTTCGAGGCAGGGATCTGCGCCAACAGCCTCGAGGCGCGTCAGGATTACTTTGCCCAGTCGCTCGAGATCAGCCCGCTGCGACTCGCCGAGATCCAGCAGCAGGAGAAGATCCGCGCCCGCGCGCAGGCCAGCGTGCAGGTGAACTGAGTCCGATTTCCTCCCGCGCCTCCGGGCGCGGGCAGGGTGAGACAAGGCCCCGGCATCGCCCGGGGCCTTTTTCGTGGGCACGGCCCCTCAGAACCGCACGGGCAGCAGGTCGCCCAGCCGCAGCGGGCGGTTCCGCACCATGTGCCGCAGGCGCGCGAGCAAAAGGAGAAAAACTTCGGCCGTGGTGAACGTGTCACCCACGGCGGTGTGCCGCTCGATCGCCTCGATCTGGCAGAGGGCGCAGACCTCCTCGAGGGACGGTGGCCGCTGGTTGGCGTATCCGGTCTTTCGAAACGCCTCGAGCGTGCCCATGGCGAGGTGGGCGGTGTCAAGGAGCGGGTTGCGCAGGCCCGCGCCGAACTGCCGCTGCAGCGCGGCATGGATCATCTCGGCGTCGAAGCGGACGTGATGGCCGACGAGCACCGCGCCGCGCAGCAGGGGCAGCAGTTCGTAGAGCACCTGGCGCTCGTCCGTGCCCCGGGCCGTCTCGCACGGGAGGATGCCGTGCACGGCCACGGCGTCGGTCACCGCGGGCGCGGGCTGGCGGATCAGCCAGCTGCGCATGTCCCGGACGGCGGCCCGGCCGCCCTGCAGCGGCAGCGCGGCGAGCGAGAGCATGCGGTCCTGCGGGACCTTGAAGCCCGTTGTCTCGGCGTCGATCACGACGAAGCGCACGTCCGCGAGGGGCGTGCGCGCGCGCGGGCGCCGCGCCGTATCCGAGACATAGGCACGCACGACGGGGTCGTCGTGGAGGGTGGTGAACGGCCAGAGGCTCATCGGCGCAGGTCGAGCTGGAACTCGAGGCGCACGGAGCCCTGCACCATGCGCAGCACGTCGAACACGTTCGAGAGCTGGGACCGCTCGAGCTTGCTCAGCGTGGCGATATCGATGAACCGGCCGGTGTCGCCGCGGCGCAGGCCGTTGAGCGTGCGCAGCCGCAGGAGCAGGTCGTAGCCGTCGCGCGCTAGCGCGGCCATCTCCCCGGAGCGTGGCTGCGTGCGGCGGATGTCCTCCCAGCGGCCGCCGGTGGAGTAGCGGCGGGTCAGGCCGTGCTTGAGCGCGAGCACGCGCGCGGCGTCGCGCAGCGGGGAGAGGGCGCGGTTCTTGATGTCGAAGCCGCTCTCGCGGCCGCCGCGGTTCTCCACCACGAACTTGCCCCAGAAGTTGAGCGGCGGCGGCGTGTCGACCACGAGTTCGGCGAGGCGTCGCAGGAGCGGCTCATTGCCCGCCACGCCGGCGAGCATCTCGGTGCGGAAGTCCTCGCAGAGCGCGCGGTCGCCCGCGACGAAGCGCAGGTCGAAGAGGATGGCCGCGCGCAGCAGGCGATCGCCGTCGCGGCCGTCCTCGAGCGCCTTGAGCTCCGCCCGCCATTCCGTGCCCGTGCGCACCCAGCGGGGATTTGACGCCATCACGCCGCCCTGGCAGCGGGCGAAGCCGCACGCGACCATCATCTCGACCACGGCCGCGCCGAGCTGGACGAGCGCGGCGCGGTGCTTCTCATCCTGCTCGGCCGAGCCGGAGGGCGCGAAGATCATGGCGTTGTCCATGTCGGTGCGCAGGATCTGCTCGCGGCGGCCGTCGCTGCCGACCGAGAGCCAGGCCCACGGTATCGGCGGGATGACGACACCCTCGCTGCCGAGCTTGTCGGTGGCGAGGGTGATGAGCCGGCCCACGAGCTCGTCGTAGAGCTCGGCGCAGATCTGGCCGAGGAAGATGGCGGAGACACCGGCCTCGAGGTAGCTGCGCGCGATCGTCTCGATCTCGTCGCAGAGCTCGCGGAACCGCGGGGTCGAGTCGGCCTGTCGGATCTGGCGCAGAAGGCCGGCGGGATGGTGGCCGCTCTGCGTGAGCAGGTCCTTCTCCGAGCACACGTCGAGCGCGCGTGTCGCGGCCGTGCCGTCCTCGGTCACGCAGACCTGCCCGATGCGCGCGCGCAGCATGAGCAGGAGCGCCGCGGTCGTGCTCGAGCCGGCGGAGACGGTCACGACCGGCCGGCTCATGATGCAGCTCACCGGCTCCTCCTTGGCCAGGCCGCCGACGATGACCTGCTTGACCAGGTTGCTGTTGGTCACGATGCCGAGCGGGCGCTGCTGCTCGTCGACCACGAGGATCGACGGCACGCGCATGCCGGCCATGAGGGCGGCGGCGCGGCGGATCGGCTCATCCGGGCCGCAGGTGAGCAGGCGCGCCGTATCGCGCGGGCGGATGCGCTGGGCGCCGTCGAGGTGGGCCTGGAGCATGCTGCGGGAGCGCTCGCTCTCGAACCCCGCGGGCAGGGCGACGGCCCCGCCCACGCGCGTGGCCCAGAAGAGGTGGCGGCGGGCGTAGTGGCGCGCCGTGTCGTTGGCGTCGAGCAGCGCCTTCACCGGCATCCAGGCGAAGCAATAGAAGAGGCTGTCCTCGACCACGCGGGCCGAGACGCGGAACGGCTGGTCCTCGATCAGGGCCGTGAGGCCGAGCAGGTCACCGACGTCGCGCACGTCGACGAGGTCGGTCGCCCCGTCGTGCTCCCAGAAATACTCCACGCGACCGCGCGCAAGGAAGTAGAGCTGGTCGCCCGGCCGGTCACCCTGTTTCCATACATGGTCGCCGGCGACGAGCACGCGTACGGTGGCGTCGATCGCGAGGTGGCGCACGTCGGCCTCGGGCAGCATCGAGAAAGGCGGGAAGCGCCGCAGCATTTCGGCGATGCGGTCGGGGATGACGTTGCGAGGTTCCATGCGTGTGAAGTCAG
Organism: Opitutaceae bacterium; assembly: GCA_014879845.1. Taxonomy (GTDB): domain Bacteria; phylum Verrucomicrobiota; class Verrucomicrobiia; order Opitutales; family Opitutaceae; genus JAEWQP01. The sequence continues at coordinate 25,771 of JACSRI010000165.1, forward strand.
AGGACAGAGGTCAGCGGACAGAGGACGGTCTGGAAAAGGCGGTCGGAGGTAACACAGAGGTCACCGAGACTCCAGCGGAGCTTCACAGCGTGGTGTTTCGGAAAAGGGCATGCCCCGCATGTCCATTCGCCTCGTGGGTGTGAGAAAAGACCCAAGGGATGTGTGCATATCTCCGTGAACTCGGTGCCCTCTGTGGTTCAACCGCTTTGTTTGGGGGTAGGGGACAGATGGTAGAGGTCGGAGGTCCGAGAACAAAAATCGGAGGACCGAGGTCGAGCCTCCGTCCTCCGATTGCGGAAACCGTCTGCTCCGGCCTCAGCCGTGGTTGTTGCCGTGGGCCGCCTCGCGGCGGGCCTTGGCCTCGGCCACGATCTTGGCCTCGAGTTCGGCCGGCATCTGCTCGTAGTGGTCGAGTTCCTCCGTGTGCACGCCGCGGCCGCCGGTGATCGAGCGCACGATCGTGCTGTAGCGGTAGAGCTCCTTCTGCGGCACGAGCGCCTTCACCACCTGGAAGCGGCCGGCGGATTCGACGCCAAGGATGCGGCCACGCCGCGAGGAGATGTCGCCCATGATGTCGCCCAGGTTTGTGTCCGGCAGCGTGACCGAGATCTGGTAGATCGGCTCGAGCAGGCACGGCCTGGCGGCGGCGAAGGCCTCCTTGAAGGCGAAGTAACCGGCGATCTGGAAGGCGATGTCCTTCGAGTCCACCGGGTGCATCTTGCCGTCGTAGAAGTCGACCTTCACGTCGACCACGTGGTAGCCGGCGAGCACGCCCTCGGTGCAGACCGTGCGCACGCCCTTCTCGACCGAAGGGACGAAGACGCGGTCGACGTTGGTGCCGACGAGCGACTGCTTGAACTCGACCCCGGAGTCACGCGGGCCCGGCTCGATGCGCATCCACACCTCGGCGAACTGCCCGGAGCCGCCGGTCTGTTTCTTGTGGCGGTACTTCGAATCGGCCTTGCCACGGATCGTCTCGCGGTAGGGGACCTTCGGCTCCTCGAGGTCGACCTCCACGCCGAAGCGGCGCTTGAGGCGCTCGATGATGATCTGCAGGTGCATCTCGCCCTGGCCGGAGATGATGGTCTGGTGGATCTCGCCGTCCACGCGCCAGAGAAATGTCGGGTCCTCCTCGTGCAGCGTGTTCAGGCCGACCGCGAGTTTCTCGTCGTCGGCCTTGTTGCGGAGCTTGAGCGCGCCGTGGATGTTCGGCTTCGGATACTCGACGCGCGGCAGCGCAACGGCGGCCTTGGGGCTGCAGAGCGTGTCGCCGGTGTGTGTGTCGCGCAGCTTCACCACGGCGCCGATGTCGCCGGCGTGCAGCTGCGGCACGGTCGCGCGGTCGCGGCCGCGCAGGATGTAGATCTGGCCGATGCGCTCGTGGAACTTGCGCGACGCGTTGAAGAGCTCGCCCGCGCTCTTGACCGTGCCGGAGTAGACACGGAAGAAGGACAACTCCCCCATGCCCGGCTCGTTCATCGTCTTGAAGACGTAGCAAACGGGGTCGGGTCCGTTGAGGGCGACGTCGATCTCCTGGCCGGCGACGTTGTTCGCGCGGACCATGAGGCGGTCCTCGGGCGACGAGCCGTACTTGGCGATGAAGTCCATCAGGCGCGCCACGCCGACATTGGTCTCGGCCGAGGTGGCGAAGAGCGGGATGAACACCTGCTCCTGGATGGCGTGGTGGATCCCGCTGCGCATCTCCTCCTCGGAGAGCCCGTCCTGCGCGAAGAACTTCTCCATCAGTGCCGGATCGGACTCGGCCACGAACTCGATGAGCTCGCGGTGGAGCTGCTTCACGCGCTCGGCGAGCGCGCCGGTGGCGGGCGATTCGGTGTATTTGCCGGAGCCATCCGTCTTGTAGGTGACGACCTCGCTGCGCAGCACGTCGAGCACCTGGTTGAAGCCGGGGCCGGCGTTGACCGGGATGCTGAGCGGGAAGACGTTCTTGCCAAAATGGTCGCGGACCTGGGCGAGCGTGTCGTCGAAGTGGGTGTTCTCCTTATCGAGCGCGTTCACCACGATCATCTTGGGCAGATGGTAGTGCGTGGCGTAGTCCCAGACCTTGTCGGTGCCGACATTGACCCCGTGCCCGGCGTGCACGACCACGAGGGCGAAGTCGCCCACGCGCAGCGCGCCGAGGCCCTCGCTGATGAAGTCCTGGTAGCCGGGGGTGTCGATGATGTTGAACTTCTTCTCCAGCCACTCCGTGTAGATGAGCGAGGCCTGGACGGATATCTTGTGGTCCTTCTCGCTCGTGTGGTAGTCCGACACTGTCGTGCCCGCGGCGATACTGCCGAGGCGACCGATCACGCCGCTGCACGCAAGCATCGACTCGGCCAGCATCGTCTTTCCAGACGAGGCATGGCCGACGATGGCGAAGTTCCTGATCTCTGAGGATGCGTAGTCCTTCATGGGGCAAACGAGGTTTGAAGCGCCGCCACCGCACCGTGCGGGGCGCACGCGGGGTTGTGGCGTGTTTTCCAACCGTCGCGACGGGCCACGTCGGTTGGAAAACACGCCGTAGTCTCCTCGTCGTCGCGTGGGGGCATCGACGACCGGGGTGCCAAGCACCCATCCGGAGCAACAATCCACCCTGGCGCAGACAGCGCGCCCAGGGCTCGGATTTCCGGCAGGGTCATGCCGCGGAGCCTACGTGCCATGCGCGCGCGAACAATCCCAGAATGCGCGCGCGGACGGACTCGTGTGACAAACATTCCGCATCGCTTGGCTTCACGATGCGGAGCGCGAAAACTCACCGCAAAGGCAGCACGTGCGAAAGAAAGAGCAGGAAATGACACACGCTGCCCCCGAGCACGAAGAGGTGCCAGATGGCGTGCGAGTAGGGCAGGCGTTTCCACACGTAGAAGATCACGCCGGCCGTGTAGGTCGCTCCGCCCGCGACGAGCCACGCGATGCCGCCGGCGGAGAGGCTGACCCAGATCTGCTTGAAGATGAGCACGGCCACCCAGCCGAGCGCGAGGTAGAGCGCGAGCGAAAGCCGGCGCCAGCGCCGGCCCGCGACGAACTCGAGCGCGCAACCGATCAGCGCCACTCCCCACACGATGCCGAAGAACGTCCAGCCCATCGCACTGCGCAGGGTCACGAGGAGCAGCGGTGTGTACGAACCGGCGATGAGGAGATAGATCGCGGCGTGATCGAGGCGCTGGAGCACGCGCTTGGCCGCGGGCACGGGGATGCTGTGGTAGAGCGTGCTCGCGAGGTAGAGTGCGATGAGGGTCGCACCGTAGATCGAGAAGGCGACGACGCGCCACGGGTCGCCGGTGCCGGCGGACAAAACCACGAGGATGACGAGCGCCACGACGCCGAGGCCGACGCCGAGACCGTGGGTGACGGCGTTGGCGATCTCCTCGCCGGGCGGGTAGGGTCGATGGGCGTCAGCGTCGCGGGACATGGCGGATCAGCCAAAGAGACCCGATGGACGGAGGCGAGTTGCATCCGTCGGGACCGGGCGGCCCGGAGCCGGAGACTTGCCTCCCGGGGGCGGCCCGGTAGGGTGCCCAGCCACTGCCACCATGACCGAGGAGTGCATGCCCACCGTGTCGGAGGCCGCGTCCGCCCTCCATGCGTCCGCCGAGGAGCGCGTCGCGCGCGGGGTCGTGGTCGCCCACCGCGCCCGGCTCGGCTGGCTCCTGCGCGTGCCGGAATGGTCGACACTCTTCGAGCAGGGTGTGGCCGCGCTCGGTCTGCCGGGCCGCCGGCAGGGCATCGGCCGGGAAGCCGCGCTCGATGCGCTCGCCCTCGAGCACAAGTATCAACTCGTGCGCTGGGCGGTGGAGCATTTCCACCATCACCTCGGCCGCGCCGTGGCGCAGGGCATCTGCCGCGTGGTCGGGCTCGAGCGGTTTTCAGAGACCGAACTGGAGAGCACCCTCAGCTTGCGCCAGTGGGGACGGTTGCGCGAGGCCATGCTCTTTCGACTCGCGCGCGAGCACGCGCGCTACAAGCACGCGCAGCAACTGCTCTTTGTGAACTACAGCCCGCTGGTCGAGGCGCTCGTCGCGCAGGTGGTCTACGCGGCGTCGCACCGCGCCGACTGCGCCCAGGAAGGGCGCGTCGCGCTGCTGCATGCGATCGACCGGGTCGACGCCGAGGGCGAATTCGCCGCCTATGCCGCGTGCTGGATACGTCGGGTGGTGCGGAATCATCTCGTGCGCCAGCGCCTGCCCGTGCACGCGCCGGTCAACCTCATCGTGCGCGCCACCGCGCTGCGCGCCGGCGGCGAGGCCCCTGGTCGCGACGACGGCCCGGAGGCCGCGGACACGCCCGGGGAGCGGTTGCGCGCTGTACTTCTCGAGATGTTACGCCAACCCGCGGTGTCGCTCGACCGCGAGCCGGCCGAGGGCGAGACGCCCCTGGCCGACACGCTGGCCGATCTCGCGGCCGACTGCCCGGCGCGGGCCGCGGATCGCGCGGACCTGCGGGGTCTCGTCGCGCGCGGCCTTGAGATATTGACCGACAAGCAGCGCGACGTGCTCGTGCAGCGATTCGGCCTGGACGGGGTCGCGCCGCGCACGCTCGCCGAGATCGCGCGTGGCGCCGGCATCTCGCACCAGCAGGTGAGCATGCGCGAGCGGCGTGCCTTGCAGCGGCTTGAAAGCGCCCTGGCCCCGGCCGTTGCCGAATACGATGGCGAGCGCTGACAACCTCGACGCGATGACGGAGGCGAGTCCGTGAGCGCATCCGCGCCGCGCCGCATCGGCGTGATGGGCGGGAGTTTTGATCCCGTGCACCTCGGGCACATGATCGCCGCGCAGGATGCGCGCGAGGCCCTGGGCCTGGATCGCGTGATCTTCATGCCGGCGGCGCACGCTCCGCTCAAGGACAGCGCCCCGCGCGTGAGTGATGCCGTGCGCCTCGAACTGCTTCGCGCCGCCACGGCAGGCGATCCGACCCTCGAGGTCTCGACCCTGGAACTCGACCGCGGCGGCGTGAGCTACACCATCGACACGGCCCGCGCGCTGCGCCATGCGCATCCCGTGGACTCGATTTTCTGGATCATCGGCACCGACCAGGCCGCCCGGCTCGCGCACTGGCGCGAGATCGGCGCGCTGGCCGCGCTCGTCGAGTTCATCGTCCTGACACGACCGGGGTTTGCCTTGCCGGCTGGTGCGATGCCAGCGGGTGTCCAGGCCCACCCGGTCACGGCGCACGTCGTCGAGATCAGCTCCAGCGAGATCCGCACCCGGCTGGCCGCAGGTCGCCCGGTGCACTGGTTCCTGCCGGCCGCCGTCGCCGATATCATCGCCTCCCGCTCCCTTTATCGTTAAGCCCGCACGCAACGCCCACCGCATGGCCACCAAGCGCAAGACCACCCCCCAGGATACCGCCGCCCGGCAGCTGATGAAAACGCTCTGCCAGGCCCTCGACGACAAGAAGGCCGAGGACCTTGTCGTGCTCGACGTGAGCAAGCAGTCGTCGATCACCAACTACCTGGTCATCGCCACCGGCACGTCCGAGCCGCACCTGCGCGCCCTACGCGGCGAACTCCACCGCATCGTCAAGGAGACGAAGACGCAGGTGCTCGGAGTCGATTCCGAGGACGGCAGCGGCTGGACCGTGGTCGACGCCTTCGACGTGATGGTCCACGTGCTCACGCCGGACAACCGGCGTCGTTATCGCCTGGAGACACTCTGGGGCGATGCCGAGCCCGTGAACTGGAAACGAATCGGCGCCACCCGGAAGAAGGCGGCGCCGAAGAAGAAGGCCGCGCCGGCCGCCGACTAGGGCGCCGGTCGGCGCCGCAGGGGCGGGACCCCTTAGCGGCCGAAGAGGTCGCCGAGCCCGGGCATCTTGGTGTAGCCGTCCGGGATGGTGAAGAGGGTATCGTCGAGCTTCTCCTCGGTGATCTTCGTGCACTCGAGGCGCGTGGTCTCGGCCCCCTTCTTGTTCTTCGTGATCACGCGCAGGGCGAACATCCCGCGCTTGAGCATCTCGTCCTCCCAGGCCGAGCGCTGACCGCGGCGTCCAAAGGCCTCGCCGAGGTTGGCCATGCCGCCGAGCTCGCTCGTGGCCCAGATCTCCGTCGTGGTCTTCTTGTCCTTCACGACAAACTCGGAGCACGTCTTGCCCGCGATCACCTCGGTGCGGCCGGTCTCCTCGAAGGTCACGTCCGGCGCGAGCTTTGCCACCTTGGCAGCGGAGAACTGCATGTACATCTTCTGCTCGACCATGAGGATGGTCATGGTGCCGGTGGCGCCGTCGAGCAGCCCGACCGAGGTGACGTTCTTGTCGGTCTGCGCCTCGAAGCGGAGGTGGCTGGACTTGATGAAGTAGGTGATCGGCGTCGTGCGCTTGCCGGCCGTCGTGGTCATGTCGAGGCGACCTTCGAAGTCGGCGGCGGGCGAGAGCGTGGCGAGCGAGGCGAGGGCGAGGACGGTGCTCAGGAATCGTTTCATGGCAGGGTGGTTTGGTGCGAGGGGAGCAGAAGTGGCGCAACCACGGCCGGCGTGCAAATCGCTTCGCTGGGCCGGTCGGTCCCCCTTCGTCCGGCGCGGGTCGCGAACGCAGGTCCGCGGCGCGGGATTTGACGTGCGCGCCATGGTCGGCCCACGCAGCCTTCCGCGCATGCCGAGCAGCGACCACATGATCGTGCGCCAGATCGAGTTCGTCGATACGGACATGGCGGGCATCATGCACTTCTCGAACTACTATCGCATGATGGAGGCGGCGGAGACGTCGTTTTTTCGCGGCCTCGGCCTGCCGCTGTTCGAGGAGTGCGAGGGCCGCGTGATCGGCTGGCCGCGCGTGCGCTCGCGCTGTGACTACCACGCCCCGCTGCGTTTCAACGACATCGTCGAGGTCCATCTCTTCGTGAAGGAGATCCGCACGCAGGCGCTGACTTTCTTCTTCCGCTTCCGCAAACGCCGGCCCGACGGCTCGCGCGAGGCGGTGGCGCGCGGCGAACTCACCACGGTGTGCGCGACGCTCGATCCGGCCACGCAGGCGATCGTCACCGTGCCCGTGCCGCAGGCGGTGCGTGACCGGATCGCGGTGGCGCCCAAGTCCGCGTATCGCGTATGAGCGGCCCGACGCCGAACGTCCCTTCAAGCCCGCGGGATGCCGCGGAGCGCTCGATCGCGCGGGCCGTGGGCGTGGCCCGCGTTTCGTCGTGGGTCATGCTGGTCCTCGGCGTGGCATCGCTCCTCGTGAGCCTGCGCGCACCGCTCAGCGCGGGGTGCGCGATCTCGATCGCGGTCTGCCTCAACGGCTGGATCGAGCGCGGCGGCGCGCGCCGGCTGGCGCGGCACGATCACGAGGCGCCGAAGCGGCTCGCGCTCAACCAAGTCGCGCTCGGCCTGGAGGTGATAGTCTACGCCGCCTGGCAGGCTCATGCGATCGGTCCGGAGCAGATCGACGCTGTGCTGCGCCGGCCGATGATCGCCCGCTTTCTCGCCGCGCTCGATGCCGGAGCGCTGCAGCAGATCACCGACCTGCTTCCGGCGGGTGTGCGTGCAGTCTATGTGATCGTCGGGGCAGGCACGTTCCTGGGTTGCTGCGGGACGGCCGCCTATTATCTCTCGCGGGTGCGCGCGCTGCGTGTCGTCGCCGCCACGGCCGGCGGGACTGTCCGCCCGCCGCGCCCATCATCCGAATCACCACGATGAAACTCCCCACCTTGCTCCTGGCGTGCGTTGTCGCGGGCGCCTTGTCCGGTTTGTGCGGCTGCTCCAGCATGGAGTACGCGGTCCGCGAGAAGTTCGGACAGCACAAGCGCGAGATCCTCGTCGACCGCGTCGGCGACGCCAAGGAGAGCCAGGAGGCGGCGAAGACGCAGTTCGTTGAGGCGCTGGTGAAGTTCAAGGCCGTGACCGGCTATCGCGGCGGCGAACTCGAGGCGAAGTACGACGAGATCAAGGCCACCTACGACGCCTGCACGGCCCGCGCCGGGGATGTGAGCGAGCGCATCGCGGCGATCGAGGACGTGGCCGGGGCGTTGTTTAAGGAGTGGGAGGCCGAGCTCGAGCAGTACAGCTCGGCGAGCCTGCGGCAGGTGAGCGAACGCCAGCTCGCCCAGACCCGCGGCGGCTACCAGAAACTTCTCACCGCCATGCGGACGGCCGAGAGCCGGATGAAGCCCGTCCTCGCGACCTTCAAGGACCAGGTCCTTTTCCTGAAGCACAATCTCAACGCCCAGGCCATCGCCTCGCTCGAGGGTGTCTCGGCCGAACTGCAGGGCGACATCGACGTGCTCGTGCGCGACATGCAGATCGCGATCGACGGGGCGACGCGCTTCATCGAGCAGATGCAGGCGCAGCAGAAGACCAACTGACCCCGCCGGCCGGGTCGCCCGACCCGGGCCGGGGGCGTCGTCTGCCGCCTCGGTATCTTTGTCGTGGGTACGGCGGCGGGGCGCCCGGCGAGGTCGCCGGGCCGGCAGCGTGCTACGGCTTGCCCCGCTTCTTGATCATCTTGAGCGCGTCTTCGCGGATGAGGCGGCGCACGTACCAGTTCTCGGCCAGCTGGACCGCCTTGTCCCAGTCGTCCTCGGTGGGCTGGGGGTAGTCCTCCCAGGGGGTGTGACGCCCGCGCTGGCAGCGCCAGATCAGCTTGCTGCCGAACTTCTCAAGTTGGACGCGATACTTGCGGCCGTCCTCGTCGCGATTCCACCAGCCGAGTTCCATGGCGTGTTGATGAAGCTCCGAACGGATCAGAAATCGAGTTTCGAAAGCTGATAACGGCTCCGGCCGCTCAGTCGCGCAGACCCTTGGCGCGGATCAGCTCGGAGGCCTTTCCCACGACCTGCTCGAGGGAGAGATGGGTGGAGTCGATCGCGATCGCGCCGGCCGGGCAGACCAGCGGCGCGGTCTTGCGCGTGGAGTCGAGCTTGTCGCGCTCGTGGATCTGGTCGACCTGGCCCTCGGCGGCCCGCCGTCCGGCGCGCGCCTCGGGCGAGGCTTCGAGGAAGAAACGCAGGTCCGCGTCCGGGAAGATGACCGAGCCGATGTCGCGGCCTTCCATCACGAGACCGGCGAAGCGGTGCGCGCGCGCCACCGCGGCCTGGCCACGCTGGTACTCGAGCAGGAACTTTCGCACCGCGGGGATGGCCGCGAAGCGCGAGACGTTTTCGTTCACCTGGGCGCTGCGGATCTCCTCGCCGGGAGTCCAGCCCGCGATCTCCATCTTCGCCGTGCGTCCGTCCACGCGGGTGCCGAGCGCGAGTCGCGGCAGCGCCGCCTGCACGCCCGCCTCGTCGGTCGGCGCGAGGCCGGCCTCGAGGAGCTTGAAGGTGATGGCGCGGTAGAACGACCCGGTGTCGACGTGCATCAGGTTGAAGCGGGCGCTGAGCGCGCGTGAGGTCGACGACTTGCCGGAGGCGGCGCCGCCGTCGATCGCGATGACGAGGAAGGGAGTCGTGTCGGCCATCAGGAGGATGTGAGGGAATCGAGGCGCGCGCGCTCGAGGGTTTCGAAGAAATTCGGGAAGGTCTTGGCGCACACGCGCGGTTGGCGGATGGCGAGCCAGGGGCGGCCGTCGCCGTGCAGGTCGTGGCAGCCGAGGATGCCGAAGCTCATCGCGAACCGGTGGTCGCCGTAGGTCTCGATCTGCACGCCGGAGCGCAGCGGCCGCGGGCGGATTGTGAGCGCGTCGTGCTCCTCGTGCACGTCCTGCCCGAGCCGGCGCAGCTCGGCGGCCATGGCGGCGACGCGGTCGGTCTCCTGCTTGCGCGTGTGGGCGATGCCGCTGATCCGCGTCTCGCCCTCGAGCAACGGCGCGAGCGCCGCGAGCGTGAGGAATGTGTCCGAGATGGCGTGGAAGTCGTCGCACACCGCCCGCCGGGTCGCGCCGCGCGCGAAGGAGCAGCGCGTGCCGGCGGGAGTTGACTCGATCGTCGCACCCACCGGCGCGAGGCGGTCGGCAAAGGCCGCGTCGCCCTGCAGCGACGGACGCGCGAGCCCGGGCAACTCGATGGAGCCGCCCGCCACCAGGGGCAGCGCGAGAAAGTAGCTCGCCGCCGAGGCGTCGGGCTCGACCGCGTAGTCGCCACCGCCGCCGCGGTAGGGACGGCCGTGCGGCGGCTCGACGAGCAGGCCGTCCTGCGAGACGTGCGCGGCGGGCTGACCGAACTGCTCCATCATGCGCAGCGTCATGGTGACGTACTCGCGGCGGTAGCCGGGATCGGTGAGGCGCACGCGCACCGGCCCGGAGGCGAGCGGCGCGACCATGAGCAGGGCGGAGAGCAGCTGGCTGCTCTCGGTGGCGTCGAGCGAGACGTCGCCGCCGCGCAGCCCGCGCGCCTCGATCGAGAGCGGGAAGAAACCGTGGGCCGAGGAGATCGACGCCCCGAGCGCCTCGAGCGCCTCGAGCAGGCTCTTCATCGGGCGCCGCCGCATCTGCTCGACGCCATCGAGCGCGAAACGCCCGTGCGGCGCGAGGCAGCAGAAGGCCGTGAGAAACCGCGCCGCCGTGCCCGCCAAGCCGACGAAAAGCTCGGCCGACGGCGCACGGATCGCACCGCCGCTCCCTTCGACCGCGATGGTCGCGTGCGCCGGATCCTCGTTCACGGCGAATCCCAGCCGACGCAGCGCCTCGGCCATGATCGCGGTGTCCTCGCTGAAGAGCGCGCCGCGCAGTGTGGTCGTGCCGCCGCCGAGCGCGGCGAGCAGTAGGGCGCGGTTTGTGATGCTCTTCGACCCGGGCAGGCGCACGGTCGCGCACGCCGGGCGGGTGAAGGGAACGATGGGCAGCAAGTCCGGAAGCATGGCCGGGAAGGGCGGGGGCGGGAATCAGCCGCGCAGGCCGTCGCGGTACTCGCGCCCGCGCTCGAGGATGGCCCGCACGGCGAACATGTCCTGGTTGGCCAGCGCGGCACGAAAGGCGGCGAGTTCGTCCTCGTAGGCGGAGAGGGAACGCAGGACTTCCTCGCGGTTTTGCTCGAAGATCGCGCGCCAGAGGTCGGAGTCGCTCGCGGCGATGCGCGTGGTGTCGCGCAGGCCGCTGCCCGCGAGGTCGCGCCAGCGCGGATCGCGACGGGCGAGCAGGCTGCACAGCGTCGAGGCGAGCACGTGCGGCAGGTGGCTGTTGTAGGCCACGATCTCGTCATGGCGCTCGGGCGTTTCGGTCACGACCACGGCGTCGAGCGCGCGCCAGAAGGCGACGACCGTCTCGAGTGCGCCGGCGTCGGTCTCGTGCAACGGCGTCACGAAACAGGTGCGGCCGCGAAAAAGATCAGCCTCGGCGTGCGCGTGGCCCGTGCGGTCCGATCCCGCCATCGGGTGCGAGCCGACGAAGCGGGCGTGTCCCGCGAGCAGGCCGTGGCTGCGGCGGCAGATCGCGCTCTTGACGCTGCCGACGTCGGTCACGATCGCGCCGGGCGCGAGGGCGGGACGGATCTGCTCGACCAACGGCACGATGTGGTCGACCGGCGCGCAGATCACCACGCACTCGGAGTCGCGCACGGCCTCGGCCGCGGTCGCGGCCACGCTGTCGCACCAACCCAGGCCCTGGATCTCGGCGCGCGTCTCGGCCCGGCGCGACCACACGCGGATGTGCCGGGCGACGCCGCGCGAGCGGGCGGCCTTGGCGACGGACCCACCGAGCAGGCCGGGAGCGAGAACCGTGAGCGAGGCAAACACGTCGGGGTTTTGACAGGGAAGAAAACGGGTTGTCCAGAACAACGCCACCAGCGCGGCGGCGCAACGGGCGGCATCACTTCGCGGCCGTGCCACCCCCGAGTTTCACGATCGCGTCGTACTGGACCTTGGTCAGCGGCATCACCGACAAGCGGCTCTGGCGGATGAGCGCGATATCCTTGAGCGTGGCCGACGCCTTGATCGCGGCGAGCGGCACGGGATGTTTCAGCGGTGCGACGGCCTCGAACTCGACCGCCGACCAGTCGCCTTCGCCGGGTTCGGCGGTCGGGTCGGGAAACGCCTCCTTCGTCACGCGCGCCACACCGACGACCTCCTTCGGGCCCACGCTCTCGTAGAAGAGCACGAGGTCGCCCGCCCGCATCGCGCGCAGGTGGAGCCGCGCGGCGAAATTGCGCACGCCGGTCCAGTCCGTGCGTTGGTCGGCGACGAAGGTCCGCCACGAATACGCTTCGGGTTCCTGTTTGACGAGCCAGTGGTTCATGGTCGGATGCGAGGCATGGCTGCGGATGAAGTCGACCCGGAAGTCCGGCGCAGGGCGGAGCGTCACCTGCGTATTCTCTATGTCGTGATGGCGACCGGCATCATCCTGCCGGCGGTGCTCTGGTGGTTCTTCGGGCGGCGGTGAGACGCGTCTCCCCGCGCGTGCGCCCGACTCGTCACGCGCGCGTCACGGACCGTCGCTTGACACCCCTCCGGGCGGAGGCTACGCCAAACGCCCGAGATGGAGGCCGTACTTGACCAACCGGTGCTGGTTCTCAATCGCCTGTGGCAGGCCGTGAATGTCGTGGGCGCGCGGCGGGCTTTTTCGCTCGTCGCCCGGGGGCATGCCTCCGTCGTGCATCTCGACGACGACGATTACCGCACGTTCTCGATGCTGGACTGGATCGATTTCTCGGTCAGCAACCCGCCGCTCGACGAGATGGAGATCGTGCACACGCCGCGGCACCGGATCCGCGTGCCGCGCGTCATCCTCCTCTCGATCTTCGACAAGCTTCCGCGCAAGGAGCTCAAGCTCACGCGCAACAACGTCTTCGAGCGCGACAGCGACCGCTGCCAGTACTGCGGTCACATTTTCGATCGCAAGGATCTCAACCTCGATCACGTGATCCCGCGCCACTACGGCGGCAAGACCACCTGGGAAAACGTCGTGTGCTCGTGCATCAAGTGCAACACGCGCAAGGCCAACCGCCTCCCGCACGAGGCGGGCATGCGCCTGGTCCGCAAGCCCGTGCGCCCGAAGTGGAGACCGGTCATCAGCCTCGTCGTGGGCCGGCCCGGCTCCGAGCACTGGAAGCACTTCCTCGACCTCGCCTACTGGAACGTCGAACTCGACGAGTGAGCCTGGGCCGCCGGCCCGGAGATGGGGAGTTGACGTGGAAAGTTGAAGTTCGGCCGCTGACCCTCGACGCGGGGCGCGTCGATCCGGCGTCCGATGAAAACTTCAACTCGAACTTCCGACTTCAGCTCTTCGCGTCCGCGAACCAGCGATGGATCGCAGCCACGAAGTTCGCCGGCGGCCGCACGACCTCGTTCTGGTGGTTGAGGAACGCGTGCACGGAGTGGCCGGTGGCGATCAGCATCTCGCCCTTGAAGAGCCGGTAGTCCATCCGGATGCGCAGCACGGGCTTCTCGCGCAGGGTGGTCTCGATCGTGATGACGTCGTCGTAGAGCGCCGGGCGCTTGTAGCTCATGCCGATCTCCAGCACAGGGAGCCGGTAGCCGGCGCGCTCCAGCTCGGCATACGGGAATCCATTCTGGCGGAGCAACTCGGTGCGGCCGATCTCCAGCCACGGCAGGTAGCTGCCGTGGTAGGCGATGGACATCATGTCCGTCTCGGCATAGCGGACGCGGATCTCGGTGCGGCAGGTCAGCATGGTGCGATGCGCGCATCCATGAAGCGCCCCCCGTGCGGGCGAGGCCAGTCTATTGAGGCCGGCCCCGGGCCTGCGACGAAGCGGCGTGAACCGGGAGCGCAACCGGCCGCGCGACCGTGGTCCGCTCAGAAGCGGTACTCGTAGGTGTTCCCTTCGGCGTCCTCGAAGTGGAGGACCTTGCCCTTGATGCCGACGAGCTTCACCCCGAGTTGGAAATTCACGACCTCGCCGACCTCCCAGAGTTTGCCGTTCATGAACACCTTGGGAACGGTGCCGCCGCGGATCCCGGTGAGTTCGATCTTTTGCACCCAGGCGAGGATGGTCGGATCGGGCTGGTTGACGCGAGGAGCCGGGGTGGGAGGTGGAGTCGTCGGCGCGGTCTCACCGCCGTCGGTCCTGGCGGTGGGTTCGGTCACGGCGACCGTCGTGGGCGCATCGGTCGCAGCCGCGGGCGTGCCGGTCGCCGGGGTCGAGGAGTCGGCGGTCGGCGCCGCCGCGGTGTCGGTGGCCGGATCGGCCGGATCCGCCGTCTCGGGCGGCGCTTCCTCCGTGGTGATGGGCGGACGTGGCGGCTTGGTGGGCGCGCGCAGGTAGAGGTAGGCGCCCGTCAGGCCGCCGCCGAGCAGGACGGCGAGGATGCCGCCCACCACGAGCAGGATCTGCTCGGGGTTGGCTGCCTTCTTTGGGCGGCTCTTGGGGGCGGACGGGGCGGTGCCTTCGGTTGTGCCGGTCGGCGCCGTCGACGGATCCTTGGCGCCGGAGGCGGGCGCCGGATTGGAAGCGAGGAACGCCGCCGCGAGTTCGGGCGTCGGGACGCGCAGGCCGGTGAGCGGATTGGTGGCGCCGGGCGGCGGCGCGAGCGGGGCCGAGTCGGGCTTGGGTATCGGCGGCGCGGAGACAGGCTGGGCCGGCGCGCCCGGGGTGGCTGTCCCCGGGGGCGCGAGGCGGAATTTCAGCTCGGGAGGCTCGAGCGCGGCGGTGGCGATGGCCTTTTCCCGGGCGAGCGCCTCGTCCGCGGCGGATTGTTTGTACTGGAGACGAAGCGCGTCGATCGAGTCGGGCGACGGGTCCGCGGGCGACGCGGGCGGCACGGCGTCCGGAGCAGGCGTCGCAAGCGGCGGCGGCTGTAGTGACGTTGTGGTGACGGGTGGCGTGGCTGGGGAGGCGGGTGTGCCCCCGAGGCGGAGTGATGGCGGCGAGGAGGGTGTTCCGGCCAGGCCGGAGAGCTTGAGCGGGGCCGCCGGAGCTGCCGGTGCCGGCGTGGCCGGCGCGGTCGGGTGAAGCGAAAGCTTGAGCGCGGCCGGCGTCTGGGGCGCCGGCGGTTGCGCGGGCGGGGGCGGCATGGCCGGAGGCCGGGCCTCCGGGCTCGGTGCGGCGAGTGGCGCCGAGGAGAGGTTGAGCTTGAGGGCGTTCGGGATGGCTGCAGCCGCCGCGGGGTTCGCCAGTGGCGTGGCCGCCGAAGCCG
>JACSRI010000249.1 GCA_014879845.1 Opitutaceae bacterium
GTGTGGCAGTCGTTGCAGGTCGCGACGGCCCGGTGGCTGGACTTCATCCACCCGGAATACTGCTCCTCCATCACGTGGCAGTTCGCACACGCGGCCGGGTCGTTCACCAGGTAGGAGTAGCCCTTCGCATAGATGAAGGTGTAGCCGCAGATGCCCAGCGCCGCACCCAGGGTGCCGCCGAACAGAGTGCCTTTGATCCAGGACGCCTTCATGGTCGATAGGAGTGAGCGATCCCCGCAGCCGGCGGAAGAGGCGTATGGAGAGGGCTTGATGTGGATCAAGCCGCCGGGGGGTATGAGGAAAGATGTCGGCCGCCATCAGCGCGGCGAGTGCAAAGCGCTGCCGGCGCCGGAGTCCGGCGCGCCACTCAGCCGGCCTTCGCCAGATGCGTGCGATGCAGGTGGACCAGCGCCTTGACCGACACCTCGGAAAGCATGACCGGCTTGTTGATGAAATCGAGCGCGCCGCTCTCGGAGAAGCGCCGGCGCGTCTGCTCGTCGCGCAGGCTGCTGACGAACACGACGGGCGTGTCGGGATTGGTCTCCGTCTGGTGGAGACGCTGGCAGAGCTCGAAGCCGTTCATCTGCGGCATGTCCACGTCGAGGAAGGCGAGGTCGAAGCGGTTCTGTTCGCACATGCGCAGGGCGAGTTCGGGGTCGCCGACGTTGAGCGTGTTGAGGTGGGCGCTCTCGAGCGCGGTGGTGAGGAACTCGCGCGCCACCGGCTCGTCGTCGACGGTGAGCACGAGCGGCGTCCAGTGCGCGCCCGGGTGGCGCGTGTCCGTCGTGCCCGCGAGCTGCGGGAGCATCTCGACGGCCTGGTTGATCGTGCGCACGGCCGACCAGGTGAGCTTGGACGGCGCGACCTCGATCTCGGCGAGCAGGGCCTCGAGCACGCTGGCGAGCTGGCAGACGGCGGAGAGCCCGGCCATGCCGGCGACCGTCGCGGTCTGGTGGACGGAGCGCAGGAGTTGCTCGAACTCGGTCGTCGTCACGCGGTGGTTGCGCGCGATCCAGGCGTTGAGGTGGAGCGTCGATGCCTCGACGCGCGTGGCCAGCGTGCTCAGGAGCTGGCGGTGGATCTCCGCCTCGCGCGCGGTCGACGTGTCGGTCGCCGCCTCCGGCGCGCCCTGGGGGGCCGGGCCCGGGCGGCCGCGGCGCACGAGGTCGATGGCGGCGTGCAGCCGCACCGCGACGCGTGGCGGGGCGGCATGGGCCTTGTCGAGGCACTCCGTCGCGCCCGCCTCCCAGGCCTCGCGCACGCGCTCGGGCATGAAGGCATTGGAGAGCATGAGGACCGGCGTCTCGCGCGTGGCCTGGCACGAGCGCACGAAGCGCAGGAGCTGGATGCCGTCCTCCTCGCCGAGCACCAGGTCGAGCAGGAGCGCGTCGGGCTGATCCTGCAGGAGCTGCTGCGTGGCCTCGGGGATGGAGGCGGCGGTGGATACGGCAAAACCCGCCCACTCGAGGCCGTTGCGGTAGACTTCGGCGGTGAACGGGTCGTCTTCGACGATGAGGATGCGCTTCATGACAGGGAGGCGGGTTGGGAGGATGGATGTGGGGATGGAGAGGATACGAGGCGGACGGGGGAACCCGGCGCGGGCGCGGTGCCCAGGCCCGGCTTGCCGGCGAGGCGCGACTCGAGGATGGGACGCGTCTCGTCGTGGCACTCGGCGATGCGGGCGTAGAACTTCTCCGCGCCCGCGAGCGAGCCGCCGCGCGCGAGGTTCTCGAGGTCGCGCAGGGCCTCGGCGAGCGCCACCAGCCCGCACGTGCTGCTCGAACCGGCCCAGCGGTGGGCGAGCGTGCGCACCTCGCCCGGGATCTGGCGCACGAGGGCGGCGGCGAGCTGCTCCTTCATCGACTCGGCGCCCTCGAGGTAACTCCGCACCAGGCGAGCGGCCCGCTCCGGGCCGAAGGCGAAGACCTGGTCGAGGCGGTCGCGGTCGATCGGGTCGGACGGCGGCAGCACCACGGGCTCGACCCGGCCGTCGTCGGCCAAGGCGTCGGCCGCGGGAGCGGCGCGTGCGGGTCCGGCCGTGGGGTCGCGCGGCGCAGCGCCCAGGGCGGCCTCATAGTGCTCGAGCGCGTGGCGCAGGTCCTGAGTGCGCACGGGCTTGGCGATGTAGTCGTCCATTCCCGCGGCGAGGCAGGTCTCGCGGTCGCCCGGCTGCGCATTGGCCGTCAGGGCGATGATGCGCAGCGGCGTGGGCCGGTCGAAGCCCGGCGCGCGCCGGCGCTCCAGATCGCGGATACGCCGGGTCGCCTCGAGGCCGTCGAGCTGTGGCATCATGCAGTCCATGAGCACGACGTCGTAGGTCCGCGTGCTCAGCGCCTCGATGGCGGCGGCGCCGTCGGCGACGACGTCGGCCTGGTACCCGAGCGTGCTCAACTGGTCGAGGCCGACGAGCTGGTTCACGGCATTGTCCTCGGCGAAAAGGATGCGGAGCCGGTTCGGCCGCGAATGGTTTCCCGCCGGCGCGAGTGTGCGCGCCGGCAGCCGGCGGTAGGAGCGGGCGAGGCTGGCCGCGGCCTGGTCGCCGCCGGCCAGCGTGGTGGCGATGGCGTCGAAGAGGCGCGACTCCTTCACCGGCTTGGCCACACAGGCGTGCACGCGCGCCGCGCGCAACGTCTCCTCCTGCATGATTCGGTCGAGGGGCGAGAGCAGGATCGTGGCGCAGGCGGCGAGCGCCGCGTCGGCCGCGATCTGACGGGCGAGTTCAAGCCCGTCGGTGCCGGGCATGGTCGCATCGAGGAGTGCGATCGCGAGCGGGCGGCCCTGCGCGGCGGCCTCGCGCAAGCGGGCGAGCGCCTCGTCGGCGGACCCCGCAAACGCGGTCTGCATGCGCCAACTCGCGAGCATGTCGCCGAGGATGCGCCGCTGCGTGGCGTTGTCGTCGACCACCAGCACCGCGGTGCCGAGGAGCGAGTTCTGGATCTCGGAGGGCGTTGTCGCGGGCAGCGGTTCCCACTCCAGCCGCACGGTGAAGTCGAAGGTCGAGCCCCGGCCCGGCTCGCTCGTGGCGCGGATCGTGCCGCCCATCAGCTCGACGAGCTGGCGCGCGATGGCGAGCCCGAGCCCGGTGCCGCCGTAGCGCCGCGTCGTCGACGTGTCGGCCTGGCTGAAGGCCGAGAAGAGCCGCGGCAGCACCTCGGGCGGGATGCCCACACCCGTGTCGGAGATGCTGAAGGCGACGTCGACCTGCCGGTCGCAGAGCTGGCCGACCGAGACCTTCACGAGCACCTCGCCGGCTTCGGTGAACTTGATGGCGTTGCCCACGAGGTTGGTCAGCACCTGGCGGATGCGGCCGGGATCGCCGCGCACCCACCGCGGCACGCCCGGGCCGAACTCGGCGGCGATCTCGAGCTGCTTGGCGTGGGCCCGCGAGGCGACGATGGCGAGCGTATCCTCAACCACGGTACGCAGGTCGAAGTCGAGGGTCTCGAGCTCGAGCTTGCCCGCCTCGATCTTCGAGAAGTCGAGGATCTGGTTGATGATGGTGAGCAGCGAGTCCGCGCAGGTCTGGATCGTCTCGGCGTAGCGCATCTGCGCGGGGTTGAGACCGGTGTCGAGGAGCAGCTGGGTGAGCCCGATCACGCCGTTCATCGGCGTGCGGATCTCGTGCGACATCACGGCGAGGAACTCGCTCTTCGCCCGCGCGCCGGCCTCGGCGGCGTTCATCGCCTCGCGCAGGCGCATCTCCGAGCGCCGGCGCTCGGTCACGTCCTGCTTGATCGCGACGAAGTGGGAGATGCGCCCGCGCGTGTTGTGCACGGGCGTGATGGTCATCTCCTCGAAGTAGGTCGTGCCGTCCCTGCGGCGGTTGAGCACCTCGCCATGCCAGACGCGGCCGGCGAGGATCGTGTCCCACATCTCGCGGTAGAACTGCGGAGGATGGAAACCCGACGAGAGCACGCGCGGCGACGCGCCGATCACGGCCTGCCGGTCGTGTCCGGTGAGGCGGGTGAATGCGGGGTTGGCCCAGCAGATCGCGCCGCTCGCGTCGGTGATGAGCACGCCGTGGTCGGCGGCCTCGAGCGCCGCGCTCTGCAGGCGCAGGCGTTCCTCCATCGCCCGATGCTCGGTGATGCTACGGGCGATCCCGAGAAAACCCGTGGCCACGCCGCGGGCGTCGCGCACGGCGGTCATCGAGACGGAGACGAGTACGTGGCTGCGGTCCTTGCGCACGAAGGTCCATTCCCGCTCCTCGGACTCACCCTGGCGGGCGAAGTGCGTGAGGATGCGGAAGCCCTGGCAGGCCCGGCCGAGCTGGGCGGCGAGCTCGCGGCTGCGCGCGGCCAGTTCGGCCGGCGCGTAGAGGGCGGTGAGCGGGAGCGCGTCCACCACCTCGGAGGCGGCGTAGCCGAGGATGCGCTCGGCGCCGGGATTGAACAGGATGATGCGCCCGCGCAGGTCGGTCGCGATGACGGCGAAGGTCGTGGCCGCGTTGAGGACGGCGCGCAGGCGCGAGTTGGCGGTCTCGAGCTCGGTCGTGCGGACGGCGACGCGCCGCTCGAGTTCGGCGTTGGCGTCGACGATCGCCCGCGCGCTGCGCCGGTGTTGGGAGACATCCTGGATATGGCCCTCGACCTGAATAAGCCGTCCGGTCTCGTCGTGGCTGCTCTCCCCCTGCATCTCGAACCACCGGATCATGCCGTCGCTGCGGCGCACGCGGATCTCCGCCTGAAACCGGGTGGAGTCGGGCCGCAGGGCGGCGAGCCCGAGCTGGATCGAGGCGATATCGGCCGGCTCGATCATCGCCATCGGCGAGGTCTCTGCTGTCTCCGACTTGTCGATACCGAAGAGCGCCCGGGCGCGCGGGCAGAACCCGATCTCGCGCTGGCCCGGGGCCCAGCGCCAGGTGCCGAGGCCGGCGCGCGTGAAGGTGCGCCTCATGCGGTGCTCGAGCGCGAGAAGGTCGTCGCGCAGCGTATCGCGCTCCTGTTCGAGGGTGGTGCGGGTCGCCTCGGCCCGGCGGGCTGCGCGTTCGGCGCGCACGAGCCGGGTCAGCACCGTCGCGAGGCCTGCGACGAGCAGGGCCAGCAGGCCGAGCACGGGAGTGACGCCGGGTGGTCCCTCCAGCAGGGCCATGCCGGGTGGGCTCGGCGTCGCGGCCGGTATCTCCGGTGCCGTGCACGCGGCGGTCGTCGCCAGCGCCGCCATCCAGCCGAGGAGAATGTACGGACCGTGTGCGCGCCGCGGCGCGCACACCCGGCAGCCGGCGTGTGGGTCCGGCTTGGGCGGATACTGTGCAGGGAGGACTGGCATACCCGGAGGGTATCAGCGCACAGAGGGTGGAGGTTTCCCGGCTGCGGATGGAGGATTCCTCGGATTGCGAGCTGAGTGGTCTACTCAGACTGGTTTCGACGTGCCGGGGTCGGGGCCAAGGCACGGGCTGTCCGGTAGGCCGGATTTGACGGTTTATTGACCGAACCCTGGAGGGGGCCCTCCGGGCGCTCTCGCGATTGGCAATCGCGCGGGACTCTGCCAATCCTGCACGCATGCAAGTCGGTCAGCGCGTCGTCTGCATCAACGACGACTTCGAATCCTGGGTCCACGAGTACTACGATCAGCTCCCGAAGAAGGGGCTGATCTACACCATTCGCGCGGTCAGCCTCGGCCGCGGGACCCTGCGCGGCAGCGACAGCGCCGAGGTCAAGCTGCTGCTCGAGGAACTGCACAACGCGGAGGATCCCCACCATGTCGGCGGCG
Organism: Opitutaceae bacterium; assembly: GCA_014879845.1. Classification (GTDB taxonomy): domain Bacteria; phylum Verrucomicrobiota; class Verrucomicrobiia; order Opitutales; family Opitutaceae; genus JAEWQP01. The sequence continues at coordinate 5,713 of JACSRI010000249.1, forward strand.
AGGAGCTGGGATTCCGCTCCGATCGGTTCGCGCCGCTCGAGGAGGTCGACATCGAGGAACACGCCGAAGCCTCGGTCGGCAACACGATGCCCTGGAACAACTGAGGCGAACCCGGCGGACGCCGGTCCCGCCGCGTGCGTCCGCCTGCGGGCGCGCACCAGCCTCACTCGATCTTCAGCAGTTCCACCTCGAACACGAGCGTCGCCCGGTTCGGGATGTCGGGCTCGCGGCCGCGCAGCCCATAACCAAGCGCGAACGGGATGATGAGCAGCCGCTTCTCGCCGGCGCGCATGTCGAGGAAAGCTTCCTCCCAGCCGAGGATGACCTCGCCGTTGCCGACGGTGAACTTGAACGGATCGTTCCGATCGCTCTTCTCGCTGAAGACCGTGCCATCGAGCAGCGAGCCCTTGTAGAGCACGCTCACACGCTGGCGGTTGCGCACCTTCGGGCCTGAGCCGTCCTGGAGAACCATGTAGCGCATGCCCGAGGCGGTCTGGCCGGCGTCGGGCCAGCGCTTCTCGATGATGTCGCGATCGTCGGGGCTGAACTCGCCGCGCGGGGCCGCGCCCAGGTCCGTCGGCAGCGCGGTGCAGGCGACGGCGAGGGCGCAGAAATACAACAGGATGCGATAGACGAACGTGGGGCGTAAGCTCAGGACCATGGTCGGGAAATAGAGGGAAGTTGCGCGCGACCGCAACCCGTGTTTGTGGCCGGGTGCGCCGGGCGGGCGGAGAGCACTCACGGCCGCGTCCAGTCCGGCCGAAGGTCCCGCAAGACCGGAAACGGCTCGCGCGTCGCCGCCACCGTAGCCGCATCGAGCGTTGCGCGCAGCACGCCCTCGTCCGCCCCCAACTCGGCCACGGTACGGCCGTCCGGGGCGAAGACGACGGAGCCGCCCGGGTAGTTGAATTTTGGATCGCGGCCGCAGCGATTGACGCCCACCACCCAGGCCTGGTTCTCGATCGCGCGGGCCTGCAGGAGCGGGCGCCAGTGCGCGTGGCGCGTCTCGAGCCAGCAGGCGATCACGACGAAGAGCGTGGCGCCGCGCCGTGCCGCCGTGCGGAAGATCTCGGGGAAGCGCAGGTCGTAGCAGACGAAGGGTGCGAGCTGGAACGGTCCGCACGGCAGCACGAGCGGCCCGTCACCCGGGGCATAGTGCTTCTCCTCCCCGGTGTAGGTGAACGGGTGCATCTTCGAGTAGCGCCCGGCCACGGCGCCGTCGGGCGACGCGACCAGCGCCTCGTTCCGTCCCCGGCCGTCGGGCGCGCGCGAGACCAGGCCCCCCACGACCCACGATCCCGTGTCGCGGGCGAGCGCACGCAGCGCGGTCTCGGATTCACGCGCCTCGGTGTCGGCCACGCGCGCGACGTCCATGCTGAAGCCCGTCAGGCCCATCTCCGGCAACACGAGGAGCGAGCCGGGTGCGACGTCGGCCGCGCTCATGAGCCGGCGCGCGGTCGAGACGTTGGTCGCGCGGTCCTCCCAGGCGATGGCGTACTGCAGGCCGGCGACGTTCACGTCGAGAGGCAGCGGATGGCCATGGCGCGCAGGATCTCTTCCTGGTCGGCGTCCTTGGCGAGTATCTCCTCGAACGCGCGGGTGAACTCGAGCTGGTGATCGATCAGGCGCCGGAGCGCCGGGAGCTCGGCGGTGCCGACGACCTTGCCGAGGTACCAGGGGTTCTGCGTGAAGATATTGTACCCGCTCTTCTCCGACGCCGAGCCGCGATAGAGGTCGGCGCAGGTGGCCGCGGCGCGCTCGAGCCCGCCCTTGTCGACACCGCGCGGCGAGACGCGCACGTCGCCGGCGAGCATGAGCGCGCGCAACTGGACGAGCAGGCGGTTGCGGTTCTGCAGCGAGCTGAGCAGCGGACGCGCGTCGTGGCCGGAGAAGAAATGCTGGCGGATGGCCTCGAGCGTGCGCGGGAGGTTGCGCGAGAAGAACGCCTCGGCCGCCTCGAAAAAATCCCCCTCGCCGGCGGAGGCCACGAGTTCGTCGATCAGGTCCTCGGTGATGGTGGCCCCGGACTCGCCGAGATAGGTCGCGAGCTTCTCGATCTCACCGACGAGCAGGCGGGCGTTGGCGCCGGTTTTCGCCACGAGCAGCTCGAGCGCGTCGCCCGGGAGTTTCACGTCCCAGCGCGCACACTCGGCGTCGGCGATGGCGCGCCAGTCCGGTCCCGAACCCTTCGAGCCGTCACCGCCACCGGCGAAGACGAAATCCGCGTGCGCTTCGCACCATTTGGCGAAACTGCGCCGGCGATCGACCGGCGAGGCGGTGATGAGCACGGCGACCTCGTCGGAGTTGACCGCGGCGAGCAGTTCCTGCAGGTCGGCCACGAGTTCGAGCGTGCCCTGCGCGCCGCCGAGTTCGCTGTCGGCGAGGAAAGTCACGTCCTTGAGCCACACTGCCCGTCGTCCGCCGAAGAGGCCGAGCGTCTGCACCGACTCGCGAAAGCGCTTCACCACGGTCGCCACGTCGTCGACGACAGCGACGTAACCGCTGATCACCTCGCGGGAAAACTCATCGAGGCCCTCGGCGAGCGCCGCCCACTTCTCCGCGCCTGCGCGCCCGACGAGGAAGTCGTCGGATCCGCAGACAAACGTGAAGGTGCGCGTCGCCATGGCGCGAACATGACGACGGTCCCGGCGGCGAAGACAAACGGCAAATGCCCGGCCGCGAGCCGTGTCTCACTCCACGCGGTTCGTCGCGCCGCCAGTGCCGAGGGCGGCGACCGCGGCCTCGATTCCGGCAGTCAGGCCGGCGCGCGGGTCGTGCGTCGCGTCGCCCAGGGCGACGTCGGGCTGCACGCCGATGCGCTCGAGCCGTCGGTTGTCGGGCGTGCGGTAATCCCAGACGCTGAGCTGCAACTCGCCGCCACCGGGCAGCGGGATGGCCACGGTGCCGAGCACCATGCCGGCCGTGCGCGTGCCGAGCACGACGGCGCGGCCGTGGTGCTGCAGCGCACCAGCGAGTATCTCGGCGCAGCTCATCGATTCCTGAGAGACGAGCACGGCCACGCTGCCGCGCACCGTCGCCGCATCATCGGCACGCCGCGAGACCAGCGCCGTCGCCTCGCCGTCGCGCGACACGAGCGCGCCCAGCGGGACCATCTCCGGGAAGAACTCGCCGGCGATCTCCTCGAGCACGGAGATCTCGCCGCCGGGATTGAAGCGCAGGTCGAGCACCAGGCCGGAGGCCTCGGGGTGCGTGTGGAGTTGCTCGCGTACCCAGCGGGCGGAGTCGCCGTCGAACTCGTCGAAGCGCAGGTAGAGCCGCCCGCCCTCGAGCACGCGCGCCTCCCGGATGATGCGCGAGGCCACCTCGCCCGCGGCGATCGTGAGTGTGCGCGGCTGCTCGTTCTCGTCGGAGAATTCGCAACGCACGGCGCGGCCGGCCTTGAGCGGGCGGTCCGGGCCGAGCACCTGCGCGGGCGGAAGACCGTCGCAGGAGGCGAGGATCCAGCCGGGCTTGACGCCGGCGCCGGCCGCGGGGCTGCCGGGCATCACGCCGACGATGGTCCACTTGTCCGCGGCATCCGAGGCCGGTCGCGAGACGAAGCCGAGCAGGCTCCGCTGCGTGTGGCCCTGCTCGCGCACCTCGCGCGGGCTCATGACCTGCGAGTGGTGGTCGCCAAGCTCCGCGACCATGCGCTTGATGACGGCGTAGAGTTCCTCCTCGTCGCCGGCGGCTTCCGCCGCGGCGCGGTGGTTTTCCCGAATCGCCGTCCAATCATGGCCGCTGAAGGCCGCATCATAGTAGTGGGAGTTGACCCACTCCCAGGCAGTCGAGAAGGCCCGGCGGTTGTGGTCGCGGCGCGTTTCGACCACCGTCACGGTGCGGACTTCCGGCGCGGCCGACGCGGGGCCCGGGAGAAACGGGGCCAGTCCGAGCAGCGCAATCAGCGCCCCGAGACGCATGGCCGACACGCGCACAAACGTGCGTCCTGGGCGGCGGTCCGTGGCGCGGGAGCGGGTGCGTGAACCGGGGAGCATGGGCGGCGAATGGACGAAATCGTCTGGGGGTTTGACCCCGTGTCAACGACGCCACGAATACTCAGATCAAATTGAGTAGTTCACCCCACAGGATCCGTGACCTTCCGCGCCGGGTTTCACCGGAGCGGCTCGATCGAGCCGATGCGCGGATGCACTGCGCGTATCAGAAAAGGACCTGCAGCCCGATGCGCACGCGACGACCCGAGGCCGTGAAGCCCACGACCTCGTCGTAGGTGTGATCGAGGACGTTGTCGCAGGCGGCTGTCAGGCTCCAGTGATCGGCGACCTGCCAGCGTGCGGCGAGATCGACGCGCGCCCATCCGGGCAGCATCACATCGCCGGTCGGAATCGAGCTGTCGGGCACTTCGTCGACGGCGGCCAGGCGCGTGTCGAGCGTGAGCGCGCGGAGCGGCATCCAGATGACGCCGACGGAGCCGCGCCAGTGCGGCCGCGACCGCATGCGTGTGTCGTCGGGCTGGCTGCGCGCGTCGGTGTAGGTCAGGGCACCGGATACATGGAGCGCGTCCGAGAATCTCCAGAGCGCCGCGGCCTCGGCGCCGCGGCTGTGGATCTCCGCGATGTTCGCCACGCGCGGTGGCGGGCCGGGATCGAAGTCCACGCCATCGCGCAGTTCGTTTGCGAAGATGGAGAGGTCGGCGAGCCCGCGGCCCGAGGCGAACGTATGGCGCAGGCCGGCGTCGATGGAGCGTCCGCGCTCGGGCTTGAGGTCGGGATTGCCGACCAGCGGGTGGGCGAGCCCGAAGAAGCTCGGGGCCTTGAAGCCCGTGCCCGCGTTGGCGCGCCATTGCAGCGAGTCGTTGACTGTACCGAGCAGGCCGACACGGCCGGTCGCGTGCGTGCCGACGTCGTCGAAGTGATCCGCGCGCAGGCCCGCGCCGAGCGTGATCGCGTCGGTGAGCGGCCCGCCGGCCTCGACGAAGCCGCCGAAGCGGTCGCGGCGCAGGCTGAACCCCGCCGGCAGCTGGAAGAATCCGAAGTCGAGCAGGGCGTCGTCGCGGCCATCCTCGCGCGCGACATCCGCTCCGCCCGAGAGCGTCCACTCGGAGACGCGGCGCTCGACCACGAGTCCCGCCCGGTAGCGCTCGAGTTCGATCGCGTCGACACTCGCCGGCAACCCGGCGGGATCGCGCACGCCGGGCGCGACGCCCGGCGACGAGGTGTCGGACTCGAGCCGGGCTGCGTCGGCGCTGAGCTGCC
>JACSRI010000151.1 GCA_014879845.1 Opitutaceae bacterium
CCCTCGCCGACACGCTCGGCGTGGTCTTCGGCTCGGGCGCAGGGGGCACGTGGGTGCGCGCGCGCGGGTTGCCGGCGGCCTGCTACGCGGAAAACGACGAGCCGACGCCGGCTGGCCGCGACGCCGTTTTCGTCGCCGTGGCCAAGCGTGAGTTGCCCGCGCCAGCCGTGCTCGAGATGGAGATCGCGCGGGTGACCGAGGCGGTCGCCGCGGCCTGTGGACGACCGCGCGACCGGGTGCACGTGTGTTATGGGCCGCCGCTGGCCGGGCGCATGGCGTTCGGCGGACGTCTCGTGCGCTGAGTCCGCCCGCGTCCCGCGAGCTGGACAGCGATCTAGAACAACCGACGCAGGTCCCGGCGCCCGAAGAACCAGAGCATGGCCACAGCCGAGAGGCCGGCGAGCACGTGCATGGCCGCGCGCTCGGAGCCCTGAAACTGCGCGCCCGCCGACCGGATGACCTGCTCGGCTTCGTTCAGGGAGTCGAGCACCGCGGCGCCTCCGCAGAGCCAGGCCACGCCGCAGCCCAGCGCGGTCGCGCCGGCGAGGAGGAGCGCACGCCGGCGCCGCGTGGCGCGGCGCGTCGCCGCGGTCGGGGGAGGCAGGGCTGCGAGCACGCGGTCGGTGAAGGCCGCGGCCCCGGCCGTGCGCGTGTCGTCGGTGCCGCGCGGCGTGGGTGCGGGCTCGCGCAGAATCTTCTCGAGCCATGGGTCCTCGGGATCGGGCGTGGGTGGCGTGGACGGCGTGTGGGACATGGCGTGATTGTGGGTGAGGGTTCAGCCCGGCGCCCAGGCGCGCAGGTGGTGGCGGAGTTTCTCCTTCGCGCGAAGGAGGTGGGTCTTCACAGACCCGAGCGGCCAGTCGAGCACGCACGAGGCCTCGCTGTGGCTTAGGCCCTCCTGGTAGCAGAGGTGCACGACGGTCTGTTGTTCGGGCGAGAGCGTGGCTACGGCCGTGGCGAGATCCTGCTGCAGGTCGCTCGCGACGGTGTGAACGGGCGCCGCGTCGCTCGCCTCGTGGACCGCGGCGGGCGCACTCTCGAGGTGCGCCGACTCGGCCTGCGTGCGCCGTGCCGCGCTGCGAAACTGGTTGTAGGCGATGCCGAGCAGCCAGGTGCGGAACTGGGCGCCGCCGGCGAATCGACCGAGCGAGCGATAGGCCTGGATGAACGTTTCCTGCGCCAGGTCGTCGGCGCGCGCGTGGTCGCCGCGCGTCAGGCGGGTGAGAAAAGCCCGCAACGCCTCCTGGTGGCGGCGCACGAGCGTCGCGAACGCGTGCCGGTCGTCGGCCGCGAGCACGCGCGCGATCAGGTCGATGTCATCCGCGTCCACGGACGGGGGAGCGCGGGTGTCAGCTGCGGAGGTCGTCGCGGCGTTCCGTCGGCCGGAGGTCGGCGGATGGCGAAGCGGCTGCCGGTCGATTGATCAGGCCGTTGACGATCAGGGCGACGCCGACAAAGCCCGGGATCGCCCCGACCCAGCGCAGGCCGCGCAGGCCGTCGAAGTTTCCAACCTGAAACGTGCTGAACATCAGATACACGCCGAGACCCGCGCCGACGCAGATCAGGCCGGTGCGGATATCAAACTGCGGTGTCGGCGCCTTGTTGGCCTCGGCAAGGATGGAGGCCTCGTCGTCGCCCGGCAGCGCTTTGAACGCATCCGCCGGGATCGGCTGGCCGCGTTCGATCGCCGTGCGGATCACGTCGCAGCGCATGCGCTCCTGCTGCGTGCGGGCGATCGATTTTGCGACCTGGATACTGATGATCATCACAAACGGGGCGATGATCGCGATGACGGGGATGAGGTGACCGAATTCCATGTCGAGGAGGGCGAAGGGATAGGCCAGGGAAGAGAAGGTGTTCACGCCCCTGAGTGGCGGGAAACGGTGCGATCGGATTCAGAAAAAACGTCGTCTGAAAAAAACAACACCCCCGCGGCGACCGATCGGCTGCCGTGGGGGCGGTGGTGTTGCGCGGCCCCTCGGGGCATGCGCGGGTCAGGGGATCCCGACCGGATCAGACGGAGTACTCGCCGCTGATGTAACTCATGAGGTGCTCGGCCTGGGCCTTGTGGGCCTGCACGAGCCAGCGGGTGATGTCGCCCTGCGAGATCAGGCCGATGAGTTTCCCGTTTTCGACGATCGGCAGGTGGCGGCAGCGCTTCTCGCTGATGAACGCGAGCGCTTCCGAGACCGTCGCGTCGGCGGCGAGGACCTTGGGGTCGCGGGTCATGACTTGGGCGAGGGGCGTGGTGGCGGGCGGGAGCTCGGTGGCCACGACGCGATAGAGGACGTCTCGCTCGGTGAAGATGCCCGCGATCTGGTCGCCGTTCATCACGAGCACGGCGCCGACCTTGTGGGTGTTCATCACGCGAACCGCGTCCCCCACGGTGGCGGAGACCGGCACCGAGACGATGGCCGAGCCCTTGTCCGCCAGGAGGGTGGATACTGGGGGATTCATGGGATAACGTCCTGCACCTTGGTGCGTCAGGCGCCGAAGGCAACCCTTGGTTCCGCTCGCGACGAGATTTCCACGCGCCACAACGACCTGGCCCGACGGGTTTTCGCGCAGGCGCGTGGCGCATCCGAGGCAAGGAAAACTTGTCCCCACGCGCGTGTGCCGAGCCTGTGAACAACTTCCAAGTTTTTGCTGTTGATCGGCCTAGTCGCGGCGCCTCATATCCGCGCCTTCATGCATCTGCGGGCCCTCAAACTGAATGGCTTCAAGAGCTTCGCCGACCCCACGGAGTTGAAGTTCGACCGCGGAGTCACCGCCATCGTCGGCCCCAACGGCTGCGGCAAGAGCAACATCGCCGACGCCATCCGCTGGGTGCTAGGCGAGCAGAGCGCCAAGGCCCTGCGCGGCGGCAAGATGCAGGACGTGATTTTCGAGGGCACCGACAATCGCAAGCCGGTGCAGATCTGCGAGGTCTCGCTGCTGCTGACGGAGTGCGAGGAAAAGCTCGGCACGGAGTTTCACGAGGTGGAGATCACGCGCCGCGTCTCGCGCGACGGCGTGGGCGAGTACTTCATCAACGGCCGCGCCTGCCGCCTCAAGGACATCCAGAAACTCTTCATGGATACCGGCGTCGGCCGGACCTCGTACTCGATCATGGCCCAGGGCCAGATCGACCAGATCCTTTCCTCCAAGCCCGAGGAACGCCGCGCCGTCTTCGAGGAGGCCGCCGGCATCACGAAGTACAAGAGCCAGCGCCGCGAGGCGCTCGCCAAGCTCGGGCTCGTGGACCAGAATCTCTCGCGCGTGACCGACGTGATCAACGAGGTCGCGCGCCAGATCGGCTCGCTCAAGCGCCAGGCCTCGAAGGCGCTGCGCTTCAAGCGTCTCAACCACAAGCTGCGTCACCTCGATCTCGCGCAGGGCGGCCGGACCTACGAGACGCTCAATCTCACGGTCGGCGATCTCGATTCGCAGCTCGGCGCGCGCAGCGGTGAGGTGCGGCAGTTCGCCAGCGATCTCGAGCACAAGGAATCTGAGCTCACGACGAAAAAGGCCCAGCGCGGCGAGCTGCTCCAGCGTGTGCAGGAGGCCCAGCAGGCGGTCTTCGATCTCAAGAGCCAACGCGAGGCCGCGCTGAATCAGGCGCACCTCAACGACATCCGCCGCAACGGCCTCGAGGAGCGCATCGTCCAGGCCAAGGACGACCTCACCTCGATCCAGACGCAGCTCTCCGAACTCGCCCAGCGCGCCGACTCGAGCACGCAGGACAAGCAGCTGCAGCTTTCGATCCTCGGCGACTCCGACGAAGTTTTCCAGGACCGCAACCGCGAGCTCAACGAGGTCGAGGCTCGCCTCACCGGATCGGAGCAGGAACTCCAGCAGCTGAAATATCGCACGCTCGAGGCCGAGAGTGCGCTCGTGCGCCTGCGCAATGACTGCACCAACCTCGAGGTCGAGGACCGCGCCGCCCAGGCGCGCACGGAGCGGCTGCGCGAGGAATTCGCTGAGCAGGAGGCCGCCGAGGCCCGCGTGCGCGAGGCGCTCGCCAGCGTGCACGAGCAGGTCGAGGCCGCGCGCCAGCGCCAGGCCGAGGCCCAGCAGGGCGTGGTCGATGCGCAGCAGGCCATCCACGCGCTCGGGCTCGAGTTCAAGGAGGCTCAGCGCAAGATCACCGAGCTCGACCGCCAGCTCGCGCAGAAGACCGCGCGGCTGAAGCTGCTCCAGCAGCTCCAGGAAAAGCTCGAGGGCTTCGGCGAGGGCGCCAAGGCGCTCATGCAGGGCCGCCTCGGTGGCGTTTTTGGCGACCGGCGCTTCGCCGTGCTCTCGCAGGGCCTGAAGGTGCGCAGTGAATACGCGCGCCCGGTCGAGACGCTCCTGGGCGCGGCCGTCGAGGCCGTGCTCGTGGAGGACGGCGAGACCGCGCGCCTCATCCTCGACCGCCTCGCCGAGCTCAAGCTCGGCCGCGCCTGCCTGCGCTTTCCCACGCCCCCGCGCGCGTTCGCGCCGCCGGCCGAGTTGCCTGCGACGATCCGTCCAGCCATCGACGCGCTCGAGATCGACGCCGCCGCCCTGGCCGAACACCCCGTCGCCGGCGTGCTCACCGGCTGCTACGTGGCGCAGACCGCCGCGGACTTTCTCTCCTACTGGCAGGCCAACCCGTCGTTGGAGTTCGTCTTCGCGGCCACGCCGGCGGGCGAGCTGATCGACCGCCGCGGCCTCGTCTTCGGTGGCCAGCGCAAGAGCGGCGGCGGCATCCTCCAGCGCGCCGCCGAGCTCAAGGAGATCGAGGGCGAGATCGCGGCCGAGCAGGCCGCGCTCGCCACCGCGCGCTCGCAGGCCGAGGCCGTGGGCATGCGCCTGGCCGAGGCCGAGGGTGCCCTCGAGGACAAGCGCAGCGAGCAGGTCGAGGCCACGCGCCAGGCCGGCGCCGTCGCGGCCGAGGAGCGCAACGCGCAGCGCGCCGTGCAGGAGGCCGAGATGCGCCGCGCCAAGCTCGAGCGCGAGCGCGAGGGCATCGAGGAGACGCACCGCCGCGCGACCGAGCGCGCCGCGCAGGCGCGCGTGGAGTTCGAGCAGGGCGAGGCGAAGCTGAATTCGCTGCGCGCCCGCATGGACGAGATTGACCGCGGCCTCGCCATGCTCCGCGGCGAGCGCGACATCAAGCGCGAGGCCGTGACGCAGGCGCGCTTCGACCTCGCGGAAAAGCGCCAGCGCCTCGAGGTGCTCAACCGCGGCCTCTCCGAGATCGAGCAGCGCCGCAGCGCGCTCGTGCAGGCTCAGCGCACGCGCGAGAGCGAGATCGAGTCGTGGTCCGCGCAGATCGGCGAGCTCGGCGTCGGCGCCGAGGCGCAGCGCTCCCGCGCCGATGAATGCGCCCGCACGCTCGTGGTCGCGCAGGAGTCGGTGCAGGCGATCCGCCAGGAACTCGTGCAACTCGAGGAGGTGCTCGGGGTGCTCGAAAAGGAACTCAGCTACCTGCGTACGCAGAGCGAGTCGCTGCGCAGCGAAGCCTCGAAACTCCAGGTCGATCTCGCCGAAAAGCGCGCGCGCCTGCAGTTCCTCCAGGAGGAGGCGCAGCGCGAGCATGGCATGGACCTGCGCACGGTCGAGTGGCGCTACGAGATGTGGATGGCCGGCCAGCAGCCCGAGGGCCTGCGCCCGCTCGACCTCGACGAGGACGAAGACTCGAAGGACGACACGGCCAAGGCCGAGAAGCCAAAGGCCACTGCGCCGGAAACCACCGCCGCCGCCGTCGAAGGCCAGCCCGCCGCCGACGGCCAGGCGACCGCCGCGCCCGCCGCCTCCGCCACGCCCGCGAAGAAGCAGCCGACCCACGAGGAACTCGCCGCCCTCGAGAACACCGACTGGGAGGCCGTGAAGAACGAGGTGCTCGCCCTTCGCCAGCGATTGCAGGGCATGGGCCCGGTCAACCTCGTGGCCATCGAGGAATACGGCGAACTCAAGCAGCGCTACGAGTTCCTCAAGGCGCAGTGCGACGACCTCACCAACTCAAAGGCCGCACTGCTCAAGGCCATCGACGAGATTAACCAGACCTCCGAGAAGCAGTTCGCCGAGACTTTCCAGCAGATCCGGAAGAACTTCGCGCAGACCTTCAACACGCTCTTCGGCGGCGGCCACGCCGACCTGCAACTCGTCGACCACGGCGACGTGCTCGAGAGCGGCATCGAGATCGTCGCGCAGCCGCCGGCCACGCGCCTGAAGAGCATCACCCTGCTCTCCGGTGGCCAGAAGACGATGACCGCGGTCGGCCTCCTCTTCGCCATCTACATGGTCAAGCCGAGTCCGTTCTGCGTGCTCGACGAGTTGGACGCGCCGCTCGACGAGTCGAACATCGGCCGTTTCACCAACCTGCTGCGCCAGTTCACCTCGGCCTCGCAGTTCATCATCATCACGCACAACAAGCGCACCATCGCCGCGTCGCAGAGCATCTACGGCGTGACGATGGAGGAGCGGGGCGTTTCGAAGGTGGTCTCGATGCGATTCCACACCGATCACCAGGAGGCCGACATGGTGAAGCTCAACATCGCCGGCCGACTCGAGGCTCCGCGTGTCCAGGAAGCGGAGACGCCGGCTGCGCCGGGGATCGCGCCTGAAGGCGCCTCCGCCGCCTTGGGCGACGGCCCGGCTGTCGCCGTGGCCGAGGCCCCGGCGACGACGATCGTCGCCGCGTCCGACGACCCGGTCTCAGCCGTGGAGACCAATGGCCATGCCGCCGAGCCTGCGCCGGAATCCGAGCCCAGGCGCCCCGCCGGCGAGCCGGGCGACAACTGAGTCAGCGTCCGGCAGGTGCAGCATCCGCCTGAGCGCGGGACAATCGGCTGGCCTTCCGGCGGCGTCACCGAAGGCTCGGGCGACCGTGTCCTCGACCTCGCCCGATCCGAAAAACACCGAGTCCATCCGCCGGCTGCGCCGCATCCTGGACGGCGGGCGCACCCGCTTCATCGTCCGCTGGGGCGTCCTCGCGGCCGGGGTGCCGTTGTTTGTGCTGATGTCGCTCCTCCCGTCGCTCGGGCTCGTGGCGTGGCTGGCCGAGAGCACGGAAAAGCCGGTCTTCAACATCGCGACCGGCGCGATCCTCTGGCCGATCGCCGGCTACCTGCTTGGGCTCGTGATCTGGCGCGCCTTCGAGTGGCGCTACGACGCGTTGATGCGCCGGTAGGGACGCTCGGAAGAGCTGACCGGCCGGGCTGGATCGACGAAGGCCCGGCGCGACGGGCGAGCGTCACATGCCCTTCTTCACGAAGGTCACGCGCTCGTCCGAATCGTTGAGCACGACTTCCTTGGCCGATGAGCTGTTCTCGTCGACGGAGTCCATCGCCGCCGAGACCATCAGCGGCACGTACTCACGCAGGTTGTCGTTCTCGTCCTCGTTCTTCACATAGACGCTCCAGATCTCGCGGGGCGGCCGGTCGCCGTCGCCGCCGGAGGCCTCGCGTGCGGTGATGCGGATATATTTCTCGTAGACCGTGACCGTGACGATGCGCTCCTCGAAACCGGCGAGCTGCTGCTGGGGCGGGTCCTCGACCACCATTTCGATCCAGCGGACCTGCCCGGTCTTGGGATCCCTTGTCTGCACCTTAACAATGCGCGGTGGGCTGCGGACGGTCACGTAGATCGGCACGCTGATCGTGCGCATCTCCGTGCGTGGCTCCTCCATCCCGAAATCGACCTCGATCACCATCTCCGCTTCCGCCTCGGGCGGGGCTTCATACATGCCCTTGCTCGATAAGGCGGTCTTCACGTAGTTCTCCGCCTCCTTGAATCGCAGGTCCTCGCTGTCCATCTCCGGGTTGCCGCTGACGATGCGGTAGGACTTCTTTTCCTCACCGATGTCCGGGTTCTTGACCGCATCGACCTTGAATCGGTAGGTCGAGCCGCAGCCGGCGAGCAGCACGAGGCTGCCGACGAAGAGCGCGACGTTCAGGAAGCGACTGAAGCGCGGGCGCATGGCGAGTGGGGCGCTGGGATGGATGAGCGACGTCAGGTGGAGGCCGTGCCGGCAGAGGCCGCGGCCTTGACCGGGATCCTCAGTTTCTGACCGGGTTCGAGGCGATCGACGTTGACGCCGTCGTTGGCCGAGCGGATCTGCTCCGGAGTGATGTTGTAGCGCGTGGCGATGGCGGTGAGGTCCTCGCCCCGCTCGACCTGATGCTCGATGAAGGAGTTGGCCACCGGGGCCTCGTCGCCGCGCAGTTCGGCGAGTTCGGCCTCGAGGCGCTGAATCTCGGCCTCGGCGGCGACGATGCGGTTCTGCGCCGTGTCGAGCGTGCGCTTGCGGGCGATCGCGGCCTGGCGCTCCTCCTGGAGTTTCTTCAGGCGGGTCTCGAGGTCCTTGGCGCTCTCCTCGACTTGCTTGAGTTCCTGGTCGCTGATGCGAAAACCCTCGGCCACCGCGAGTTCCTCCTCGATCTGGGCCTTGAACTTGGCCTCGGCGGCGCGGCGTTTGGCCAGTTCCTGCTGGTAAGCGCGCTCCTGGGCGAGGCGGTCCTGCTCGGAGCGCTCGCGCGCCTCCTGGACCATGCCGACCACGCCGCCCACGACGGCGCCGGCGGCGCCACCGATGGCCGCACCCTGGGCGGCGTTGCCGCTGCCGGTGTTATTTCCGATCACGGCGCCAGCCACGGCACCGGCCACCGCGCCCGTGCCGGCACCCTTGGCGGGTTTGGACGCCGTGCTGGAACAACCAGTCGCGAACATCAGGGCACAGGCGGCCGCCGCCGCTGTCATTGAGGTAATTCGGTATGAGGACATCGAAGCGAGGACTCTCGATCCTGATTATGATTCAACAGATTGCGGACTCGCGGGTCACCATATAACGTCGCCTCCGATTTTCAACCGTGCATTGTCCGAAGCGCGTGCTTTGACGTCCGTCTGAGAATTTCCAGGGTGAATCCATGTCCGAAAAAACAGCCACATTCGTTCCACAGTTCCGTATCCCTCGCTTTTTCACGTTCGATCTGTGGTTCAAGTTGGGATCGATGGTCTTCGCGTTCTTCGCGACCTACTTGATCAATTCGCTCTATATCCAGCCGACGGTCGAGGATCTGACCGTGAAGGGGCGGGTGGAGGCGCGGCTGACGGAGGGGTATGTAGCCTCCCGGTCGCCGGCGGTGATCATGAAGGACCCGGAACAGCTGTGCGAAATCGCCTTCTGGATCTGGGCGATCATCATGCTCTCACACAAGATGTGGCGCCTGTCGCGCGAGAATCGGATGCTCGGGCTCGACTACGTGGGGCTGCGCGCGGGCGAGCAGATCTATCCCGAAGACGCGGCGCGGCGCCTGCGCGACATTGATCAGGCGCTCGGTGAGAACCCGAGTTGGCGCGACCGTCTCCTGCCCAATATCATTCTGTCCGCGCTGCACCGATTCCATGCCACCGGGGGCATCGGCGATGTCGCCGGCACGGTGAAGGAGCGGGCCGATGCCACGGCCAATGAGTATGAAGCGGACCTCGCGCTCATCCGCTTCATCGCCTGGGTCATCCCGGCCATCGGCTTCATCGGCACGGTGCGTGGTATCGGCGAGGCCCTCTCCCAGGCCCAGAAAGCGATCGCGGGCGACATCACCGGCGTCGTCGATGCGCTCGGTCTCGCCTTCAACTCCACGCTCGTGGCGCTGCTGCTCGCGATTCCGCTCATGTTCATGCTCTTCATGGTGCAGGGAAGACAGGACAAATTCTTCGTCGACCTGCTCGCCTACTGCGACGCGCACCTGATCTCGCGCCTCAAGGGCGCGAGCGCGCCGGAGACGGAGAAGTCCTGGGCCGCGCCGACCGCCTCCTGAACGCACGGCTCCCGAGCCATGGCCGTCAAGCGCCGCTCCTTCGAGGTCTTCAGCCTCTCGTTTCTGGACTGCATCTGCTGCGGTTTCGGCGCGATGCTGCTGCTGTTCGTGCTGACCATCGGCAAGCACGCCGATGCGCGCGCCTCGATCGTCTCCCACATCGAGGAGACGATCAGCCGGCTCGAGCAGGACATCACCAAGGAAACGGCCGCCACCGCGGCCCTGCGCGACGCCATCCTCGGCCGCGATCGGCGCATCGCCGAAGAACGGGCGACCGAGGAGTCGCGCCGCAAGAGCCTGACCGAACTCCAGGACCAGCTCGCGCTCATGCTCCAGGAGAAGTCGACCATGAAGGAGGAGCTCGAACGCCTGCTCGCGCAGAAGAAGGAGATCCCCAAGGTCGAGGAACCGCCGCCCGTGCCGATCCCGAATGTGCAGCGCCGCCAGTACCTCACCGGCTTCAACTTCGAGGGCAAGAGCATGCTCTTCATCGTCGAGATCTCCGGCGGCATGCTCGGCTATACCATCGACGAGGCGATCGCCTACACGGGCAAGACCGACGAGGAGAAACGCCAGTCGCCGAAATGGCGGCAGGTGGTGAAGTCCGTCCAGTGGGTCATGGCCAACCTCGGCGATGGCCAGGCCTACCAGATCCTCGTCTTCAACAACGAGGCCCGGCCCCTCGTGCCCGACAGCGAGAACGAGTGGTTCGACCCGCTGGACCGCAAGCAGACGGCCGAGGTGCTCCGGCTCCTCGGTGAGATCACGCCGGGCGGCGGCGCCAACCTCGAGCGCGCCTTCGCCACCGCGCGGGAGAAGTTTCCGCTCACCGAGACGATTGTCCTGCTGACCGACAGCCTGCCGACGCTCAGCGATTCCATCCCGGTGTCCGGCGCGACCGACGATCGCGATCGCGAGCGCATGTTCCGCGCCGCCCTGCGCGAACTGCCGCGCAAGACCCCGGTCAACACCATTCTGTATCCAATGTCCGGCGACCCCGCCGCGGCCTTCCTCTTCTGGCAGCTGGCCGACGCGAGCGGCGGTTCCCTCATCAGCCCGGCCCGCGGCTGGCCCGACACCTGAACCGCCATGGCCGTCAAACGTCGCGAGTTCGAGGTCTTCAGCCTCTCGTT
>JACSRI010000172.1 GCA_014879845.1 Opitutaceae bacterium
AGGGTTCGGCTGTTCGCCGATTAAAGTGGTACGCGAGCTGGGTTCAGAACGTCGTGAGACAGTTCGGTCCTCTATCCGCTGTGGGCGTTGGAGATTTGAGGGGTTCATTCCTTAGTACGAGAGGACCGGGAATGACGGACCTCTGGTGTTCCGGTTGTCGCGTCAGCGGCAGCGCCGGGTAGCTATGTCCGGAAGGGATAAGCGCTGAAAGCATCTAAGCGCCAAGCTCCTCCCAAGATGAGATCTCCCTTCCGTCGCAAGACGGACTAAAGAGTCCAGGTAGACGACCTGGTTGATAGGCTGGATGTGTAAGCGCAGTGATGCGTTGAGCTTACCAGTACTAATTACTCGAGTGGTTTGCTTCGTGATCCTTTGCTGGGTCTGGGCGCTTGGTTTACCCAACAAATTTAAGACTGAAAGTGGTCTAAACGCTTTCCTGGTGACCACAGGTCGGAGGTACCACCCGTTCCCATCCCGAACACGGCCGTTAAGCTCTGATCCGCCAATGGTAGTGGGACGATAGGTCTCGCGAGAGTAGGTAATCGCCAGGGATTTGGCCCGGAACCGCCTAAAGCGGTTCCGGGCCTTTCTGTTTTCTGGGTGCGCGCTGCTGATCGATCACGCGCAATGAGGTCGCCCTGCACCCTAGGCAGTGTCGCTGATGGTCTCGTGCGTTCAAGAAAGTGGGCCCCGATACCGCTAGTTCGTTGCGGATATTTGATAACGTTGGGTTCGTTTCGCACATTTGATTGGGCTGACGTAGGACGGAGGAAGGTTCGTCAGATCGGATGAGCAAGTCGGCTTCCAATCCGAAGGCAGCGAATCTCCCCGGATTGCCTCTCGGGAAACGAGATCGGCCGGAAGGCTCCGCATTCTGAACGATCGTCACCTCGCGCAGCCGTCGGTATCACCGAAGGAAGATCGATCGATGGCGGACACCAACTCCCGTGAGGTGAGCCGAGTGACGTATGCTTTGGACTGGCCGAAGCAGAATCGCGTGGTGCATTCAGCCGTTAGGTGAATTCGATCGAATCTCAGGACAGGGCAGTGCTGGAAACCCTCTATCGTTCGTACGTCGGATCGACGTGTCCCCACGTGGCCGCCCTTCGCGCCCATGGTTCCGAGCGCCGTATCTATCGCCTCGGCGAGCGGTCGACTACCGTTGTCGGTGTCGTAAACGCCGACATCGCTGAGAATGCGGCATTCTTGTCGTTTTCCCGGCACTTTCGGACCGCCGGGCTGCCGGTGCCCCAGATCTTCGCGACCAATGCCGCCTCGGACGCGTACCTTGAGGAGGACCTCGGTGATCTCACGTTGTTTGACCTTCTCGTGAGGGAGCGCGGTGCAGGTGGCCGCGCCGTGCCCCCGGCCGCGAGGGCTGTTTACGAGAAGGTCGTTGAGATCCTCCCGTTCTTTCAGGTCCGTGCAGGTCGCGATATTGACGAGTCCGTCTGCTATCCTCGGGCACGTTTTGACCGTCAGTCGATGTGCTGGGACTTGAACTACTTCAAGTACTACTTTCTGAAGCTGGCCCAGATACCCTTTCACGAGCAGGCCGTCGAAAATGACTTCGCCGAGCTGGTCGATTTCCTCCTGACGGCGCCTTCGGACAGCTTCCTCTACCGCGACTTCCAATCGCGAAACATCATGGTCCGAGATGGTGAGCCCTGGTTCATCGACTACCAAGGGGGGCGGCGTGGTGCCGTGCACTACGACATCGCCTCGCTCCTCGTCGATGCCAAGGCCGACCTTCCTCAGGAATTTCGCGAAGCGATGCTGGAGCGCTACATGGCCGCCCTGGCGAAGCAGGGCGTGCGGATCGAGCGCGACGAATTCCTGGGATACTACGACGGATTCACACTGATCCGCATTCTGCAGGCGATGGGCGCGTATGGTTTTCGTGGATTCTACGAGCGGAAGGCGCATTTTCTTCAGAGCGTCCCGTACGCGATTCGGAATGTGGAGGATCTCCTCTCGCGATGGCGCGCGCCAGTGAAGCTTCCGGCGTTGCGCGAGGCGCTCGGGCGCATCGTGCAGTCGACACGCCTGCGTGAACTGACGACGACGACGACGGCGATGACCGTGCGGATCGAGAGCTTTTCCTATAAACGCGGATTGCCGGCCGATACGTCCGGGCACGGCGGCGGGTTCGTGTTCGACTGCAGGTCGCTGCCGAACCCCGGGCGCGACGCGGCTTATGCGACGATGGCGGGTGACGATCCTGCCGTGGTTGCCTGGCTCGAGGCGTATGACGAGGTCCATGGTTTTCTTGCGCGTGCGCGCGAGATGATCAACCACGTCATCGATGCGTATCGAAAACGCCGATTCACTCATCTCTCCGTCGCCTTCGGATGCACGGGAGGTCAGCATCGCTCTGTGTATTGCGCGACACAACTCGCCCAGCATCTGCACGGACGCGAGGGCGTGCAGGTGGAATTGAGTCACCGTGACGTGGTGCGCGTCGCGACCCCGCCTCGATGAGAGCGATGGTCTTTGCGGCCGGGCGCGGCACGCGGCTGCGCCCCTTCACGGACGATCGGCCCAAGGCGCTCGTCGAGATCGAGGGGGTCGCGCTCCTCGAGATCGTCCTGGGGCGACTCAAGGCCGCCGGCGTGAGCGAAGTCGTGATCAATCTCCACCACTTCGGTGAGCAGATCGAGCGATTCATGGCGCAGCAGGGCAACTTCGGTCTTGTCGTGCACTTCTCCCACGAACGCGAGCTCCTCGACACCGGCGGCGGCCTCAAGCAGGCCGCGCGCTGGCTGGCCGAGGCTCCCGGAGGTTCATTCCTCGTGCACAATGTCGACGTGCTCAGCGACATCGACCTCGTTGCGCTGATGCGCGCGCATCGCGAGAGCGGGGCGCTGGCGACGCTCGCTGCGATGCCTCGGACAACGGCGCGGCCGCTCCTGTTCGACGGCGAGGCTTGGCTGTGCGGGCGCAGTACGACGGCTGGTGAGCATCTCGTCCGAAGCCCGTCCGGCGGTGTTGTGCCCTTGGGTTTTGCCGGGATTCACGCGGTGTCGTGCGACCTGTTGCCGCTGCTTTCCGAGGAGGGCGCTTTCCCGATCATCGAAGCCTACCTGCGACTGGCGGGCGAAGGACGGGCCATCCGCGCCTTTCGGGTCGACGGTAGTCGTTGGCGCGACGCGGGGCGACCGGCGGATCTTCGTCCGTTGACGTGATTAGTGGGACGCCCCGGCGGCCGGCGTGACCTGCCGGCGCAGCAGGGAGAACTGTTGGGGCGTGCCGAGGACGAGCAATTGGTCTCCGACTTCGAGGACAAGGTCGCCGGCGGGCGTGATCGTCCGCGCGCCGGCGCGCTCGTGGCCCACGACCTGGATACCGATCAGCCGGGGCCAGTTCAGCGCGGCGAGCGTTTGTCCGGCGGCCGATGAGCCGGGCAGTATCTCGACCGGCTCGAGCGTGAGGTTCAGGAAGGTATCGTCGTCGGTCGCGGCTGGAGCCGCACGGCCGATCTCTTCGCGAATCATGTCGAACTGCTCCCGCGATCCGAGAAGCAGCATCCGGTCACCCGGGAAGAGGTGCGCGGCTGGTCCCGGGTTTGCGAGGTTGAAGCCGTGGCGCTCGATACCGATGACCGAGCAGCCGAAGCGTTTGCGAATGCCGACCTCGCCGATGGAACGACCGGCCCACGCAAAGCGGTCGGGCAGGACCACCTCGCCGATGTGCAATCCCCATGGTGAATAGCGGTCGATCAGGCCGTGGGTCGCTTTCTTGGGTTCCTCGGCAAGGGTCGAGTTCAGGGAGATCTCCATGGTGCTGTGCCAGTAGTTGAGCCGGCGCCAGAGCAGCAGGGCCACGAGGATGAGCACGGTTATGACGCCGGCCGTCGTCCAGAGCCCTCCGCCAGCAGGCAGGAAATTCCAGAACCACAGCACCAGCGCGGTGATCGCGAGCGTGCGCAGGCCGTTGGTCACGACACCGCGGGCGCGTTCGAGGGCCGGTCCCTGGTGGGAAAGAAAATCCGCGACGATCATCGCGAGCGCCTGCACATTGCGCCAGACGGCGATCAGGGGAATGAGCAGCAGGAAGCCGAGTGCGCTCCAACAGACGACGGCCGTCGTCACGTTCGGCACCACCTGCGGTCCGACGCGGGAGACGATCCAGGCGATCAGCGGCTCGGCAAAGATGAGCGCGGCGGTCACGAGCGCGACCTCCACACCGATCTGGACCAGACGTTTTTTCGACAGCCTCCAGAGGATGCTGGATTCGCTCTGACGTTGGACGGATTCGAGCAGGCGACGATGCAGCGCGAGCGCGGGTGCGAACAGCGGGATGCGGATCCGTTCCGCGGCCGCGGCGATACGTTCGCCGTGCCGCGCCAGCAGCGGTGTCGACAGCGTGGTGAAGAGGGCTGCGCCGACCGCAGCGCCAAGGAGCGTCTCGGAGACGACCCCCGCATCGATTCCCATGCGGGCGATGATGAAGCCGAACTCACCCAGCGGCGTGACGATCACGCCGGCGCGCACGGCGGTGCGAGTGTCATACCCGAGGAGCAACAGAACGGCGCTGGCTCCGAGGGAGCGAACGAGGACCGCGATCGCCGTCGATACGATGATCGGCACGGCGGTCGCCGGCATCGAGCGCACGTCGATGGACATGCCGATCGCGACGAAGAAGATCGCACCGAACATGTCGCGCAGTCCGCCGAAGGACCGGTCGACGTGCGCGCGTTGTGGTGTCTCAGCGATGATCGCGCCGAGCAGGAAGGCGCCGAGGGCCAGCGAGTAGCCGGCGCGCACGACCATCAGCGACAACCCCAGCAACAGGCCGGCGACGAAGATCGTCTCCAGCTCGGTCGTCGCGTCCCGACTCAGCCGGCGCAGTACGCGCGGCACGAGCAGCAGCCCGACGGTCACGAGCACCAGGACGAAGGCCGCAAACAGGCCGAGCGTCTGCAGTACGCTCGAGGTCTCGCGCGTCGCGGACGCGCCGCCGAAGGCGGAATACGAGCCCAGCAGCGTCAGCATCACGATCGCGACCATGTCCTCCGACAGCGTGATCCCGAGTGCCAGTTGGCTGCTTTTGTCGTGGGTGCTGCCGGTCTCGGCGAGGATCTTTCCGATCACGGCCGAGCTGCTGCTGACGAACAAGCCTGCGAAAAACAGGGCTGCGGGGCCGTCGAAGCCGAGCGCCGGCGCGACCATCCTTGCGACCGTGAAGACGATGAACGCGGTCCCGAAGGCGGCGAGCACGACAGTCACGCCCAGTTGCCGCAAGCGGCGCAGGCTGAAGCTCAGCCCGATGCCGAACATCAGGAACACCATGCCCAGTTCGGCGAACAGGTTGACGCGCGCCACATCGGCCACGGCTCCGAGATAGCTGGGAGTATTGGGGCCCACCGCGATGCCGGCGAGGAGGTAGCCGACGATCGGCGAGAGCCCGATCTTCTTGCACGCCAGGCCTGAGACGGCCGCCGCGATCATGATCACCGCGAGGTCCTGGATGAATGTGGCCGCTTCGCTCATGCGTTGTTGGGCGGACCGTAGTGTTCGGTCCCGGGATGACAACAGCGATGGCCAGAATCGGCCGGACTTTCTCGGGCCTGTCCATCGCCGTGGAGGAACCCGCGCGGCGCGCTGCGATGGCGGCACGGATCGGAGACAGAACTCCCCCTGGCCGTCTCCCGGAATCCGGAAAACAGCAAGGGGCCGGCGTCGCCGCCGACCCCTCGCTGGGAGATGGTGTGTTGACTCGGACGACCGGATCAGCGCTTCCACACGCGCAGGAGCGCGCTGGCCATGTCGGACGGGGTCGCGGCCACCTCGATGCCGGCGTCCTTGAACGCCGCGATCTTCGCGGCTGCCGTGTCCTCGGCGCCGCCGACGATCGCGCCGGCGTGGCCCATGCGGCGTCCGGCGGGCGCGGTGGCGCCGGCGATGAATCCGGCGACCGGCTTCTTGCAGTTGTCCTTGATCCAGCGCGCGGCCTCGACCTCGGCGGTGCCGCCGATCTCGCCGATCATGATGATCGCCTCGGTGCCGGGGTCGTCGTTGAAGAGCTTGATCGCGTCGAGGTGGGACGTGCCGTTGATCGGATCGCCGCCGATGCCGATGCACGTGGACTGGCCGAGGCCTTTCTGCGTCACCTGCCAGACCGCCTCATACGTGAGCGTGCCGGAGCGCGAGACGATGCCGACCGTGCCCGGACGGTGGATGTAGCCGGGCATGATGCCGATCTTGCACTCGCCGGGCGTGATGATGCCGGGGCAGTTCGGGCCGATGAGGCGCGTGCGTGTACCGCCGAAGTTGAGACGGCGGCGGACCTCCATCATGTCGCGCACCGGGATGCCCTCGGTGATGCACACGACCAGGCCGAGCTTTTCCTCGATGGCCTCGAGGATGGAGTCGGCGGCGAAGGGCGGGGGGACAAAGATGGCGGAGGTGTTGGCGCCGGTCTGCTTGATCGCCTCGGCGAGGGTGTCGAAGACGGGGACCTTGCCTTCCCACATCGTGCCACCCTTGCCGGGCGTGACGCCGGCGACGATCTGCGTGCCGTATTCGAGGCACTGCTTGGCGTGGAAGGAGCCCGCGTTGCCGGTGATCCCCTGGACCACGACGCGTGTGTTTTTGTCGACGAGAACGGACATGGAGGAAAAGGAGTCGGGGTTCAGGAGGCCTTCTTCACGAGCGCGACGATCTTCTCGGCGGCGTCGGAGAGGGTGGAGGCGGTGACGACGGGGAGGCCGCTCTCGGAGAGCAGCTTCTGGCCGAGTTCGACATTCGTGCCCTCGAGGCGCACGACGAGCGGGCGGTCGAGCTGCACGTTGCGCATCGCGCCGATGATGCCGCGGGCGATGATGTCGCACTTCATGATGCCGCCGAAGATGTTCACGAGGATGCCCTTCACGTTGGCATCGGAGAGGATGATGCGGAACGCCGCGGTCACCTGCTCCTCGTTCGCGCCGCCGCCGACGTCGAGGAAGTTGGCCGGCTCGCCGCCGTAGTGCTTGATGATGTCCATCGTCGCCATGGCGAGGCCGGCGCCGTTGACCAGGCAGGCGATGTTGCCGTCGAGCGCGATGTAGTTGAGTGAGAACTTCGAGGCCTCGATCTCCTTGGGGTCTTCCTCGTTGAGGTCGCGCAGCTGCTGGATCTCGGGGTGCGCGAAGAGCGCGTTGTCGTCGAAGGAGACCTTGGCGTCGAGCGCCTGGAACTGGCCATCCTCCGTCTCGATGAACGGATTGATCTCCACCATCATCGCGTTCTTCTCCCAGTAGAGCTTGTAGAGCGCGGTGAGGATACGGGCGAACTCGCGAACCTGGTCGCCCTTGAAGCCGAGGCCGAAGGCGAGCTTGCGGCACTGATGGTGGCGCAGGCCCATCGTCGGCGGGACAGAGACCTTGATGATCTTGTCGGGCGCGGTGCGTGCGACCTCCTCGATGTCCATGCCGCCCTCGGTCGAGGCGATGATCATCGTCGACGAGGTGGCGCGGTCGACGAGCATGGCGAGGTAGTACTCCTTCTTGATCTTCACCGCGTCGGTGAAGAAGAGCGTCTGCACCTTGCGGCCGGCGGGGCCGGTCTGCTTCGTCACGAGCGTATTGCCGAGCATGCGACGGGCGACCTCGAGGCCGGCGTCGCGGGTCTTGACCACATGCACGCCGCCCTTGAAGCCGTCGGCGAACGTGCCCTTGCCGCGGCCGCCGGCGTGGATCTGCGACTTCACCACGAGGGGGCCATCGGTGAAGTGGGCGAGGGCGGTCTCGCACTCGCGCATGGACTGGGCGGCGTAGCCTTTCGAAACCGGAATGCCGTACTCCTTGAACAGGCGCTTGGCCTGATACTCATGGATATTCATAAAGAAGCGCCGAGCGTGGCCGGACACGTGTAGTGCGGCAAACGCGAAGCGCGCACCCGCGTGGGGCGCCGGCGTTGGCAACGGGCCTAATGAGACGATGCGGCCGGAAAAACCGCGCTACTTGCCCAGCGTCACCTTCATCCCTGCGAGCAGGCGCTGGGCGAGAAACGCCGTCTGCATCGCGGCGATGTCCTTCATGCCCGCCTGCGCGAGGAGGAGCAACTGGTCGAGCTCCTCGCGGGAGAAGGTCGCTTCTTCGCCCGTGCCCTGCACTTCGACGAAGCGGCCCTGGCCGGTCATCACGACGTTGAAGTCGACTTCCGCGTCGCGGTCCTCGAGGTAGGCGAGGTCGAGCAACTGCGCACCCTGCCACAGTCCGACGCTGACCGCGGCGACCGAGTCGGTGAACGGGTTTTGGGCGAGGCGCTTTTCGGCGATGAGTTTTTCCACGGCCATGCGGGCGGCGAGGTAGGCGCCGGTGATGGAGGCCGTGCGCGTGCCGCCGTCGGCCTGGAGCACGTCGCAGTCGATCCAGAGCGTGTTGTCGCCGAGCTTCTGCATGTCGAGCACGGCGCGGATGGAGCGACCGATGAGGCGCTGGATCTCGACGGTGCGGCCGTCGATCTTGCCTTTGGAGATGTCGCGCGGCTTTCGGTCGAGTGTGCTGTAGGGGAGCATCGAGTACTCGGCGGTGAGCCAGCCGCCCGTCACGCCCTGCTGGCGCATCCACGACGGCACTTTGGGCTCGAGCATGGCGGCGCAAATCACACGGGTGTTGCCGTAGCTCACCAGCACCGAGCCGTGGGCGTAGGGAGCGATGTCGGGCTGAAACGTGATGGGGCGCAGCTGCGTGGGCGCGCGGCCATCGGGACGGGTGACGGTTGCCATGCGCGCAGGCAATGCCGGCGCGCGACCACCGGCAAGGCCGAACGGCCCGCGCGCATCGAGCCCGGGCCTGCGTGTCGACTCAGCGCTCGCTCTCGCGCTCCGCCTTTTCGTCCGGCGTCTCGAACTCGAAGCCGTGCACCTTCTTCGTCTCCTCGGGCGTGGCGACGACCTTGTAGATACACCAGGCAAACAGCGTGGTCACGGCGCCCACCGAGATGATCATGTTGATCCAGCCGCCGAGTGTCATCGGGTCTCCTCCAAGAGTGTGGCACCTTTGCCGTCGGCCCCGTACCAGCGGCGGCCAGCGAGGTGGGTGACGATGGTGAGAAAGGCGATGGTCACACCCACCACGGCCACGCTGGCGCGTGCGACCGTGCTGGGCGGCGTGCCGTCTCCACCGATCAGGTCGGTGATGTAGCCCGACGGTGCAAACTCCGCCCCACTGAACTGGAAGTTCCAGCCGAAGACGTTTTTCGCCAGCCACAGGACGAAGATCGAGATGAGGAATGTCGGGCAGAGCCACTGCATGATCGGCCGGAACCAACCCGGGACCCGGATAGCTGCGCCCTTGTGGGCCTCGTCCAAGCCGCGATCGACGCCGACCACCCAGGAAAACAGGACGATCAGGATCGTGCCTTGGATGAAGATGAAGCATGTGCCGACCCAGAAATCGATCGTGTCGAGCGCCTTCAGATCCTTGCTGTAGTACCAGACAAACAACGACCCCAGCGCCGTGAGCGCGCCCAGGATCGTCACCGACATCTTGCGGCCGATGCCCATGGCCTCCTCGAGGAACGCGATGCCTGGCTGCAGCATCGACAGCGAACTGGTGATCGCGGCGAGGAAGAGCAGGAAGAAGAACAACGCGCCGAAGACGTGGCCGAAGGCCATGTGGGAAAACACCTGCGGGAGCACGGTGAACCCGAGGCCGAACGTGCCCTGCCCGGCGATGCCGGCGGCGCCGAGGAAGACGAAGCCCGCCGGGATCGACATGAGCCCGCCGAGGCCGACCTCGCAGAACTCATTGGCACTGGTCGCGGTGAGGCCGCTGAGCACGACGTCGTCCTTCTCGGTGAGGTAGCTCGCGTAGGTGATGATCACGCCGAAGCCGACCGAGAGCGAAAAAAAGATCTGCCCGGCCGCCTCGAGCCAGAGCTGCGGGTTGCGCAGCTGCTCGCCGATGTTGCCGGGGTTCCACATGTAGCCGAGGCCGTTGGCGACGTTCTGCTCGGGCAGCGTCGGGTCCGGCGTGCCCAGGGTGAGCACGCGCACCACAATGATCAGGGCGATGACCATGAGCGCGGGCATGGCCCACTTGCAGAACCACTCGATGCCTTTCGCCAGCCCGCGGTAGATCAGGACGAAATTGAGCAGGTAGACGATCAGGACGAACAACCCGACCTGGCCCATGCCCAGGCCGAGCGAGAATCCGTCGGCGTTGGCGCCGACGTATTCGACGAAATGTTTTGCGTAGTCGATGTCCGGTCCGCCGAGCCGGCCGGTGGCGAACTGCACGGCATATCCCAGGCACCACGCCTCGATGTAGACGTAATACATGTAGATGCCGACCGGGATGATCACGCCGAGGACGCCGAGAAAACGCCCCCACGGCCGGCCGACGATCAGGCCCATGATGGCGGGGCTGGAGTGAAAGCCCCTCTTGCCGCCCCAGCGCCCGAGCGTCCATTCCGCCCAGCAGATCGACACGCCGATGATCACGAGCGAGACGAAGTAGGCGATCATGAAGGCCCCGCCGCCGTAGGTCGCCGCCTTGCCCGGGAATCTCAGGAAGTTGCCCAAGCCGACCGCGCTGCCGGCCACGGCCATGATCACGCCGAGGCGCGAGCTCCAGTTTTCCGACGCTTGGGGAGTCGCCATCGAGGGGCAGAAGAAGCAAGCGCCGTGCAACGTTGCCAGATCAAAAATGTCCCTGCACGCTGCGCCTCCGTGTTTCGCACGTTCGACAAGCACATCCTCCGCGAGTGGCTGACCATCCTGGGCATCGTGCTCGGGGCCACGGCCGGCATTCTCATGCTGCAGGAGATGTATGACTCGTTCCCCGACTTGCGCGCCCAGGGGGCGACGACGGGTGACTTGCTGCGTTATTATGCCGTGGTGGCGCCGAGCCACCTCTCGCTCGTGCTTCCGGTCTCGGTCCTCGTCTCGGTGCTCTACACCTTCAGCCAGTTGCACCGGCACAACGAGATCATCGCCATGCGCGCCGCCGGCGTGGGCCTGATCCGCATCACCCGCTGGGTGTGGGTGGGGGCGGCGCTCATTTCCGTCGGTCTGTTTTATCTCAATACTGACCTCATCCCGTGGTCGGTCGAACAGGCCCGCGTGATCGCCGACAACGTGAAGTTCCGCAACCAGGAGCGGCAGGCGAAGGACATCCAGCAGATCGGCCTCGTTGGCCCCGTCGCCTATTCCAACCGACCGAAAGGGCGGCTCTGGATGCTCGGCAGCTTCAGCGCCTACTCGCATCGCGCGCTGTCGATCATGGTGGTGGAGCTCGACGCCGGGCGTCGTGAGAAGCGCCGCATCGTGGCGCAGGAGGGCTTTTGGGAGGAGGAGACCGGACTTTGGACGTTTCTGCGCGGACGCGAGATGACCTTCGACCCGATCACCGGCGACGTGGTCGGCCAGGTGCGCCAGTTCGATCGCCAGGAGTTTCCGGAGCTGACGGAGGAACCGCTCCTGATGATGCGCATGGACAAGCGCCCGCGCGACCTCTCGCTCTTCGAACTGGCCGGCATCCTCGGCTCAACGGAAAACGCCGACAATCCGCGCCTGCTCTCCTACGCGGTGCGTTACCACTTCCTGCTCGCGAGTCCGCTCGCGTGCCTGATCGCCGCGGGTCTGGCCGTGCCGTTTGCTGTGTCGGGCGTCCGCGTCAATCCCGCGGTGGGCGTGTCCAAGTCGATCGGCCTCTTCGTCGTCTTCTGGATCCTGACCATGCTGGGCAATCAGCTGGGCGAGCAGGGCACGCTGCCGCCGACCATCGCGGCCTGGCTGCCCAATGGCGTGATGGGCCTGGCGGCGCTTTGGTTCCTCTGGAAGGAACGCTAGGGCCGGTCTCGAACCCGGCGGCGCGAATCGGCCGAGGCGTTACGCCGCGGCCGTCGCCTTCGGCCAGAGGACCGTGAAGGTCGTGCCCTTGCCGACCTCGCTCTCGCACACGATGCGGCCCTTCATCGACTCGGTCAGCTCCTTGACGATCCACAGGCCGAGGCCGGTGGTGGGCTCGCCGGCGGTCGGCTTGGGGGTGAGGCGGCAAAACTTGCCATACATCTTGGCCTGATCCTCGACCGAGATGCCGGGACCCTGGTCCTGCACGGCCACGGCCACGCAGTCTTCGCCGGCGAGGAGCCGCACGGTCACGACCGTGCCCGAGGGCGAATATTTCACCGCGTTGGAGATGAGATTGTCCAGGACCTGCTCGGCGGCGTTCTCGTCGACAATGCCGGCGAGCGGGCCGACGCCGTTGTCGAAGGTGATCTCGATCTCCTTGGCGCGTGCCTTCAGCCGGTTCTGCTCGACGACCCGCTCGACCATCGGCTGGAACTCGTGGGTCGCGAGCTGGAGGCGGCGTTGCCCGGAGTCGATCGCGTTCACATCGAGCAGATTCGTGATGATCGCGTTGATGCGCCGGGCCGAGGTGGAGATCTGGCCGATGAGGGCCTTGGTCTTTTCCGGCGGGACGGAGTCGACGATGGACTCGATCAACTCGGCGCACGCGAGCACGCTGGCGAGCGGGTTGCGCACGTCGTGCGCGGCCATGCCCATGAACTCGTTCTTCAGGCGGTTGAGGTCCTCAAGCTGGTGGTTGCGCTTCTCGAGATCCTGGCGCAGGCGCGAGATCGTGAGGTGCGTGTTGACCCGGGCGAGGAGCTCGGCCTGCTCGAAGGGCTTGGTGATGTAGTCGACCGCTCCGACTTCGAACGCGCGTACCTTTTCCTCCGTCTCGCAGAGCGCGGTCATGAAGATGATCGGCGTCTGGGCGGTGGTCGGCTCCTGCTTGAGGCGGGCGCAGGTCTCATACCCGTCGATGCCCGGCATGAGCACGTCCAGCAGGATGAGGTCGGGCCGCGAGTAGCGCGCCGTCTCGATGGCGGAGAGACCGTCCGTGGCGACGAGCACCTCGAGTCCGGCGGCGCTGAGCGCTTCGACCAGGACGCGAAGGTTGCCCGGCGTGTCGTCGACGGCGAGGACCGTGCCGAGGGTGGAGTTACGCGGATCCATGAGCTTGCGAAGTGGAAAGGGACGAGAGCCACTCGCCGAGTTCCTTCAGCTTGAAGTCGCGTGCATAGCGGGCGACGCGGCGGGCAAACGAGGAGTACTCAGGGTGGGCATGGGCGAGTTGTTCTGCGCGGGTTTCGATGTTACGGACCACCCCGCGCCGGGCAAGGTCGAGAAAGGCGGAGACCTCCTCGGCGGGCGGTGCGACGATCTGCTCCAGGGGCGTGGAGTCCTCGGCCGCGATGGGAGGGGGCTGGAGCACGCCGTAGGTCCACTCGATGCCGGCATGGACGCGCAGGGCGTTCACGATGGCATCGAGATGCACAGGTTTGTTCAGCAGGTCGGCGAAACCGGCCTTGCGGCACCGTTGGAGCACGTCCTCGCCGGCCATGGCCGACACGGCGATGAGCACGGGCAGGCGCAGCACATCCATCTCGAGGATCTCGGCGCAGAGGGTGAAGCCGTCCGTCCCGGGCATCATGAGGTCCATGAGCACGATATCGGGCTGCGCTTGTGAAATCTGGGCCCGCGTGGCCTCGGCGCCATCGGCCTCGTGGATGAGAAAATCCAGCGGCTCGAGCATCGCGCGGAGCACGGCGCGGTTGGCGGCATTGTCGTCGACGATGAGCACGCGGCGGCGGCGACCCTGGTAGTCGACGACCGTGCGTTGCTCTTCCACCACGGGAGTGGCGAGGGCCAGGGGCACCACCACGCTGAACGTGCTGCCCTTGCCGGGGCGACTGGTCACCGAGATGTCGCCGCCCATCTTGTTGGCCAGTTTCTTGCAGATGGAGAGGCCCAGGCCGGTGCCCTCGAGCTTGATCGACCGCTCGTCGACCACGTGGAAGGGCTGGAAGAGTTCGCCGATCTTGTCCGGCATGATGCCGCAGCCGGTGTCGATCACTTCGAAGATGAGCGCACCGGCGTTGACCCGGGCGCGCACCTTCACGCGACCGTGATCGGTGAACTTGATGGCGTTGTGCACGAGGTTGCCGAGGATCTGGTGCAGGCGCTTGCGGTCGCACTTGATCCAGTCGGGCAGGTCGGGTGCCTGGTCGAGCTCGAGCACGATCTTCTTGGTCTCGGCCTCGAGGGCGAAGGTCTTGATCAGCGCGGCCAGCAGCGCCTTGAGGTCGAAGGGAGACGGCGCGAGCTCGAGCTTGTCGGCCTCGAGCTTGGAGAGGTCGAGCAGGTCGTTGATCAGGTTGCGCAGGTGCTCGGCGCAACCCTGGATGGTCTTGAGCAGCTCACGCTGCTTCGAGTTCATCGTTTTCTCGCGCAGGAGGATCTGGGCGCAGCCGAGCACGCCGTTGAGC
Organism: Opitutaceae bacterium; assembly: GCA_014879845.1. Classification (GTDB taxonomy): domain Bacteria; phylum Verrucomicrobiota; class Verrucomicrobiia; order Opitutales; family Opitutaceae; genus JAEWQP01. The sequence continues at coordinate 14,268 of JACSRI010000172.1, forward strand.
GGCGTGCGCAGGTCGTGGCTGATGTTGGCGAGGAACTGCAGGCGTGCGTTGTTGGCCGACTCGGCGATCTCCTTCGCGCGCTGCATCTCGAGCACCATGGTCAGGTTCTCGCGTGCGATCACGGTCTGCCGGACGACCACGAGGAGAAACGCGGCGAAGACGGCGAAGAGATAGAGGTGGGTGTACTCGCGGTAGTTCGAGGTCGGCAGCACGGCCGTGATAAGCAGCACGGCTATGAGTCCGATCGCCGCGTACGGCACGGAGACGCGGGACTGGACGGTGCGTTCATCCTGGGGCTTGGCCTGGGGGCCGCGCGCGAGGCGTGCATGCAGGCCGATGCTCAGCAGGAGCAGGGTCCACCCGTAGCAGGTGGGCGTGGACTCGAACCGCTCGACGCGGGCCAGCGCGTAGCAATAGGGCACGATCTCGCCGGCGATCAGGGCGAGCACGCCCGCGCCGAGGATGCGCAGGCCGGAGGCCACTCCGGCCTCGCGCGCGCGATACGGCATGAGCAGCAGCGAGCTCAACAGCAGGAGCGAGAGGAAGGTGAAGACTGTGATGACGGCGAAGGCGCCGAACGACCCGATGATGAGCGTGTTGGCCACGTCCGGATCCGAGGGTGCGCTGTCGACGGCCGCCTGCGTCGCGCTGAGCGCGCCGTCGAGCGCCAGGATCCAGAACGCGACCAGCCCGGCGATGATGAGCGTGGTGATGTCGAGGCTGGCGGTCGCGCGTTCGCGGGCGGAGAGCTCGCCGCTCGGGATGTGCGCGGCGGCCCAGATGAGCAGGGCCATGCTCGCGAGCGAGGCGGCGAGGCTGACCCAGCGTACCCACGCATGCAGGACAGGCACAGGGAGCGTCGCGACCGTGGTCGCGAGCGCGACCACGGTGATCGCGAGCACGGCGATCCGCTGCAGCCGCCAGAAGCGGCGCGCCGGCACCGGGCAGACCGCGGGTCGCGACGTCAGCCGCAGTTCGTTCAGGGCGAACCCGCACGCCACCACGACCATCGCCGCGCTGAAGGTGTTGACCATCTGCGCGGTGCCCCAGCCGAGGAACTCCACCACCTTCGCGATCGCCGCCACCAGCGCGATCGCCAGCGCGACCGTGCCGACGCGAGACGTCAGCCAAGCCGGCAGGACCGGTATGGAGCGGGACGAGTACGAGGTGGGCTGCATCGAAGGCCGATGGGTGGTCGGCTCAACTTGCTATCGGCCTGCGGGTTCCGGATCTTGAGGCCGGAAGTGGGGAGCAGTCCTCAGACCCCGTGAGCAGGATCGCGGGTCGCTGTTGGGGTGCGGGGGCACCCGCTAGGCGACCGAGCTCGATGCGGAAACGAAAAACGGCGCAACCCGCTCGTTGGAGGCAGGTTGCGCCGTCCTGGAGACAGCTGGCTCAGTCGAGCGCGGGATCGCGTCCGATCGTGCCGGCGAGATCCGCGGCCCGGGCCGCGCGCAGGCGGGCCAGTTCCCTTTTTGCGGCGCCGAGCGATTCCTGCACACCGAGTCGGGCGGCTTCGCCCTGATAGATCGGGTTGGCCAGGAAGGCCTCGAGGTCGGCGACCTCGCGTTCGCGCAGTCCCGTGTCGAAGCGAAGTTTCGACTCGAGGCGGGCGCGGTACCAGTCCGACGCGAGCATGGCATCCACCGTGAACATCTTCCGGATTTCTGGATCCGACGCGGTGCGACCCTCGTAGTGGCCGTGAGCCATGATGTGCAGCAGGGCCTTGAGCGGCGGGCAGGCCGACTCGACCGAGCCGTCCTCGAAGTAGAGTTCGGCCACGCGTTTCTGCGTCGCGACGATGTTGTCCACGCCGTCGATGAAGACGGCGAGGTCCTGCAGCTCCGGACGGAGCATTTCCTCCGGCAAAACCGAGCCCGGGTTGCTGAAGACGCGGCCGAGGAAATGGCGGGCGAAACGCTCGGTGATGCGATACCCGAGGCGGCTCGCCTCGACCTTGCGGCCCTCGTGGGTGAAGTCCTCGCACTTCTCCAGGTAGCCCTGTGCGATGAGGAAACCGGGCTCGCGCTCGGCGTGCGTCATGCGCGACCAGATCTCAGGCACGAGCAGGCTCACGTCGTGGTCGACCCGATACTTCGGGCCGACCCAGGCCGCGGCGGTGGAAAACGCGGCGTAGCCGGTGAGCAGGAAGCCGACGAGCGCGTTGTTCAGGTCGATGATCGCAGGCAGGGCGTTGAACGGCCCCTTGGTCAGCGCGCCCTCGGAGCCGGCGCCCGTGGTGGACGGGGACTTGCCGGTGAGGCTGGCGATCGCATCCATGAAGAACTCGGGCAGTTCCTGGTAATGGATCGGGCCGTAGCAGCAGAGCGCGCGCACGCCCGGCTCGGGCGGGTTGTTGCGGCGGCCGGGCAGCACGGAGTTGACCGGCATGGGCACCGGACGATCGTCGGGGATGCGCCGATACAAGCGCGTGCCGAGTTCGGCCAGGTACTTCGGGCGCGGGTCGACGAGGTCGGGCCGCACCTGCAGGTAGCGGGGGTTCTTGCTGGGCTTGCCGTCGACAAGGCGCGGGTGCGCGGAGGACACGGCGAAGTCGGGCCGCCCGGCCTCGACGAAGGCGCGCAGGCAGCGCTGCATCGGCTCGGTGAACTGGTCGAACTTGATCGACTCGTCGATGACCGCGGCGATGGCGCCGCGATCGAGCGGCTCGTAGTTGGAGAAGAAGTTCCCGCTCTTCGCGAAGTCCGCCTCCGTGTGCTTGTCGTAGCCGCGGTGGATCGCGTCGTCGGGGCGCTGGAAGAGGCGGCTCTCGCAGTTCTCGACGAATTTCCAGGCCGCGCGCTTCTGTTCCGGGTGCAGGCCCGACACGGCCGAGGCGGGCGCGACGGCGGTGGCGGAGATATCGTCTTCGGTCTGGATCTTCACCGCCGGCATGAAGTCGCGACGCAGGCTGAACGTGCGCCACGCGCCACTGCCGTCGGGCGCGAAGCCGACACGCAGGTAGCGGGTGAGCAGCTTCGACCCGCGGAACTTCAGCTCGTTGCCGGGCAGGTTGTTGATCAGGTCGGCGCTGAAGCGCGCGCGCCAGCTGCCCTCCCAGTCCGGGCGGTAGAGGCGCTTGAGGATGAAGACGAGGTCGCGGATGCGCTCAGGGATGGAGCGCAGCCACTCGTTGTACTCGTCGGTGTACTCCGGGCTGGGCGTGAGCAGCTTGATGACCGAGCCGAGCGAGCGCTCAGCGCTGAGCAGTGGGCGGCCCTTGGGTCGGTTGCGCGACGGGTCGCGGAAGCGCTGGCCGTACTCGCGCAGGACGATGGCCTTCACCTGGTCGAAGTCGGCGTTGATGTCGCCGACGAAGACCGGGCCGGCCATCATGGCATCGGCGATCGACTTGGAGATCTCGGACTTGCCGCCGCCGGAGACCGTGCAGGGCTTGTGGCAGAACGTGCCCTCGGCCGTCGTGCCGGTGAGGCGCCAGCGCAGCACGGTGGGCGGCTTGACCATCTCCACCTTGTAGCCGGAGGGCAGCATGTAGGTGCGGCCGGGGAGGAGGCGGATGCAGGCCTCGCGGCCGTCGTGCTTGAAGCAGATCGTCTGCGTCTGGAGGCTGAACGTGGCGTCCTCCGGCACGTAGATGATGTCCGGATACGTGTTGTCGACGGCGTAGCCCTCGGGATGGAGCGTCAGGCGCGAGGCGTGGCGCTGCAGCACCTCGGCGAAGGTGTGGTTGACCACCGGGAAGAACGAGCTCAGGCGGAAGTCCTCGCCCAGGTCGTAGGTCGGGAAGGCGATGGCGCCGCCCGCGTGCTCCTCCTCGGCCATGCCGTGCAGGTTGGCCGCGTAGCTGATCTGTGTCTTCACCTCCTTCTTGCAGTAGCCGAAGTAGGTGTCCGCGATGAGGGTCACGATCACGCCGCGCTTGTCGCGGCAGGTGATCTTGAAGGCGCCGCCGTCGTTGTATTTCTCATCCTCCTTGGTCCAGCACATGCCGTCGCGCTTCTGGCGCGCGGTCGCCTGGGAGACGTGCGGCAGGCCGAGATCCTTCTTGCGCAGGTGGATCATGTGCGGCGCGAGGATCACGCAGCCGGTCTGGCCCGACCAGTGCGTGGTATCGAGTCGGGCGTCGTTGGCTGGCAGCGACGGGTCGCCGGCGTTGCCGAAGATCGACTCGACGAAATCAAGGTTCGCCACCAGGCCGGCCGGGGCGAAAAAACGCACCTCCATCGTCTTGCGCGGGCTCACGCCGGGGATCTCCGGCACGACGATCGGGCGCAGGAGCAGCGAGACCCAGAGCGAGGCCTCCTGCGGCTGGCCCGCGGTGAAGGGCAGGCGCAGCAGGTCGGCCGGCGGGTTGAGCGCGGCCTTGAGCAGGCCGGCAAAAACCTTCTTCGGCACCGACTTCTTGTCGGCGGGGATGGGCAGGCCCTCCTCGGTGACGTGGAACACGCCCTCGGTCGTGCGGCGGTCCTTGTCCGGGTTGTGCAACACGCCTTGGTGCACGCGGTAGGACTTGAGCGCCGGGCTGGCGAAGGCGTCCTTGTCCGGCGGCAGCGAGAGCACGCGTGCGAGCCCGGCGCGATCAAGCGTGAACGTCGAGGCCGGCACGAGCGGGTCGGGACCGGCGAGTTCGGATCCGAGGTAACCGCGCAGGAAGCCGTCGATCGCCTTGTCCGCCGGGCATAGGTGCTTCACCAGCAGGCGAGACTTTTCCTGGTAGTTGGCCAGGAGCGAGCGGCTGAGCGACAGGTAGGTGAAGTCCTCTTCGCGGCCGTAGATCGGCTGACCCATGGCGGCCAGCTTGAGATTGATGAACTCGATCAGGTGCGAATCGGAGGAAGTACCGGTGGACGTGGATTGCATGGTGCGAGTCGTGTTGCCGTAGGCGCGTGCAAGAAAACGGCCGCTCTCCCTGCGTGCAAGCAAGGCCGGCGGCCGCCGGGCAAAGAAATGCGGCTTATGGCGGCATGATGGTTCGTTCTAGGTGTGAAGTCATGCCGCAAGTCCCGGGCCACGGGTTTTCGGGAATGGAGACAGGTACGGGAAACTTGGCGTGACGCAAACGCCGCGCGCCCGCCGACCTCGGGTATTGCCCGTACGGCGACTTCGTGGCACGGCCTGTCGCGCATCATGCCCGCCACGGACTACGTCACGATCCTCGGGATCATCGCACCGGTCTTTGCGATGATCGGCGCCGGGACGTTTGCGCGCTGGCGCGACTGGATGCGGCCGGAGGCGGAGGAGAGCCTGCTTCGCATCGTGGTGAACCTGCTTTTCCCGTGCCTCGTCTTCAGCTCGACGCTCGGGAACAGGGCCCTGCACGACCCCGGCAACATCGTGCTGCCGCCGCTCGTGGGGTTCGTGACGACCGGCGTGGGTTTCCTCTTCGGCTGGTATGCGGGCCGGCTCCTCGGCCTGAGCCGCGGGCACGGCCTGCGCACGTTCGCTTTCGCCATCGGCGTCTACAACTACGGCTACATCCCGATTCCGCTCATCGACCGACTCTTCGGGGCGGAGACGGTGGGCGTGCTCCTCGTCCACAACGTCGGGTGCGACCTCATCATCTGGACGGTCGGTATCATGCTGCTCGCCGGCGCCTCCTGGCGCGATGCCTGGCGCAAGGCGCTGAACCCGCCCTCCCTCTCGATCATCATCGCGCTCGCGCTCAACCTCGTCGGCGCCGGCCGCTGGGTGCCCGCGCCGCTCCTGAGCGTGGTCGGCGCCTTCGGCCTGTGTGCCGTGCCGATCGGCCTGCTCGTGACCGGTGGCTCGCTCTATGAAAACCTCACGCGCCCGCGCGAACTCTGGGCCCCGCGCATCATCCCCATGTCGCTCGTGCTGCGCCTGCTCGTGCTGCCCGTGTTGTTTCTCGTGGCGGCGAAATGGCTGCCGCTCTCGATCGAGCTGAAGCGCATCATGGTGATCCAGGCGGCGATGCCGGCGGGTGTGGGTCCGCTCATCATCGCGCGCCACTACGGCGGCCACCCGCTCACCGCGGCGCAGATCATTTTCGCCACCACGGTGGTCGGGCTCTTTGTCATCCCGTGGTGGATCCGCCTGGGGCTGGCGTGGATCGGGTGAAGGGAACGGCGAGTTCTGAATGCCGCATGCCGGGTGCGGAGTGGACGAGCCGCAGACGATGACTCAGTCGCGAACTCGCTCGCTCACCGGTGGCGAATCCATCGCCCCCTGCCTCATGAGCCTCCGCCCGTCCCCGCCTGTTTCGCGTGCAGGCGCGCATAGAGGCCGCCGCGGCGCAACAGCGCGTCGTGCGTGCCGATCTCCGCGATCCGGCCCTGGTCGAGCACGACGATGCGGTGCGCGTCGCGGATGGTGGACAGGCGATGGGCGACAACAAACGTCGTGCGCCCGCGCATGAGACGGCCGAGCGCCTCCTGGATCAGCGCCTCGGTCTCGGTGTCGAGCGCGGAGGTCGCCTCGTCGAGGATGAGCACGCGCGGGTCGCGGATGAGCGCGCGCGCGATGGCCAGGCGCTGCTTCTGGCCGCCGGAGAGCCGCGCGCCCTTCTCGCCCACCGGCGTGGCCAGGCCCTGCGGCAGATTCTGCACGAAGTCCCAGGCGTTGGCGTCGCGCAACGCACGCTCCACAACCTCGTCCGGGACGGCCGGCAGGCCGTAGACGACGTTCTCCCGGATCGTGCCGTCGAACAGGATCGACTCCTGCGGCACGACTGCGAGGAACCGCCGGTAGGTGCGCAGGTCGTGCGCCTCCATGTCCCGTCCGTCGCAGAGCAGGCGTCCGCCGGTCGGCCGGATGAAGCCGATGACGAGGTTGAGGATGGTGGACTTGCCCGCGCCCGAGGGGCCGACCAGCGCGATCGTCTCGCCGGGCTGCACGTCGAGGGAAAACCCGTGCAGTGCCGCGAGCGCCGAGCCTGGGTAGGCGAAGCTCACGTCCTCGAAGGTGAACTGCCCGCGCACGTCGGCGACGGCGATCTTGCCCTCGTTGTTCTCCAGGTCGGGGCACTGCAGCACCTCGCCGATCGAGCGGATCGACTCGAGGCCCCGGGTGATCTGCGGCGCCATGCCGACCAAGCCGAGGACCGAGCCGGTGATGAGCGCGAAGTAGGAGGAGACGAGCACGACCTCGCCCGCGGTGATCCCGCCCCAGCCGGCGAGCGCGGCGGCCGCGGCGAGGATGAGGCAGCCCATGCTGAAGCCCTGGAACGAGACCCACGAGAGCGCGCCGAACTTGGCGTTGAGCTTGTCCATCTCCAGCCCGGCCGAGCGCACGCGCTCGAGCGATTCGCCCACGCGCGCGAGCGCGACCGTCTCCAGTCCGTGGGCACGCGTGATGGGAAGCAGGTGCGTCATCTCGGTCACGCGCGCGGACATGCGCTCGATCTCCTCGCGGAAGGCGGCGTTGCGCGAGGCGAGCGGCTTGCGCAGCGCGTAGACCACGGCGGCGCCGAGCGGCACCGTCAGCACGTAGACGAGGTCGAACCACGGCTGCACCCACGCCGTGATGATGAGCGCGAAGAGGATGTTGGTGGCGCAGGAGAGCCCGCCGTCGAAGAGCACGCGCGTGAGCTGCTCGATCGACTCGACGTCGCGCAGCACCTTGGTCTGCAGCGCCGCCGCGCTCTGCCGCGCGTAGTAGCCGATCGAGAGATGCTGCAGGCGCCGGCACAACGCCGAGCGCAGCTGCGTCTCCATCGTGCGCACCGCGGTGCTCAGCGCCCAGACGAACCCGTAGTGCCCGGGCACGTTCTGCGCGAGCACGACGGCGAGGATCGCGGCATTGACCCAGAGTTCGCGCGGCGAGTGCGCCGCGGGGTTGGCCACGATGTCGACCACACGCGCGGTGATCGCCGGCATGAGCCACATCGGGCTGTGCTTGACCGTGAACAGCAGCGAGGCGAGTGCGAGTCGCCCGCGCTGGCCCCGGTAGAGGAAGAGCAGGGTGCGCAGCGGATGCTCGCCGGAGAACCGGCGGTCGAGCGGGTGGGCGGTGTCGTTCGCGGTGGACGCCATGGAAGGTGGGCCGGACGGAAGCCTCCAGTGAACCCCGGTGCCGCGGAAGCCGAAATCACGGCGTTCGTCGCACCGGAGAATGCTGCCCGTGCCTCAGAGCTCGTCGTCCTCGTCGCGCGGCGGGCCGGCGAAAAGGACGAGCGAGGCGGTGTAGCCGTGCAGGAAACTGCGCGGGCCGACCGGCCCGAATTCGCCGTTGCCGAAGAAACCGGCGGTGGCGTGCGGCCCGAGGATCTGCCGCACGAGCGCGGCGTCGTGGTCGGGCTCGCCGAACAGGCCGGAGCCGCGTCCGTTGCACAGGCACAGGCAGCCGCCGTAGATGTGCGCGCGTCCGACGCGGTCGCGCAGGCGTCCGAGGAGCGTGCGGATCTCCTCGTCGGCCGAGGCCGCGTCGCGCAACTGGAACTGCAACGTCTGGCCGGCGCGCGGCAGGGCGGCGACGGCCAGCGCGCCGGTCTCGGGATCGGCGCCGACGAGGTTGCGCACGAGGAAGTCGCCGCGGTGGTGCTCCTCCTGATACTCATCGACGACGAGCCCGGCGAAGAAGTTGCCGCGGCTGCGGCGCTTGAGCGTGTCGCGCAGGTGCTCGAAGGTCTCCTCGAGCACGGTCACGGCCGGGCGGTTGCCGATGCGGTGGATGAGGTTCCCCTCCACGCGCGTGATCGTCCACTCCTCGCCGACCGGCGTGCAGCCCTGCGCGACCAGACCGAGCAGGCGCACGCCGGAGAAGCCGAGCACCACGCCGCCCTGGCTGATGACCCGCCCGTCGAGATAGACCTGCGCGCGCGCCTCCACCGACGGCCCGGCGGCCAGGCCGCCGTAGACCGGCACCCCGGGAAACTGCGCCTGCCACGCCTCGAGCCAGGCCTCGGCGTCGGTCTGGAACGGCTCGAGGAAGGCGAGGCAGCCGGTCAGCGACTGCGCCGCCCACGCGGGCTTCGGCGGAGGAGATTCCGGATCGAAGGGTTCCACCACGTGCGCCTGCACCGTGGCTTCAGGTAATGAATACAGTGCGAGCGCGAGTCCGCGCCCATCCTCGTGCTCGCGCCCGTCCACGACCAGGCCCGGCGACGAGCAGCCGGCGAGCAGCGGGATCTGCGCATGGACGCGCAGCAGCTCGAGCAGCGCCTCCGCGCGCTCGAAATACTCGGGCGCCATGAAGACCAGCCCGAACGTGACCGGCCGCGAGCCCAGTCCGCGCCGGAGCGACTCCGCCCAGGCGCGCAGGCCGCTCTCGTCCCAGCCGCCGGCCCAGCGTCCCGCGATGCTGTGCGCCGGTTCGTTCATGGCATCGGCGCGACGGGCGCCGGGAGCGGCGCCATCGGCACGCGCACGGTCGCGCGCAGGCCGCCGCGGTTTTCCAGGGTGAGCGTGCCCTGCAGCTGCTCGACGAGCATGCGCACGATGCGGAAGCCAAGGCCGCCGCCGCGGCCCTCGATGTCGGTGTCCTCCGGCAGGCCCACACCGTCGTCGCTCACCATCACGCGCGCGGTGTCGCCCGGATCGGCGGCTATGGCGATGTCGATGCGGCCGGCGCGTCCTTCGGGGAAGGCGTACTTGAGCGAGTTGGTCACGAGCTCGTTGAGCACGAGCCCGAGCGGGATGGCCTGGTCGATCGAGAGAGCGAGCGGCACGCCCGTGACGTCGATCACGACGGGCGCGCGCGAGCCGACCGTGAGCTGGTTGAGAAAGCCGACGAGATTCTCCGCGAAGGAGAAGAAGTCGATCGAGACGAGGTTCTGGGCCTGGTAGAGTTTCTCGTGCACCATGGACATGGCCATGACGCGGCTGATCGAGTTCTCCAGGGCCTCGAGGGCGACGCTGTCGCTGACGCGGCGGGCCTGCATGCGCAGGAGCGCGGAGATGATCTGCAGGTTGTTCTTAACGCGGTGGTAGACTTCCTTGAGCAGCACCTCCTTTTCCATGAGCGAGGCGCGCAGGCGCTCCTCCGACTCCTTGAGGTGGGAGATGTCGGTCACGCGCATGAGTGTGGCGCCGAGCACCTCCATGCCGAGGCGCACCATCGCGATCTGCCCCCAGAAGACGCGGCTGCGCGCGGTCACGAACTGCACCTCGCCGATCCAGGTCTCGCCGCGCTCCATGCGTGTACGCATGTCGGCGAGCTCCTCGTCCTTGAGCGGGCGCCGCAGCAGGGTCGTGGCCGCCGCGTCGATGAGCTCGCGCTCGCTCGCGCGCTCGAACATCTCCACCGCGCGCGGGTTGCACTCGACGATCGTGCCGGAGGCGGTGTCGAGCAGGAGCAGCGCGTCCGAGGAACTGGCGAAGACGGCGGCGAACTTGCGCTCGCTCGTGCGCAGGGCCTCCTGCGCGAGCCGGCGCTGCGTCACGTCGACCAGCGTGCCGGACACGCCGACGACGCGGTTGGCGTGGTCGATCTGGGCCTGCGCGGTGACGCGCAGCCACACGTGGTCGCCGCGGCGGTGGAGGAAACGCAGCTCGCTCTCGATCGTCTCGTTGCGGCCCGAGATGAGCCGGCCGAAACCCTCGAGCGCGGCGGCCGCGTCGTCGCGTGCGACGAACTCGGCGAAGCGCTGCCCGATGCTGGCCTCGACCGTGTAGCCGGTGAGCGCCTGCCAGGTGGGGTTGAGAAACCGCCAGCGCGCCTCGAGATCGATCTGGAACACGCCTTCGCTCAGGCCGGCGAGGAGGTCCTCGTAGCGGCGTTCGCTCGCCGCTAGGGCGCCGAGCGCCTGTTCCCGGCCGATGGCCTGGCCGATGTTGGAGGCGACCGTGCCGAGGGCGGAGCGCTCGGCCGGCGTCCAGCGCCGCGGCTCGCTGCAGTGGTCGAAGACGATGTGGCCCCACACGCGCTGGTCGACACGGATGGGGAAGGTGAGCAGCGCGACCACGCCATGCGCGGCGATGAGTTCGCGCTCGGGGTGGTGCAGGTCGTCGAGCGTCACCTCGACGGGCTCGCCCGCGTTGATCCGGTTGACGATGCTGTCGTTGCCGAGGTCGGAAAGGGGATATTCGGCCAGGCGGGCGTCGCTGAAGAGAGAATAGATGGAGTCGCGGGCCCACTCCGCGCGCAGCGAGCTGGCGGGCTCGCCCGACCGGGAGTGCGGGTGAAACTCGAACACGGCCACGCGGTCGGTCTCGGCCGCGAGACCGAGCACGCGCAACACGTCGGGCAGCGTGTCGACCACGCGGCCGGCGGTGAGGAGCAGGCGATTGGCCTCGGCGATGCCCTCGAAGAGCTGCTCGCCGCGGCGCATGGCCTCCTCGGCGATGCGCCGCTCGGTGAAGTCGCGCGAGACGCTGAGCAGCTGCACGACGTGCCCGGCCGCATCGGTGATCGGCTCGATCGTGGTCTCGAGCCACACATAGTGGCCGCGTCGGTGGCGCACGCGCAGGACGAGGGGGAAACTGCGCCGGCCGTTGAGCACGACCTGCTGCACCTCGTGGGCGAGCCGCGGCAGGTCGTCGGGATGGCCGAAGGCCTCCGGATCGCGGCCGATCCATTCCGCCGGCTCGTAACCAAGGATCGGATGCACGGCGGCGGAGACGAAATGGAAGGTGCGGTCGATGCCGTGCAGGCAGATGATGTCGCGGATGTTGTCGGCGATGAGCTGCAGGTTGATCTGCTGCGCGCGCAACGCGGAGCGCGCCTGCTGCCAGTCGCGCCGCATGGCGCGCTCCTCCAGCGCGCGCTGGATCGCGGGCGCGAGGCGGCCGAGGCGGTCCTTGAGCACGTAGTCGGTGGCGCCGTGGCGCAGGCTGTCGACGGCGAGGTCCTCGCCCATGACGCCGGAGACGAAGATGAACGGCACGTCCGGGCAGGCCTCGTGTGCGATCTCGAGCGCACGCCAGCCGTCCCAGGCCGGCAGGCGGAAGTCGGCCAGGATGATCTCAATGGCCGATTCGCGGCACGCGGTGGCGAACGCCTCGAGATCGACGACGCGCTCGATCACGGGATCGAGGCCGTCCTGTCGCAGCCGCGTGGTGACGAGCGCGACGTCGGCGTCGTTTTCCTCGAGCAGGAGGATGCGGATGGTCGAGGGCGAGGGGAGCGGCGTGTCGTCGGGCGGGCTCACGAGGGACCGGCGTCGGCGCCGGATTGTCGGTCGCGCGCCGGCACGGTCAACGGGAAACCCGGCGCCACGCGGCGACGAACATGCCGTTGCCGCCGCTCTGCTGGGGTTCCCACGCGGCCTGGGCGACCGGCGCGGCGCCGGGCGCAAACGGATCGGCGAAGGCCGCGGGCTCGAACTCCGGGTGTTTGTCGGCGAACGCCTCGGCCACGGCCGTGGTCTCGTCGCGCGTGAGCGTGCACACGGCGTAGACGAGCCGGCCGCCGGGCTTGATCGAGCCGGCGGCGGTGTCGAGCAGGCGCAGCTGGATCGCGGCGAGTTCGCGCACGTCGGCCGGGCCGGCGGTCCAGCGCGCGTGCGGATTGCGCTGCCAGGTGCCGACGCCGGAGCACGGCGCGTCGACGAGCACGCCGTCGAACTGCGTGCGCGTGGGCGGCCGGGCGCCGCCATCCCAGGCGACGGCGCGGTAGTTGAAGATCCCGGCGCGCGCGGCGCGGCGGCGGAGCACGGCGAGCCGCGCGGTCGAGCGGTCGCTGGCCCAGAGGAGGCCGCGGTTGTGCATGAGGTCGGCGAGGTGGAGCGTCTTGCCGCCCTCGCCGGCGCAGGCATCCCACCAGGTCTCGCCTGGACGCGGGTGGCAGACAACACCGACGGCCTGCGAGGCGATATCCTGGATCTCGAAGCGTCCTTGATTGAAGGCCGCGGTGCGGAAGAGGTCGGACTCACCCGTGTAGCGTAGCGCGTCGGGCAGGGCGGGGGCCGCGCCGGCGCGGGCGCCGGGCAGGTGTGCGGCGAGTTCGCGGGCCTGACCCGGGCGGGCGCGCAGCCAGATCACCGGCTCGGCCTGGAGCGCACGCACGAAGGCCTCGCGCACTTCCATGTGCAGCCGCAACCAGCCGGGCACGGCGCCGTCGATCAGCGCGGCGGCATCAAAACGTCCGGGCTCCGCGGCGTAGCGTTCCGCCAGTTCGAGCGTGCGCGCGAGCGTGTCGGATGCGGGCTCGGCCCCCTGCAGGAAACCGCGCCACCGGTACCAGCAGAACACCAGACGCGCGGTGACCGCCGCGGCGGCGGGCGCGAGGTGGGCATCGCGGAGCCGGGCCTTGAGCAGGCGGTCGGCCGGGACGGCCGCGTCCGCCGCCTCGAGCACGATATCGAGCGCGAGGGTCCCGGCCAGGGCGAGGTCGGCGTGGGCCGCCTCGCGCGGGTCCAGGAGCGGCGAGGAGCCCGGGGAGCGGTGCGAGCCGCGCTTGCCGGCGCGCGGGTGCCGGTCGCGGGTGCCGTGGGCACGCCCGCGGGCGGGGGCGGCATGGGCCTGGGAGAGGGAGCGTTTGCGCATCGGTGGCCCAGCAAACCGTGCCGTGCCCGCGCGGGCAAGCGCCGTGCCGCCGATTTCCCCCGCGCCATTCCATGCTTTCCTCCGGGCCGGGATTTCTCCCACCATCCGCGCCATCTATGGCCAAGGAACGTTCTCTCATCATCTTCAAGCCTGACTGCATGGATAAGCGCCACGTCGGCGCCGTGCTCGCCCGTTTCGAGGCGGCCGGTTTCGACGTCATCGGCTGCAAGATGACCCGCCTGCAACCCGCGCAGCTGCGCGAACATTACGCGCACGTCGCCTCCAAACCCTTCTATCCCGACATCGAGACCTTCATGAGCCGCCGTCCGGTCATCGTGATGGCGCTCGAGGGCGAGGGCGTGGTCAACAAGGTCCGCGACCTGCTCGGGCCGACCGACTCAAAGAAGGCCGCCAAGGGCACGATCCGTGGCGACTTCGGCACGGATATGATGGTCAACGTGTGCCACGCCTCCGACAGCCCGGCCAACGGCCTGGCCGAGATCGCGCGCTTCTTTGCTCCGGGCGAGATCTTCGCCTGAGCCTTCCGACCCTGGGGCGCCACGGCGCCCTCGACGACCCGGCTCCGCGCGACGGTGCCGGGTCGTCGCGTCTCCGTGATGGCCGATGCGGGCCGCGCGGCAGGGGACGATGGGGTGCGGCCCTCCGCTTGACGCCGCCGGCCGCTCGGTCAGCGTGGGGCCTGATGAGACGAGTGTTGCTTCTTGGGTCGGTCCTCGCCGCCGCGCTATCGCACGGGCCTGGACTGCAGGCCGCAGTCATGACGGTGCAGTTGAAGAACGGCGCCGAGATCGTCGGCGAAGTGCTCGACCGGCGCACCGAGCGCGTCGTCGTCGACCTGGGTTTCACGGTTGTATCCATCCCGGCCGGAGAGATCGTGCGTATCGTCGCGCGCGGTGCCGATCAGCCCGAGCGGGACAGTTCCTCGGGCGATGCGCTTTTTCGCACCGCGGTCAATCCGCAGGTCGCCACCGTGCAGGAAAACGTCGCGCGCCTTGCGGCTGCGGTTGTCCAGATCCGCACACCCTCGGGTCTGGGCTCGGGGTTTGTCATCCATCCCGACGGCTACGTGGTGACCAACGAGCACGTGATCGCGGGTGAATACGAGATCACGGTCACGGTCTACGAGCGCGCGGGTGACGCCATGGAAAAGGCGCAGTTCACCGACGTGCGCATCCTCGCGCTCGACCCGCGCCTCGACCTCGCCCTGCTCAAGATCGAGAGTTCGGAAAAGCGCCCCTTCGTCTCGGTGCCGGTCGGCGAATCGCAAGTCATCGAGGGTGGTGAGACGGTGTTCGCCATCGGCAGCCCGCTCGGTCTCGAACGCACCGTCAGCCAGGGCATCGTCAGTCTCAAGAACCGCCCGCTCGGCGGCCAGCTCTACATCCAGACCACGACGCAGATCAACCCCGGCAACTCCGGCGGACCGCTCTTCAATCTCCGCGGCGAAGTCGTCGGCGTGAACAACATGAAGGCCATGATGGTCGGCGTGGAGGGCGTGAATTTCGCGATCCCGTCCGCCACGCTCAAGGCCTTCCTGCGCAACCGCGACGCCTTCGCCTTCGACACGCGCAATCCCAACGCCGGGTTTCGCTATCTCGAGCCGCCGCGCCCCGCGCGCGCGCCCAAGCCCGAGGCCGAGTGAACGTGCGCCTGGCGCGGCCCGCCTCTCCCGGCTCGTCTGTGGCGGGCGGCGCGGGAACAAGGTCGACCTTCGCGGCAGAGGCGTTTGCCTATCGTGTCGTGTGCCCTGACTGTGCGACCGCTCCTCTCCTCGATGCGGGGCCGTGCGGTTTTCACGACTTACGCATCGCCGACCTTTTCCCACATGTCTTCGGTTGAACGCACCGTGCCCTCTATGACGACCCGCCTCTTCCTCGGACTGGCTGCTCTCGCTGCCGTCGCCGTCGCGCCGTTCGGTCTCTCCGCCGCACCGCAGCTCACCTCCATCGTGCCGGCGAGCGCGCCGGTCGTGCTACACGTCCGCAGCATGGCCGACCTGCGCGCGAGCTGGAAGGGCACGAGCTTCGCCCGCGCATGGGAAGACCCCGAGATCCGCAAGTTCTTCGGCCCGACCATCGACGCGATGAACGACCCGGAGAACGGGCCGTTCGCCTCCATCCAGCGGGACACCGGCATGGAGCCCGATGACTTTTTTGCGCTGTTCAGTGGCGAGGCGATCCTCGCGGTCAAGGACATCGGGCCGTACTTCCGGGACGAGGAGGATGAGAACCCCCAGCTCCTCATCGCCGTCGAGTGTGGGCCCGCCATGGCCAAGATCCTCGAGATGCTCGAGCGCGCCGCGAGCGCCACGGGCGAGAAAGGCGGCAAGGAGGTCACCGAGGAGTTCCAGGGCGAGACGCTCCACATCACCATGAACCCGTCGGAGGACGAGGCCGCGCCGCCGACCGAAGGTGAGGCCTGGGCCATCGTCGACGGCATCTTCCTCGTGGCCGAACCCAAGTCCGTGCTCCAGGAGGCGATCGTCGCCATCAAAAAGGGCGGCACGGCCAACCCGCTCGCCGACCACCCCGCGTTTGTCTCGCTGTACCGGAATTCTCCCGACACGCACATGGTCATGCACCTCGGCCTCGACGGCATCATGGCCGGCGTGACGGGCATGCTCGAGAGCACCGCCGGAATGACCGACCCCGACGGCAACCCGGTCGGCCCCGCCGCCACGCTCGCGCAGATGGGACTCACGCCGCAGGGCCTGTTTCGCACGCTCGGCCTCGACGCGCTCCAGAGCCTCGACCTGTCCGTCGCGTTTCGCGAGCGCGGCACCGTGGTCGAGGGCGACCTCGCGTGGACGGAGCAGCGCGGCCTGCTGCGCATGGCCGCGGTCGGCGAGCCGCCCGTGCCCCGGCTGCCGTTTGTCCCCGACTCGTGGGTACTTGCCGGCGTGGATCTCGTGAGTGTTCGCGACGCCTACGCCGCGCTCATGACCACGCTCGCCGACGTGAGTCCCGAGTTCGAGGCCAAGGCGCGCGCCCAGGTCAAGAACACCGGCGCGCAGCTGGGCATCGACGTCGAGCGCGACTTCATCGGCAGCCTCGGCGACACCATGGTGGCCGGCTACGCCGTGCCTCCCGGTCCGGAGGAGCCCGGCCGCCCGCTCGACCAATTTATCGCCATCTCGCTGTCCAATCCCGACGCCTTCCGCACCTCCGTCGACGCGATCTTCAACCGGCTGCCGTTCGGGCGCCTGCTGCAGTCGCGCGAGTACCTCGGCGAGACCATCCGCACCATCGCCATCCCGCGCGGCAAGGCGTTCTCCTTCGCCATCACCCGCGGGTATTTCCTCCTCTCCATCGGCAGTCCGGCGATGGTCGAGTCCGCCATCCAGGGCATGCAGGAGGGTTCGGCCGCCAAGCCTTTCTGGAAGAAGCCGGAGGTCGTGAAGGCGCTCGACGCCCTGCCCGACGGCGCCAGCTCGGTTCTCGTCGCCGACCTCGGCCGCGTCATGGGCCTGGCCGTGGACTTCCTCGTCGAGAACACCGCCAAGGCCCGCGCCGCCGCCGAGGCCGCCGCGGATGCGGAGGTCGAGGGCGTCGAGCCCGCCACCACGATGCCCATCCTCGTCGATCCGTCCGCGCGGCCCTCCGCCGAGACGATCGCCAAGTACTGGACGATGATGTCCCGCGGCCTCTACCGCACCAAGCATGGCTTCCACCTCATCCTCACCTTCGAAAACGGCCGCTGACCGCCGCTCCCGGTCCGGGCTGCTCCTCGCCTGCACGATCGCGGCGCTTGCCAGCCCCGGGGCGACGACGGGCGCCGAGGAGTTGCCGCCGCCGGTCCTCAACCGGCCCGAGGTCATCAAGCTCGACTGGAACACGCGCGGCATCATCGCACCCGATCTCGACGGCGACGGCCGCCACGACCTCGCTCTCATCAACAACGACCGCTCCCGCATCGAGCTGTTGTATCAGCGTCCCCCCGACGGCCAGCCCCGCACTGCGCCGCGCCGCGTCGTCACCAACCGCTGGGAGCCCGAGCTCGAGGACGCGCGCTTTGACAAGCGCCCGCTCACGACCGGCATCACCCTCTTCGACCTGGCTGCGGGCGACCTCAACGGCGACGGCCGGGCCGACCTGGTCTACACCGGCGACCCCGACGTCCTCACCATCCGCTATCAGGCCGCCGACGGCTCCTGGGACGACAAGCGCGTCCTCGATCTCGGCAAGCCCCTGCAGTTCCTCACCACGCTCAAGATCACCGACCTTGACGCGGACAAGCGCAACGACCTCGTCGTGATCCTGCAGAAGGAGCTCGTCGTCCTCCGGCAGGACACCCGCGGGCAGCTCGGCGTGCCCGAGCGTTACGCGCTCGCCGACGAGCCGTGCTGGTCGCTCGACGAGACCGACCTCAACGGCGACGGCCGCCGTGACCTCGTCTACATGGTCAGCGGACGCCGCGATGGCCTCCGTGCGCGACTCCAGCAGCCGGATACGACGTTCGGACCGGAGCTCCCCTACCGCATCGAGATCGCGCGCTCCACCTTCCAGAAGATCCCGCGCGGTGAGGGCAAGTCGCCCGGCTTCGCCTACGTGCAGAACCAGACCGCGATGCTCCATGTCGTCGCGCTCGAGCCCGGCGCGGCCGACTCCGGCGGGCTCGGCTCGCTCAAGCCGCGTGTCTACTCGCTCGCGGCCGTCGCCAAGACCCCGCCGGCCTACGCGGCGGCCGACGTCGACGGCGACGGGCGCCTCGACCTGGCCATCGCCGCAGCCGACAGCGCGCAGCTCTTTGTCCATTTCCAGAACAGCGCGGGCGAACTGGGCGAGGGCCGGCCGTTCCCGTCGTTGCCCGACGGGCGTGCGCTCGCCGCCGCCGATTGGGATGGCGACGGCCGGGCCGAGCTCTTCGTCGCCAGCCCGAAGGAGCAGACCGTCGGCACCGCTCGATTCACCTCGGGCGGGCGCCTCAGCTACCCGCAGCCGCTTGCGGTGAAGGGCAAGCCGGTCGCGCTCGATGCCGGAACTCTCACCGCCGGCGGGAGAGTGGCGCTCGCCGTCGCCGTGGAGGAGGGCGGCAAGCGCCGCATCGATTTTCTCGAGCGCGGTGACGGAACCGGCAGCGTTTTCGCCTCGGTCGAACTCGCCGGCCTCAAGACCGATCCGCGCGCCATCCGCCTCCTCGACGCCAACCAGGACGGGCGACTCGATCTCGCGGTCTTCGTTCCCTTCGAGCCCATGCGTCTGCTCGTTCAGGACGCCGCCGGCTCGTTCGCCGACATCTCGGGCACGCCCGGCTACCGCAAGGGCCTGGTCGACAGCCTCGATCCCGCGGCGCTGTCGCTCGCGGACACCGACGGCGACGGCAAGGCCGAGATGCTCGTCGCGGGCGCGGGTTACGCTCGCGTGCTCCGTCTCGATGCCGCGGGTACGCTCCAGGTCGTCGACCAGTTCAACGCCCGCGAGCCGTCCTCCGAGGTCGCCGCGACCTTCGCGGTCGACGCCGACGGCGACGGCACGCGCGAGATCGTCCTGCTGGACCGCAAGGCCGACCAGTTCCAGGTCCTGCGGCGCAACGCGCAGGGCGTGTTCATCTTTGCCGACGCGGTGCCCGTGAGCCGGATCGACCTCGTCGGGACCCTGCAGATCGACCTCAACAAGGACGGCCGCGACGACCTCCTCCTCTTTGGCAAGGATCGCTTCTGGTCGGTGCCGATCGGCGCGCCCGATTTCGGGGTCGACACGCTCCTTACCTACGAGACCGACCTCAAGAACGTGTCCTACGAAGATGTTGCCTCCGGCGACCTCAACGGCGACGGCGTGAGCGACTTTGTCATGATCGACCCGCGTGCGAACCTCATCGAGGTGCTCGTGCGCGACGGCTTCACAGTGAAGAGCGCGCTCCATTTCCGCGTCTTCGAGGCCGACCCTCACGCCCAAAAGCGCGGCGGGCAGAACGCCGAGCCGCGCGAGACGCTCGTGGCGGACGTCACCGGCGACGGGAAAAACGATCTCGTGCTCCTGGTGCACGATCGCGTGCTGGTCTATCCGTCGGAGTAGACGGTCGCTGGCACGAGCGGGCCGGGAGGCGCGCCTCGGACGGTGCGGGAGCCGCGGCACGGGTTCGCCAGCGTTCACCCGCCGCCCCTGGCAGCGTGTACCCCGGCTCGAGCGCCGGCGAATGGTGGTCCATGGTTCGCGTGTCGGCGGTGGGTGAGCGACTCGAGGCTGGAATGGACGTCGCCCTGGAGTCAACGGTGCCGGTCGCCGTCCGGCGCGCCGCCGCCGATGGAGCTGTGGAGTCGATCGGCTGCGAATCCTCGGACCCGATCCTGTTGCGACTCGCCTCGAGACGATTCAGCGGCATCGTGGTGCCCGGCGAGGCTGCCTGTCACGCCACTCGCCCGCCTCCCGCTTTTCCCACATGAGCAAGGAACACCGCTGGCTCGCCGCCGAGATCGACCGCTGGGTCGCGGACGGCGTGATCACCCCGGAGCAGGGTGCGGTGTTGCGTGCGCGCCACCCGGTGCCCGCGGAGTCCGCGGCGGCGGGCTTCTCGTGGGGTCTCATCGTCTTTTTTGCGCTCGGCGCGATCGTGGTCGGCCTCGGCGTCGTGCTGCTCTTCGCGTACAACTGGGCGTTCATCCCCAAGGTCGGCAAGCTCGCCATCGTCTTCGGCGCGATCGTGGCGGCGCACGGCGCCGGTGTGTATTTTCGACTGAAGGCGGATTGGCGATCGATGCTCGGCGAAGGCCTCCTCGTGCTCGGCACGATGTTGTTTGGCGCGGGCATCTGGCTCGTCGCCCAGATCTACAATATCGACGAGCACTTCCCGACGGGTTTTCTCGTGTGGGGACTCGGGGCGCTTGCGCTCGCATGGGCCATCCCGTCGATCGCGCAAGCCATCGTCGCGACGATCGTGCTCACGATCTGGGGCGCCGTCGAGGTGCTCGAGTTTGGCCAGGCGGTCGACTGGGCCACGTTGCTGATGATCGGCGGCCTCGGGACGCTGGTGTGGCGGCTGCGTTCAGCCGTGCTCACGGCCGTCGTGCTGGCCGGACTCTATGTGCACATCCTGACCAACGCCGCGCACTGGGGCGGCGCGGGCACGGCGTTCGTCGTGGCCATGGCGCTGTCCACCGCGATGATCGCGCTCGGCACGCTCGTGCGCGGCGGGTCGCCGATGCCGCGGAGCGCGGGCGCCGTGATGCGGTTTTTTGGGCTCACGGGTTTTTTGTTCTGTGCCTATGTGCTGAGCTTCGGCGACGTGGCGGACGATGTCCTGCGCAGCACGCTTCGCATGCGTGAATCCGCCGCCCTTGAGACGGCCTATCGGTGGACGATGTGCGCCCTCGCCCTCGGGGCGTGGGTCGCCGTCTTCGGGCGCAACGCCCGGGCCGGGCGCCGGCTCGGCGAGACCGAGCAGTGGTTTTACCCGCTCGGGCTCATCGCGGTGTTCGGGATGACGGTCGCCGGATTCTACGAAGGCGAGGTGCTCCTCGCGGTGATCTTCAACCTCGTTCTCCTCGGCGTATCGGGGCTGTGGATCGTGCGGGGCTGTCGCGAGGGCCGGCTCCGGTCCGTCGTGCTCGGCTCGATCATCCTCGGGTTGCTTGTTTTCGCGCGCTATTTCGACCTGTTCGACAGCCTGGCGGCTCGCGGTTTGGCCTTCCTGCTCTTCGGCGGCGCGTTGTTTGCCGAAGGTTTCTTCTATCGCAAGATGCGGCAGACCGGCGGTGAAACGGCGGGAGGTGTGCGATGACGCGCTGGTTCATCGTCGCCGCGGTGGCGGCCCAGGTGCTGGTCCTCGCCTGGATGGCGGCCCAGCGCGAATGGGTGGTTCGAACGGGCGAAACCGTGATCGTGCGCACCGCGCCGGTCGACCCGCGCGATCCGATGCGCGGCGACTATGTCCGGCTCGAGTATGAGATCTCGACCGTGCCGCGATCGCTCTGTCGCGATGGTGTGGCGGGCTGGTTCGAGCGGACACGCATCTCCGGACGCGAGATGCGGGATCGCCGCGTGTTCGGCCTTCTCGAGCGTGACGATACCGGCGTCGCGCACATCGTCGCCCTGACCGATGAGGAGCCGGACGAGGGGCTCTTCCTGCGCGGACGCGTCGACTGGTTCAACGACCGGAGCATCCGCGTGCGGTACGGCATCGAGGCCTTCTTCATGGAGCAGGGCCGGGCGTGGGAGTTTGAGCGCACGATGCGCGACGAGAAGGTCGGCGTGCCGATCAACGCCGAGCTTGCCGTGGGGCGAGGCGGGCTCGCGGTATTGCGCGCCACGAGCTGGGAACCCCTGGGCATCACGCTCCGCGTGGAGCGGCGCGGCGTGGCCGAAGACGCGGCGAACCGCATGCCCGCCGGCGAACGGCCCGGGATCAGCGGCGCCGTGGTCACGCTCAAGAACCACAGCGATGCGCCGGTCGCGATCGTCGATCTGCCGCACGGCGCCTCGTTCCGGCTTGTCGTATCCGATCGCTGGGGTGAGGGGCGGATGCAGCCGGTCGCGCGCGTCGAGCCGAGGCCGATGCTGACGGCCGCAGATGTCATCGTGCTCGACCCCGGCGAGACGCACGAAGTGAACTTGGATTTCTCGCGGCCGGAATGGTTTGTCGTGAAGGAGCCGCGCGAAGGCGAAACGCCGGAGGCGCCGCAGCCATTCGAGGATCTTCGCAATGTCTGGGATGCCTGGTTCCGCATCGAGTATGCACCGCCGCCGGCCGAGGCGAGCCGCGGCCTGCCAAACGCCGAGCTCATCCGTCACGCCAACCTGCGCACGCGCTCGTTCAATCCCAGCGGCGGCCTGGACTGAGTCGCCCTGCGCGCTCCCGACGTCCGAGCCATTGTCAACTATTGGATGACATGGGCTCGGGCGAGACACCGAGCCGTCAGGCCGGCGTGTAGTCGAGATACGGCCCGAGCCAGCGTTCGGCCTCGGCGAGCGGCATGCCCTTGCGCGCGGCGTATTCCTCGACTTGGTCGCGGCCCAGGCGCGTCACACCGAAGTATTTTGCCTCGGGATGATTGAAGTACCAGCCGCTCACGCTGCTCGCGGGATGCATCGCGCAGCTCTCGGTCAGCGTGATGCCGGTGGCCGCGGTGGCGCCGAGGAGCTTGAAGAGAATCGGCTTCTCCGTGTGGTCGGGGCAGGCCGGATACCCGGGCGCCGGGCGCACGCCGCGGTAGCGCTCGCGGATCAGGTCCTCGTGCGAGAGGTTCTCGGTGCGGCCGAAACCGCAGGCCTCTCTCGCGCGCTTGTGGAACATCTCGGCCATGGCCTCGGCGAGGCGGTCGCCCAGCGCCTGCACCATGATCGCGGAATAGTCGTCGCCTGCGGCCTTGAAGGCGGCGGCGCGCTGTTCGACCTCGAGGCCCGACGTCACGGCGAAGCCGCCGAGGTAGTCGATGCGGCCGCTGTCGAGCGGCGCGACGTAGTCGGCGAGTGCGTGGTTGAACTGACCCGCGGGCTTGTCGAGCTGCTGGCGCAGGGTGTGGAATGTCGTGAGCACGCGGTCGCGGTCCTCGGTATCGAAGACCTGGAGGTCGTCGCCCACGGCATTGGCCGGCCAATAGCCGATCACCGCCTTCGGCGTGAACCACTTCTCCGCGACGATGCGCCCGAGCATGGCCTGGGCGTCGGCGAAGAGCTTGGTCGCCTCGGCGCCGACCTTTTCGTCCGTGAGAATCTGCGGGTAACGCCCGTGCAGTTCCCACGCGCTGAAGAACGGGCCCCAGTCGATGAACGGCACGATATCGACGAGCGGCACGTCGGCGAAGACGCGCGTGCCCAGAAACTCAGGACGCGGGATGTCGGTCGCGGCCCAGTCGAACTGAGGCGCGCGCGTCCGCGCCTCGGCCAGCGGCAGGAGCGGCTTGCGCGAGTCGCGCGCGGCGAAGTCGTCGCGCGCCTTCTGCTGTTTGGCGAGCAACTCGGCGACGAAGGCGGGTTTGTTCTCGGGCGAGAGCAGCGCGCCGGCCACGCCGACCACGCGCGACGCGTCGAGCACGTGTACCACGCCGTGCGCGTAATGCGGCGCGATCTTCACCGCCGTGTGCGCGGCGCTCGTGGTGGCGCCGCCGATGAGCAGCGGCAGGGTCCAGCCCTCGCGCGTCATCTCCTTCGCGACGTGCACCATCTCGTCGAGCGACGGCGTGATCAGGCCGGAGAGGCCGATCATGTCGGCGCCGACTTCCTTCGCTTTCGCGAGGATCTTCTCGCACGGCACCATCACGCCGAGGTCGATGACCTCGTAGTTGTTGCAGGCGAGGACGACGCCGACGATGTTTTTGCCGATATCGTGCACGTCGCCCTTCACCGTCGCGAGGACGATCCTGCCCTGGGCGCGCGCGGTGCCGCCGGCGGCGACGAGCTGGCGTTTCTCCTCCTCCATGAAGGGCGTGAGGTAGGCGACTGCCTTCTTCATCACGCGGGCGGACTTCACCACCTGCGGGAGGAACATCTTCCCGGCGCCGAAGAGATCGCCGACCACGCGCATGCCGTCCATGAGCGGGCCTTCGATGATGTTGAGCGGGCGGCCGTATTTCTGGCGCGCCTCCTCGGTGTCGGCGTCGATGAACGTATCGATGCCCTTCACCAGCGCGTGCGAGAGTCGCGACTCGACCGGCTCGCGACGCCAGGCCTGTTCCTCGGCGGCGTCGGCCTTCTTCGCGCCGGAGCCGGCGGCCTTGAGCTGTTCTCCGAGGGCGACAAGGCGCTCGGTCGCGTCGGGGCGGCGGTTGAGCAGCACGTCCTCGATGTGTTCGAGCAGGTCCTTCGGAATCTCCTCATAGACCTCGAGCATGCCGGCGTTGACGATGCCCATGTCGAGGCCGGCGCGGATCGCGTGATAGAGAAACGCGGCGTGCATCGCCTCGCGCACCACGTTGTTGCCGCGGAAGCTGAACGAGACGTTCGAGATGCCGCCGCTCACCTTCGCGTGCGGGAGGTGCGTCTTTATCCAGCGCGTGGCCTCGATGAAGTCGACGGCGTAGGTGTTGTGCTCCTCGATGCCGGTGCCGACGGTGAGCACGTTCGGGTCGAAGATGATGTCCTCGGGTGGGAAACCCACTTCGTCCACAAGGATCCGATACGCGCGCTCGGCGATGCGGATCTTGTCGGCCAGCGTCGCGGCCTGGCCCTGCTCGTCGAACGCCATCACCACCACGGCGGCGCCGTAGCGCAGGATCGTGCGGGCCTGCTCCTTGAACTTGGCCTCGCCCTCCTTGAGCGAGATCGAGTTCACGATGCCCTTGCCCTGAAGGCATTTCAGGCCGGCCTCGATCACCTCCCACTTCGAGGAGTCCACCATCACCGGCACCTTCGCCACCTCGGGCTCGCTGCCGATGAGGTGCAGGAAACGCGTCATCGCGGCGACGCCGTCGATCATGCCCTCGTCCATGCAGACATCGATCACGTTGGCGCCGTTCTCGACCTGCTGGCGCGCGATTGCGACGGCCTCGTCGTATTTGCCCTCCTTGATCAACTTCGCGAACTTCGGCGAACCGGCGACGTTTGTGCGCTCGCCGATCATGAGGAAATTCTTCGGGTCGTGCGTGAACGGCAGCGAGCCGCTCAGCGCGAGGTGCGGCACGAGCACGGTGGCGCGACGCGACGGCTTCCTTTCCAGAGAGCGCGCGATGGCGGCAATGTGCTCGGGTGTATTGCCGCAGCAACCACCGGCGATGTTGACCAGGTGGCTGTCGGCGAACTCGCCGAGGTAGCGGCCCATGTCCTCCGGCCCGAGGTCGAAGCCGGTGGGCGAAAGGGGATTCGGCAGGCCGGCGTTCGGGTAGCAGGAGATGAACGCGTCGGACTTCTGCGCGAGCTCGGCGAGGAACGGACGCATGAGGTCGGGACCGAGCGAGCAGTTCAGGCCGACGGCGAGCGGCTTGACGTGGCGCACGGCGTTCCAGAACGCCTCGACGGTCTGCGCGGAGATCATCGTCTCGCCGCCGCGGCCGACCGCGGCCGAGATCATGATCGGCAGGCGCACGCGGTCCTCGGCGAAGACCTCCTCGATCGCGACGAGCGCGGCCTTGGCATTGAGCGAGTCGAAGATCGTCTCGACCAGGAGCAGGTCGGAGCCGCCCTGGATGAGCGCGCGCACCTGCTGGCGGTAGGCGCGTTTGACCTGATCGAACGTCACGACGCGGAACCCGGCGTCGTCGGCATCGGGCGAGTTCGAGAGCGAGACCGTGAGCGGGCCGATCGCGCCGGCGACGAAGCGCGGGCGGCCCGTGGCGTTGGCGATGCGGTCTGCCCAGGTGCGGCAGATGCGCGCTGAAGATTCGTTGAGGTCCCACGCGAGTTTTTCCAGGAATGGATCCTCGATCACGCGCTGGAAGAAAGCCGGATCCTTGCGCCCGCCGTGCTCGCGCGGGTCCTCGATGAAGAACTCACTCTGGCCGATCGTCGTGGCCGAGAAGGTGTTGGTCTCGATGATGTCCGCGCCGGCCTCGAGGAAACGGCGGTGGATGTCACCGATCATCTCCGGCTGCGAGAGATTGAAGATGTCACCGTTGTTGAGCAGGTCCTTCTTCGCGTCACGGAAGCGGGCACCGCGCGCATCGGCCTCCTTCATCCCGTAGGTGCGGATCGTCGTGCCCATCGCGCCGTCGATGATGGCGATGCGCTCGGCGAGCAGGCGGCGGAGCGCGGCCTCGGCG
>JACSRI010000002.1 GCA_014879845.1 Opitutaceae bacterium
ACCGGGGCGGGGTGGCAGGCTGGGAGAGCAGACGAATCCTGCCGGTGCGTGTTACCGGCGTCGGTCCCGAAGCGCGTCGATTCTGACTGGAAACCTCACGTGCGCGCGGGCCGCGGGTGCCCGGCGCGTGCGATCAGCGGACGGGAGCCGCGGCGGAACCGGGTTCGAGGAGCAGGAGCGCCACCGCCTGGCGCGGGAGCGTCAGCTCGATGGAGGCGGTCCCGTCGACCACGGGCAGCGTGGCGACCGGATCCACCGGGGTGAGCGCGCTGGCTCGCTGCATCGCGGCGTACTGCGCCTCGTCGGGCGCGCCGGGCGAGCCGAGACGTTTCCACGTGGTGGTGGCGTTGCCGTGCTCTTCGTCGATCTGCAGCCGCGTGAGCTGCAGCGATGCACCGTTCGGCAGGCCGCGGACCGTGAGTGTCACCTGCGCCCCGGGGCCCGGCACGTCGTCGTCGTGGTAATGCCAGAGCATCACGCAGACGCGGGAAGCGTCCCGCGTCGCGAGCGCGGCCACGTCGGGTGCACCGCGCACGCTGTCGACCAGCATCGTGTCGAGCGGTACCTCGCCCGTGCTCGTGGTCGCGAGTCGGTTGCCGCCCATGCGGCTGAAGAGTCGGAACACATTGAACACGGGCAGCGTGATGCCGTTGGTCGCCAGCACCCGCTGGCCGGCGAAGTACGGCTGGTCCTCGAACTCGAAGGCCCAGGTCAGCGCACCCTCGAGATTCACCCCGTGCCGGTCGGCCAGCGCGATGTGCCGGGCAAAACTCGCGGCCACGTAGCTCGAGTACATGGTGCCCGCGCGATATCCGAGCTGCGGGCCCTGGCAGGCCGCGCAACCATCGGGATCGGACTCGCCGATGATGATCGGCAGGTGCCGCAGCTCGGGCACGGCGGCGATCTTGCGGAACCCGTTGTCCAGCGCCTTGAGCTGCGCGTGGATGCCCATGCGGACGTGGCCGTCGACGAAGAGCGGCTGTCCCTTGGCGTGAAAGGCGAGGAAATCCGTCGGCGTGCCGGCCTGCCCGGTGGCGAAATTGGTGCCGCTGACGATGTGCTTGAGAAACCCGTCCATGAACGCACCGCCGCTGCCCGCGGTGTGCGGTCCGCCCACGCGCGCCGTCGGCAGGGCGCGCCGGATGCCGTCGATCGCGTAGTCGTGGAGTTTATACCACTCCTCGGGCGTGCCCTTCCAGTAGTGGCCGTTGGCTTCGTTCCACACCTGCCAGTACCAGGTCTCGACCTCCGCGCGGCCGTAGCGCTCGACGCAGTGCTTGACCCACTGGTAGGCGAGTTCGCGCCACTTGTCGTAGTCCTTCGGCGGGTAGGCCCATCCGGTGATGATCTGCTCGTACTTCAGGCCGGGTCGCCATTCGTGTTGGTAGGGTTGGGGCTGGGTCGAGAGCGCCTCGGGCATGAAGCCGAGCTGCGCAAAAGGTCGCACGCCGCGCGCGAGGTAGGTGTCGAAGATGAGGTCGGCGATGGTCCAGTCATAGACGGGCCGGCCCTGCGCGTCCTCGGTGTAGATGTTCGTGCTGCCCCATTTGAGCGCCGGCGTGCCGTCGCCCGAGCAGAGCATGTTGTGCGCGCGGAAATAGACCTGCCCCGGACGAAGCGCGCCCAGGTCGCCGAGCAGGCGGCGGCCGTCCTTCATCGTGGCGTAGTTGGGCTCGTCGGCGCCGAAGAAGCGCCAGATCGGTTTCATCGGGGCGACGGGCGTGCCGG
>JACSRI010000237.1 GCA_014879845.1 Opitutaceae bacterium
TCGGCGCCGACCATGAACAGGTCGGAGGTCTTCTCGCCCACGTCCCACACGAGCACCGGGCCGGTGTCCTTCGCCACGGCGACCGCGGCCTGGCAGGCGCCCAGCAGCGACACGGTGGCGGACTCGACGCGGATGGGATCGAGCTTGAGTTCGCGCAGCGTACCGAGCGCAGCCTCGACGGATTCCAGCGGCGCGCCGGCGAGGAGCCAGCGGGCGCCCTTGCCGTCGAGCACGCCGCCGTCGGCCAGCACGGCCGCGACGTCGGACGCCCCGTATTCGGCAAACGGAGGCTGACCCACGAAGGTCTTGAGAGCGGCGGCGCTGGCGTGCTTCTTCGCCTCATCCGGCGTGGCGAGGTGGAAGAAGCGGCGCGCCGGACGCAGCGAGCAGATCACCCGCAGCGAACCGGACTTGGTCTCGGGGAAGATCGTGCCGATCGCGTCAGCCAAGGCGGCCTTGTTGTCGGTGCGCACTTCCTCGAGGTGCTCGACGGTGATCGGGGTTCCGGTGGACGAGGTCCGCGCGGCAACCAGCGAGTGGTCGTTCAGTTCAACAAAACACGTCTTGTCGCTTGCAGATGGCATGATGGCGCGAGGGCAGTTCGAGTGGGACGAATGAGAAAAGCTTCTTCGCGAGACCCGGTTTTGGGGTCGGACTCGCAGTTAGCTATTACGGTTTCTCCCTATTCGACTTAACGAAATACCAACGAATCCGATCAGAGACACACCCCATGGGAGTCCCATCGTGCCTGATCCCGGAAATCCCCCTGTCCCTCGCGGGCGCGGGCCATCCCAGGGAATCGCGCAACTTCCTCATCCACTCCACCCTCCCCGATTTCTAAACAAATTTTGACCCAAGCGCTGGGTAAAAAAGCCGATTACCCACGAGGTGGAGTCTTCACCCCGGCCGGGGTGACGCTCGGAGCATGAAAACCCAATCAAAACTTCTCTTCATCAAAAGGCTCACACGAGACTCCCGCGCGCGTACCGCGATTGTGGAGACCGGCGGCCTCTACTGGCGTGCCTTTGATGGCGAGACAGCGATCAACACGGCCCTGAAAGCCGATCGCTTCGACATCCTCGTGCTCGATCATCGCGATTGTGAGGCCGACCTCATCGCCTACGTCGAGATCCTCCGCAAGGCCCAGCCTCACACCCACCTCTTCCTCGTCTCGCGCGAGCTCAACCTCACCGACGTCGTCTCGGCCATGCGCTTCGGCGTGCGCGACGTCTTCCAGCCGCCGCTCGACGTGCGCACGCTGATCGAGCGACTCGAGGCGCACCTGCCCCAGCCGTTGCGCGACGCGGGCAAGGACGCGAAACTCCGCGCGCTCCGTTGGGGTGAACTCACGCCCTTCCTCGACTCCACCGAGGCCAAGGGGGGCAAGCCCGGCGCCGCCGGGTCCGCCGAACTCGAATCCCTGCGCCGCCAGCTCGAGGAGCGCAGCGCGGAGCTCGAAGCCGCCAAGGAGCAGCTCGCCAAGGCTCCCGCCGGCAAGGGCGCCGCGTCCGCCAAGGACCGCTCCGCCCAGCTCGACAAGGAACTCGCCGCCCTGAAGAAGGAACTCGAATCGCTCCGCGCCGAACGCGACCGCCTGAGCGAGGCCGAGGCCCAGAAGGCCCAGCTCGAGCAGCAACTCGCCGAGATCGACGCCGAACTCGCCGCCGAGCGCACGCGTGCCAAGAAACTGGAGACACAATCCAAGGGAGGCGCCGCCGACGCCAAGCAGGCCGAGGAACTCAAGGCGAAGATCCGCGCCCTCGAGTCCCAGCTCGCCGAGAAGGATGCCGAACTTTCGTCCCGCTCCGACGGCGACGCCGAGAACGAGACCGCCCGTCTCGCCGCCGATTCCGCCCGCCAGGCCCTCGAGCGCGAAAAGGCCGCCCACGCCGCCGCGCTCACCAAGGCCCAGACCGATCTCAAGCGCAACGAGGCCGAAGTCGCGCGCCTGAAAAAGGAACTCGAGGCCGCCCGCGCCAGCGTCGCCTCCGGCGTCTCGGCCGGTGCCGAGAACGAGACGCGCGTTGCCGAACTCGAGGTCGAGGTCGAGACCGAGCGCGCCCGCGTCAAGAGCCTCGAGGATCAACTCCAGGTCATCGCCGCCGAGAGCGCGCGCGCCTCCGCCGCAGCCGCCGCGCAGCTCGCGACCGAGCGGGCCACGCTCGAGCAGCAGAAGAAGGTCCTGACCCGCCAGCAAACCGAGGCCCTCAAGAAGGCCGAAGCCGAGCGCGCCGCCCTCCAGTCCCAGCTCGAGTCCGCCAAGGCCGAACTCGCCGAGGCCACCAAGGCCGCGACCGAGGCGACCGCCGAGGCCGAGGCCGCGCTCGAGACCGAGCGGTCACTGCGCCAGTCGCTCGAGCGCGAGAAGGACTCGCTCACGAAGGCCCGCACCGCCAGCGAGGAGAAGATCAAGTCCCTCACCGAGCGCGAGGTCAGGGCCCAGGAGGCCCTCGCCCAGTCCGGCGACAAGATCAAGAAACTCACCGACGATCTCTCCTCCGCGCAGGCGTTCCGCGACAAGGCGGCCGCGCTCGAGAAGGAACTCACCGCACTCAAGGCCGAGACCGACAAGCTCCGCGCCGACCAGAAGAAACTCTCCGAGGCCAACTCCACCCTGCAGAAGCAGGAGGTGCAGCTCGCCGAGATGGAGGCCGAGCTCACGACCGAGCGCGGACGCGCCACCAAGCTCGACCAAGACCTCAAGCTCGCCGCGCCCTTCAAGGACAAGGCCGCCACCCTCGAGAAGGAACTCACCGCGCTCAAGGCCGAGGCCGACAAGCTCCGTGCCGACAAGTCGAAGCTCAACGAGGCCAACTCCACCCTGCAGAAGCAGGAAGTGCAGCTGGCCGAGATGGAGACCGAACTCACGGCCGAGCGGGGCAAGAGCAAGAAGCTCGAGACTGACCTCAAGGCCGCCGCACCCTTCAAGGAACGGTCGGTCAAACTCGAGCAGGAGCTCACCACCCTCAAGGCCGAGGCGGAGAAACTCCGCGCCGACCGCACCCGCCTGACCGAGGTCTCGAACAACGCCCAGAAACTCGAGGTCCAACTCGCCGAGATGGAAAGCGCCCTGCTCGCCGAGCAAACCAGGGCCAAGAAACTGGATACGGACCTCAAGGCCGCCGCGCCCTTCAAGGACAAGGCCGCCACCCTGGAGAAGGATCTCACTTCCCTCAAGGCCGAGGCCGACAAGCTCCGCGCCGACCAGAAGAAACTCTCCGAGGCCAGCGCGACGCTCCAGAAGCAGGAGGCCCAGCTGGCCGACCTCGAGAGCGGGCTCATGGCCGAACAGGCCAAGGCCAAGAAGCTCGAGGCCGACCTCAAGGCCGCCACGCCCTTCAAGGAAAAGTCGATCAAGCTCGAACAGGAACTCACCGCCCTCAAGGCCGAGGCCGACAAGCTGCGCGCCGACCGCGCGCGCCTCGCCGAGGTTTCCAGCACCGCGCAAAAGCTCGAGGTCCAGCTCGCCGAAATGGAGAGCGAACTCGCCGCCGACCGCGCCAAGGCGAAGAAACTCGAGCAGGACCTCAAGAAGGCCAACGACGAGATCGCCAAGCTCACCGATCAGAACGCCGCCGAACTGGAGGCCTTCGAGTCCGAGCGCGCCATGTTCGAGCAGAACAAGAAGGCCTTCGCCAAGAACCAGGCGCAGTATCAGGCCGAGGCCGAGGCGTTCACGGCCGAGAAGAACAACTTCCAGGCACAGATCTCCAAGAAGGAAAAAGCCGTCGCCGACCGCGAGAAGGCCGCCGCCGATCTCGCGACCAAGCTCGAGGCCGACCGCAAGAAACTCGCGGACGAGCAGACCAAGTCCAAGCAGGCTGCCGAGGAGATCATGGCCGCGCAATCCGCCGCCGCCGCCGCCAAGCAGGCGGTCGACAAGGAGAGGGCCGCGATCGCGAAGGAACGTTCGAATCTCGAGCTGGAAAAGCAGCTCGTCGCCGAGCAGCAGACCGAACTCGCCGACACCGAAGCCAAGCTCACCGCCGAGGCGGCCAAGCTCAAGGCCGAGGCCACGGCCATCCAGAAGCAGCGCATCCAGATCGACACCGAGAAGGCCGGGCTCGACGCGGAAGCGGCCTCGCTGGCCAAGAAGATCGAGCAGTTCGAAGCCAAGCGGAAGGACTTCCAGGAGAAGATGAAGAACCTGCTCGCCGCCGGGTGAGACGCGTATCCGGTCCGCGGATCCGTCAGCCAGCGAAACAGCCCGCTCCGAGGAGCGGGCTGTTTCGTATCGTCGTGGCGCGATGCACCCGCCGCCAGGTGCGACGAGCGCCGGAACGGCTCGAAGCGGCGCGGGCTTCCGGCCTGCCCGGGACGCCACCACGCAGGCTGGAAGCCTGCGCTACGGCCTACGGCATGTTTTCAAACCTCATCGGGCGAGTGGAGGGCGGTGCGCCCGCACCGCCGAAAATGCGCAGCGAGGTGCGCTTGCCGCAGTGCCTCCGCGGCCGGGCAGGAGCCCGACCCTCCATTCCAAACCAGTCTCACGTTTCCGATACGCAGCCTGAAAACACGCCCTACAACTGGAACGGCACGGGGATGATGAAGGCCGCGTCCGGGTTCTTGCGGCGGACGAGGATCATGTCGGTGTCGCCCAGGATCGGCTGGTCGGCGAAGTCCTCCCGCCAGGAGCGGGTGAGCGCCTGCCAGCTGTGCCCGTCACCGCGCAGGAAGTAGAGGTTGAGCGGCTTGCGCCCGCTGAAGAGCACCTCGATCTGGTCGGCGAACGGGAGGATATTGCTGCCCGTCCACCGCGTGGCCGCCGGCTGCGTCGGGTCCACATACGCACCGATCTGCGCCGGGGACAGGTCCACCGGAAAGCCCGAGGCAAAGGCCTGCAGGCCGCGCACGAGGTTCTTGCGAAACGCATTGGTGCGCACGAGGCCCTCGTGCGTCCAGGTGCGCGTGCGGCCATTGACGCTGACGACCAGGCTGACGTCGGGCGGGATCACCAGGTCGCGGTAGTCGGTGGGCGGGCGCCTGTGCTTCTTGCGTTCGCACCAGGCGCGGTGCCGGCGCGCCCACTCGCCGCCGCCGCGCTCGTCCTCGCTGTACCAGGAGGCGTCGTCCTCGCCGAGAAAGTAGGTTTCGAAGCCGCGCGAACCCAGGAGCGAGACCGAGTCACCCCAGTGGCGGTGGCGGCGGTCGCCCGAGAGCGCCGGGCTGAACATGGCCGGCAGATCCGCGAGGGTGACGTGCGCGCGCACGATGCAGCGCGCGCCGGCGAGGGCGTCGGCCGGCAGGCTGGCGAGGGTGCCGAAGGTGTCGCCGCCCAGGTCGAGCACGAGGGACGGCCCGGCGGCGGCGATCGTGGCGGCCGTGTCGAGGTCGAGCCGCTCGCCCTCGAGCGGACCGGTGGCGATCTCCAGGTAGTAGCGCGTGTCCGCGGAGAGGCGCGCGCCGAGGTCACCCGTGCTGGCCGGGAAGGAGACGGTGCCGGCGGTGTTTCCCGTGGCGACGCCGACGATGAGGTCGGCGCCGATAAGCGGGAGGGCCAGGCCGGACGAGCCATGGTGTATCGTATCAGCGATGACGCCCACCGGCGTGGACAGCACGGTGGTCTGCGCCGTGGCGGTGGCGGCGAGCGCGGTGGCGAGCACGGTCGCGCCGGTGGCGCGGCGCACGAAGGTGGAGAACGAAGCGGTCATGGTGGTCGTGGTGCCTGCGTTGGGGTGTTTCGTTTGGGTGTGCATCGCTCAGGGCGCCGGCAGCGTGGCTGCGAGGCGGAAGAACTGCTGCGGCGCCTGCTCGGTGGTGACCGCCGAGCGCACGGTGACCAGTTCGGTGCCGTCACCCAGGTCGGTGGCCAAGACTTCGACGGCGCCGAGGTCGGTGCTGAAGCCGAGGTCGGGCGCGACGAGCACCTGCACGGTGACGCCGCCGAGCGCCTTGCGCCGCGTGTAGACGATCGCCGGGTAACTCGCCCCACCCTCCTGCACGGTGGTCGGCGCGATGCCCTGCGGCACCGCCGCGAGCGGGTCAAGCGCGAGGACGAACTTGAGCAGGTTCGGCACGCCGTCGCCGGCTGGATTGTCGTCCGGTCCGTCCAGGCCAGGCGGCAGGTCCTCGAGATACGCCCAGTGAGTGTACTCGGCGGTCGGGCCAACTCCGGTCACGTGGAACTTCAGCGCCGCGGCCTCGAGTTGCAGCACACCGAGATAGCCGCTGGTGGGCGCGAGCGCGAGGTCGGGCAGCGCGAGATCGGTCGAGGCGAAGGTGGCCAGCGAGTAGCTCGCGCCCATCGCGGGAATGGCGGAGGGCGTGAGCCGCACCGTGCGCGTGCCGGCCCCACCGGTGAGCAGCGAACCAGCCACCGTGAGCGGCGTGGCCGCAAACGGATCGGCCACGAGCGACGCTCCCGCGTCGAGCGTGAGCGAGCCTCCGATCGTTCCGCGACCGGAGATCGCGCCTCCATCCCGCACCGCGACGCTGCCGGCAAGGGTGCCGTCGAGGGCGAGCAGGCCGGCGGTCACGGTCGTCGCGCCCGTGTAGGTGTTTTCGGCGGACAACGCCAGGGTGCCGGCGCCGGTCTTGGTTAGGCCACCGACGCCGGAGAGCACGCCGGCGAGGGTGATGGTGTGGCCCGTGCCGGATTCGCTGCCGGCGTTGATCGTCACCTCGTTTGTGAGGTTCAGCGGCTGGACCGTGCTCCAGTCCGCCGCGGCGCCAAGCACACCGGAATCAAGCATCAGCGTCGCGACAAAGGGTGCGACGCCGTTCTGCACGATACCGCCAGCACCGAGATAGAGCGCACCGCCATCGAGCGCCACGGTGACCGACCCGGCGTTGACCGAGGCATCGTAGCCGAGCGTGAGCTTCTCCAGCGTCGAGACTCCGCCGGTGAAGTTGACCTTGGCGACGTTGTTGGCGTTGGAGCCGTTCTTCTTCGAGAGCACGAGCCCGTGGGTCGGCTCGGTGACGGTGAAGCGCCCGCCGGTCACGCGCAGGAGAGCACCGCGTGCGGAGGTCACCTGGCCCGCGACCGTGGCGGGGCCAGTCACGGTGAGTTCACCGCCCTCGATCGAGGCGCTCGACCACGAGTTGCCGGTCGCCAGGTTGAGCGTGCCGACCGTCGTCGCGCCGCCCTGGATGATCACGCCGGCGCGCGAGAACGAAGCCGCCTCGGTCTCGGAGTTCGAGGATCGCAGGAAGGTGATCTCACCGGCATCCAGCGTGCCGCCCGTGACCTTGACCACACCGTCGCGGTCGCCGGTGGTGGTGATCTTCGTGATCGTGGCCGTGCCGCCGTAGACCTGCACGCCGGACTGGCCGCCGTTGGCGATCGTGACCGTGCCCGTCGTGAAGGTGCCGCCAGCCACCTGCAGCTGCGAACTCGTGCCGAGGGTCACGCCCGTCGGCGCGTAGCTGCTGCCCGACCCGAGGCGGAAGTTGCCGGCGCTCGTGCCCAGAGCCAGCGCGCCGGTGGCCTCGATCGGCTTGGTGAACAGTGCTGTGCCGCCTCCGGACTTGGTCACGCCCTGGGTGCCGGCGACGACAACGTCGAAGGTGGCCGGATACGCCGTGCTCGCCGCGGCGATCGTCGCGGCCGAGTCGCCCGTGGCGCCGGCGTAGTTGACCTGGATCGTGGGCACGCCCGGCGAGGCGAGCGTGAGCACGTTCGTGGCGACGCCACCGTCCGTCAGGGTCCATGTCGCCGGTGACGACTGGTCGGCGTCGGCGAAAATCACCCGGCCGAGCGTGCTCGGCGCATCGAGGGTGATGGTCGCATCCTCCGCGAGGTCGATCGTTGCGATGTCGGCGGTGGCACCCACCCCGCTGGCCACGACACCAGCCTCCCAGTTGTCCACCGAACCCCAGCTTCCGGAGCTCGTGCTCGTCCACACCCCGCTGCCCGGCAGGCGCAACGTGTAGGACTGGCCGCCGGTGAAGGATGTGTTCGTCGTGTTGCCCGCGTAGTCGGTGATCGTGGCCGAAGCCGGGCGATCAAGGCGGATCGTGCCGTCGCCGCTCACCCCGGTGACCGTGACGTCGTAGATGCTCGGAGACACTTCGGTGACCGAGGTGATCGAGCCGGTGATCGTGGCGGGATTCTTCGTGAGCGCGAAGTCGGCGACGTCCACGTTGATGACCGGTTCGTTCATCGTCACGCGGAACACCAGCGTGCCCGCCGACGTGGCCGACGACGACGGATTGTAGCGGACGAGCGAGGTTATCGTCGGCTTGGCTGTGTCGACCGTCACGACAAACGGCAGCGACGCCGGGCTCGAGGTGCCGCCGGCGGATGCCGTGGCCGTGAACGTATACTGCCCCGACGCCAGCGTGGTGCCGGTGTAGCTGAACGTCCAGGCGCCCTCGGCGGAGGCCACCACGGTGCCGATCACTCCGAGGCCGGCGCGCGAGATCGTCACCGTCGAGTCGGACGGAGCCGTGCCGTTGAGGACGAGCGATGTGTCGTTGGTGATCTGGTCCGTCGCGGAGAGGCCCGTATCCGACACGATGCCGATAAATGCCGGCGGCGCCACGCTCGTGTCGACCGCGTAGGCGTCCGAGTCCGGCCCCGGGTTCCCGGCGAGATCGACCGCGGCGGCGGTGAACGTGTGCACGCCCGGCGCGAGCGCGGGACCGGCGTAGATCGCCGACCAGTTGCCGAAGGCATCGGCCGTGGTCGTGCCCACCGGACCCGTGCCAACGAGTGTGACGGTCACGGCAACACCCGGCTCGGCTGTGCCGCTGAACGTGTAGACCGGCGTGGTCGTGAGGCTGGTGATCGCGGGCGCCAGGGCGGCCGTCGTGTCGACGCGGACCACGAAACCACGCGACGGCGTGGACTCGCGGCCGTCGACCGTGGCCGTGGCCAGGAATACGTAGATGTTGTCCGGCAAGGTCGTGGCCGTGTAGTCAAACACCCACTGGCCGGCGACGTCGACCGCGACAGTGCCGATCACGCCAGCCCCGACGCGATAGACCGTCACGAAGCTGCCGGGCACCGCGGTGCCGACGATCTGGAGCGTGTTGTCCGCAGTATTCCCGTCGGTCGGGACCACGCCTGTGTCGGCGATCACGCCGGTCACGGCGGCGCCGGGGATGCCGGCGACGGCGAGCGCGTTGATGTAGTTCTCGAGGTTGGAGTAACCGTCGCCATCGAGGTCGCCGTTGTTGTCCGCGACGGCTGCATCGGTGCCGGCGGCGGCCTCCCACCAGTCGGGCATGCCATCGCCATCGGTATCCTTCGGCGCGAGCCC
Organism: Opitutaceae bacterium; assembly: GCA_014879845.1. Lineage (GTDB taxonomy): Bacteria > Verrucomicrobiota > Verrucomicrobiia > Opitutales > Opitutaceae > JAEWQP01. The sequence goes on from JACSRI010000237.1 coordinate 9,207, forward strand.
ACCCGCGATCGTGCCGACCCCGCCGACCTCGGCCTCGTTGGCGATGTGCGCGCCTAAGGTGCCGTGCGACAGCACCTCGTTGATCATGAGGGCGTCCACGCTGTCGCGGGAGAGCGACGCACCGGCATGGGCGACCACGTGGGAAAGGGCGTCGGCGGCGGAGAGCAGACGCGCGACCTCGGGATATGGATACCGCACGGGTTCCTCGACCACGACCGTCTGGTCGATCGGCTGCACCGCGACGGCGTCGGCGACGCCGTTGAGATTGGCGTCCTCGACATTGCCGGCGGCATGGGCGTGGAAGTTGAGATTGCCGCGGATGAAGGCGGGCGTGCCGGCGGTGTTTGGTCCGGCGCAGAAGTAGTTTCCGACGATGTTCGTGTAGCTGAGCCCGGCGGAGTCGCCTGCGATGTAGGCCCCGCCCGTGCCCCAGTTGTAGACCACGTTGTTGGTGAACTCGTGCACGCCCTTCACCTTCGGATTGCGCATGTAGTTGTCGGCATAGAGCGTGCGGAAAACGCTGATCCCGCCATCCGTCTGCATCAGGCCGCCACCCGAGTGAATGAGCAGGCCCTGGCCGACGATGCAGTCCTGGAGCGTGATGTTGCTCACGGCCGAACCGCTGATCGAGAACGTCTCGTCGCGTCCCCAAGACACGGAGACGTGGTCGAAGATCATGTCGCTGCCGGAGGCGATTCCAAGGGCATCGGTACCGCTGTCGCCCTGGATGCCCTGGCGGAAGCGGATGTAGCGGCAGATCGTGTTGCTCGCGTTGGAGAACGAGACGCCGTTGCCGTAGATCGTGATGCCCTCGCCGGGCGCGGTCTGCCCGGCGATCGTGATGTTGTTCTTCACCGCGACGCGCCCGGAGGTGAGCACGATCACGCCGCCGACGTCGAACACCACCGTGCGGCCGGCGACACTGACCGCGTCGCGAAACGAGCCGGCGCCAGAGTCATTGAGGTTGGTGACGTGGTAGACGGTACCGGCGGGCCCGCGTCCGCCCACGGCATTGGCGCCGAAGCCCTCGGCCCCGGGGAAGGCGGGTATCGCCCGGAGGCCCGGGGATGAGAGCAGGATGCTGGAGACAAGCGTCGCACCAAGGCAGGCGCGCGCGAAGTGCAGTCGACAAGGTGTCATGACGGCGGAGGGGACAGGGTTTGGGACGGTCGGGGTGGCAGCCGCTCGATTCGCGTCACAGCGAGGGGCCCGGCAGGGGCGGCGGGAA
>JACSRI010000174.1 GCA_014879845.1 Opitutaceae bacterium
GAGCTGGCCGATCACTACCATCGCTTCGACGCCGACTTCGCGCTCATGGCGAAGCTCGGCTTCAAGAACTACCGGCTGTCGATCGCCTGGCCGCGCATATTCCCGAACGGCACGGGCACGCCCAACGCCAAGGGTCTCGATTTCTACAGGCGGCTCTTCGCCTCGATGCGCAAGCACGGCATCACGCCGTGGGTCACGATGTTTCACTGGGACCTTCCGCAGGCGCTCGAAGATGCCGGCGGCTGGCGCAGCCGCGCGACGGTCGACGCCTTTGGCCGCTACGCCGACACGATCGTCGCGGCCTTCCGCGACGACGTGAAGCACTGGTTCACGATCAACGAAATCCTCTGTTTCACCGTCCTCGCCCATACCGGCGCGATGGACAAGGCCCCGGGCACACCACGTTCCGCGGCCGAGCTCAACCAGAGCATCCACCACGCGCTCATCGCGCACGGCCATGGCGTGCGCGCCGTGCGCGAGCACGGCCGCCGCGGCTCGATCGTCGGAAACGCCGAGGTGCCACACGGACTCGTGCCGCTGACCGAAACGCCAGCCGACATCGAGGCTGCGCGCCGAGTGTATCGGGAAGCCAACGACCAGATCTTCGCCCCGCCCCTCACGGGCGGCTACTCAACTGCGCTCCTGCGCCGCCTGGGCCGCGATCGCCCGCGCGTGGCGCGCGGGGACTTCGATCTCATCGCGCTGCCCACGGATTTCACCGGCATCAACTGCTACACGGCACACTTCGTCCGCGCCGGCGCGCGTGGCCGGCCCGAGGTGCTGGCGTTTCCGCACAACTACCCGAAGTCGGCCCGCACCGGCTGGCTCAAGACCGTGCCGCAGGCAATCTACTGGACCACGCGCTTCGCCACGGAGTGCTACGGAGCACACCGCCTCTTCATCACCGAGAACGGCTACGGCACCGAGGAAGCCCCAAACGAGGAAGGCGAGATCATCGACTTGCACCGCCGCGAGTACCTGCGCCTCCACCTGCACGAATTGCGCCGCGCCATCGCCGATGGCGTGCCGGTGGCCGGCTACTTCGCCTGGTCGTTCATGGACAACTTCGAGTGGGCGGACGGCTACGCGGTGCGCTTCGGACTGTGCCACACCGACTACGCGACGCAGAAGCGCACGCCAAAGCTCAGTGCGCACTGGCTCGCCCAGGTCGCGCGCGAGAATCGCATCGTGTAGGGCGTTCGGCGTGGTCCCGCGGCAGAGACGCCGCGCCGACGTTTCCGGCCTCGCTCGGGCATCCCGGCGTTCATGACTCGCCGCCGGGACGACGGCCCTTCACCCTGGGGCCGGCGCGTCTCCCCGCGCCGCATGCGCACCTCGGCATACTTCCGCCCGCCCAGTGAACACTCGCCCTTCCGCGGGTGGCGGTTCGCGATTCTGCTCCTGCTGGGCCTGCTGCTGTGCGGCTGCTCGGCCACGCGGTTTCCCCTGAGTGACCTTGAGCCAGAGCTTCGCGGATACATTCACCGGCCCGAAGGGATCGGTCCGTTTCCCGCCGTCATCCTGCTGCACGGCATGGGCGGCATGCGTGAGGACTATCACATCGAGGCCGAGTTTCTGGCGAAGCATGGCCATCTCGTCCTCGTGCTCGACTACTACCGCGCCGTGCGTCCGGGCGGCGTGACTGGCAACGATCGCGAGCGCCGCTGGCTGGCATGGCAGGACGAAGTCGTGCGCGCCTACGCCTACCTGCAGACGCGAACCGACGTCGCGGCCGACCGGATCGCGCTCGTCGGGTATTCCCAGGGCGCGGCCATGGCGATCTCAACTGCGCACCGCCTACCCGGACTCCGGGCCATCGTCGACTTCTTCGGCCCCAACGTCGAGGGCTGGTACGTCGGCGGCGTCTACGGCATGCGCGAACACCTTCCCGCAGACTACCTCGAGCAGATGCCGCCCGTCTTGATCCAGCAAGGCTCGGCGGATCCGATCGTGCCGGAGTCCAACTCGCAGCGACTGCATGAGGCGCTGCTCGCGAGCGGACGCGTCGTCGAATGTCACGTCTACCCGGGAAGCCTGCACTCGTTCCACAAGCCGATCAGCGGAACGGACGAGGGAAAACGCGTCGCACGGGAGGCGCGCGAGCGCACGCTCCGGTTTCTCCGGAAACATCTCAGCCCACCCGGCCCCAAGACCACCGCGAGCGGCCAGGGCGCGGGTGTGACGCCATAGCGCGAGCCCTGGCCCGCGCCGTGTCAGCTCCGAGCCTGGGATATCTGCGGCGACATCCCCGACCCGTCGACGCCGGCTTCAGCTCTTCTTCGGCGACGCCTGTTCAGCCTGGACAGCCTGCACAGCCGTGGTGGCGATCGTGTAGACGATGTCCTCGACGAGGGCGCCGCGCGAGAGGTCGTTGACCGGCTTGCGCAGTCCCTGGAGCATCGGGCCAATGGATACAACATTGGCCGAGCGCTGCACGGCCTTGTAGGTCGTGTTGCCGGTATTCAGATCCGGGAAGATGAAGACCGTGGCGCGTCCCGCGACCGGGCTGTTCGGCGCCTTCTTGGCGGCGACATCGGCGATCGAGGCGGCGTCGTACTGGAGCGGACCGTCGATGAGGAGGTCGGGCCGCTTCTGCTTCGCGATGGCCGTGGCCTGGCGGACCTTGTCGACGTCGGCGCCGGCGCCGGACTCACCCGTGCTGTAGCTGATCATGGCCACGCGCGCGGGGATGCCAAAACTTTCCGCCGAGGCCGCGCTCTGCAGCGCGATGTCGGCCAACTCCTCGACCGTGGGGTCGGGGTTGACCGCGCAGTCGCCGTAAACGAGCACCTGCTCGGGCAGGCACATAAAAAAGACCGAGGAGACGACCTTCGCGCCGGGCGCGGTCTTGATGATCTGGAGCGCCGGGCGGATGGTATTGGCGGTGGAGTGCACGGCCCCGGAGACGAGGCCGTCGACCTCGCCCTTGTAGAGCATCACGGTGCCGAGCATGACGTTGTCCTCGAGCGCCGCGCGGGCCTCGACCTCGGTCATGCCCTTGGCCTTGCGCAACTCGACGAGCTGGGCGACGTACTTTTCGCGCCGCTCCGCCGGATCGATGATCTCGATGCCGTCGAGGCTCACGCGCTGCAGGTCGGCCACGCGCTGGATCTCGTCGGGGTTGCCGAGGAGGATGCAGCGCGCGAGTCCACGCTGGCGGCAGATGGAGGCCGCCACGATCGTGCGGGGCTCGTCGCCCTCGGGCAGCACGATCACCTTGTTGGCGGCGCGGGCTCGGTTGGCGAGCTGGTGACGGAAGGCCGCCGGCGACATGCGCAACTCGAGGTCGCGCGCGACACGCGACTGGAGGCGGGCGACGTCGATCTGGCGGGCGATGAAGTCGAGCGTGATGTTGAAACGCTCGTCGTCATCGGCCGGGATCTCGTTGCTCATCTTCGCGAGCGCGGTCGCGGTGGTGAAGCTGTCGGTCGCGACGTTGAGCACGGGCAGCCCGAGCGCGAAGGCCGGCCGACACAGGTCGAGGAAGTGCGGGTTGTTGACTTCGCCGCCCGTCACGATCACGCCGGCAAGCGGGATGCGGTTCATCGTCGCGAGCGCCGCGGTGATGAATACATCGAGGCGGTCGTAGGGCGCCACGATGAGCGAGCCCGGGCGGAAGAGGTGCAGGATGTTCGCCACATTGCGCGCGCACAGGTAGACGGAGCTGACGCGGCGGCGCTGCATGTCGCCGGAGTTGACGACGCGCGCATTGAGATGGTCGGCCACGTCGCTGACGCGGAACGAGGGCAGGTCGGGGTTCCACGGGATGATGCCGAGCAGGTCGAACTCACCGCTGCGGAAGATCGGGCACCCCTCGAGCACGCGCTTCTTCACCGTGTCGATCGCCGCCGGATCGATCACCGCGGCCTTGCCCTCCGCCACCTCGCCGGGATCGCCCACGACGCGGACCGAGCCGGAGATGTCCACGCCCTTGACCAGGCGGACCTTGTTGAGGATGCAGCCGATCACATTGGGGTTGCTCTTGCCGCCGTAGAGCGACGCGGCGATCTCGAGGCTCTGCTCGAGGGCCTCGAGCGAATCCACGCCGACGGAGTTGACGAGGATCACCTCGGCGCTGAGCGCGGTGACCGCGGCACGATTGATGCGATTCGGGAATGTCTGTGTCTCGGTCGGGAGCAGGCCCTCGACGATCATCACGTCGATCTGATCGGCACGGCTGCGCACCTTCTCGACGACGAGCTCCATGAGGTCGTCCATCTTGTCGTCGCGCACGTAGCGCTCGGCCTCGGCGAAGGGAATCGGCTCGGCGGGCTTGAAGCCCGTCGTGCGGGCGATGAACTCGCTCGACGGATCGGGGCCGCCATTGGGGCCGGTCTCCTGGGAGATGGGTTTGCAGAATCCGACGCGGATACCGCGGCGGTCGAGGGCACGGAACACGCCGAGCGAGGCGGAGGTGAGGCCGCTGCCGACGCCGGAGGCGGCGAGAAAAAACGTGTGCTTCATGACTGGATCACCGAGAGGGTTTCGCGCGCGATCATCAGCTCCTCATTCGTCGGCACCACCAAACACAAACGAGTGCCCGCGCGCGAGATCCGACCTGTGCCGGGCTCGCCGTTGCGGTCGTTGAGGGCGGCATCGAGCTCCACGCCCAGGACCTGGAGATGCTCGGCCGTGCGCGCACGCACATACTTCGAGTGTTCACCGATGCCGCCGGTGAAGATGATGGCGTCGAGGTGCGAGAGACCGGCGGTGAGCGCTGAGATCGATCGCGCGAGCCGGTAGGCGAAGACATCGATCGCGAGTTGTGCGCGCTCGTTGCCGGCGGTGGCCGCTTCGACGAGCGTGCGCATGTCGTTGCTGACGCCGGAGAGTCCGAGCAGGCCGCTCTCGCGGTTGAGCGCCTTCATGATGCGCTCGAGGTTCCAGCCGCGTTTTGCGGCCATGAACTCATGCAGGCTCGGGTCAACGTCGCCGCTGCGCGTCCCCATGACCAGGCCTTCGAGCGGCGTGATGCCCATCGTCGTGTCGACGCTCCTTCCGCCCTCGACCGCCGAGGCGCTGCAGCCGTTGCCGAGATGCGCGGTGATCAGGCCGAGTTGGTCGAGAGGTTTGCCGATGCGGCGGGCGGCCTCGCTCGAGACATAGCGATGGCTCGTGCCGTGGAAACCATAGCGCCGCACGCCGTCGGTCGTGTACCAATCATACGGCACAGCGTAGAGGTAGGCGCGTTTCGGCAGCGTCGAGTGAAAGGCGGTGTCGAAGACGGCGACCTGCGGCGTCGCCGGGAAAACCTTCTTCGCGGCGCGGATGCCGGCGAGGTTGGCGGGGTTATGCAGCGGGGCGAGATCGTTGCAGCGCTCGATGCCGGCGAGCACGTCGGCGTCGATGCGCACGCTGTGCGAAAACGCCTCGGCGCCATGCACCACGCGGTGACCCACGGCCACGACCTGGATGTTTCCCGGAAGGATGCCGAGCATCTCGTGCAACGCCGTGACCAGGTCGGCGTCGGGCAGCGCCTTGGACTTCTTCTCGTCGCCGGATTTCCATGACATCTGCGCCTCGGGCGAGCCAAGTCGCTCGGCCAGACCGGAGAGGATGAGGGTTTCGCGACGCGTGCCGATGAGCGCGAACTTCACCGACGAACTGCCACAGTTGATGATCAGGACCGCGGGCCTGGGTTCGGCCAACGATGGATCCTGCGCGCCGGCGACCGGCGACGGGACTGATGAAAGAGCGGACATGGGAATGCGGACATCCAATCGACCAATCGGTCGAAAGTTAAGCTCATAGCCCCACCGCGGACACGTGTCCCGTAAGATTCACAAGTTCTCAGGTAATCAACTTACTACGCTCGATTTGAACGATCGGACTTTTGCCAAGATGTGCGCAACCTCGGCCGGGTTTTGCGAAGCGAGGTCACCCCGGCTCAGGCCCGAGCCGGCACCGCCGTCCGCGACGCGGCCGCCCCACCCTGCATGGCTGCGGCCTCGCGCGCCAGCCGGCGTTCCCAGTACCAGGCGAAGAACACCGGCACGGAGAAGAGCGAGATGACGTCGAAGATCATGCCGCCCACGACCGGCAGCACCATCGGCTGCATGACCTCCGAACCGCGACCGGTCGCCCACAGGACGGGGATCAGCGACAACAGCGTGGTCGCGTTGGTCATGATGGCCGGCCGGCGGCGCCGCAGGCCGGCGTAGAAAATGCGGCGATGGACTTCCTCGACGGTGCTGGGATGCGTGCGGAACTGCTCCTGGATGTAGGTGCCCAGCAGGATGCCGTCGTTGAACATCACGCCGAGCAGCACAAGGAAACCGACGACGACCGCCGTCGTCATCTCCGCCCCCCACCACCAGACAAAGAAGAAGCCGCCCGCCGTCGTGACCGAGGCGTTGCAGAGGATGATGATGGCCGTGATGAGCCAGGAGCGCGTGCCGACGTAGATGAGCACGACCATCACGGCCATCGAGGCGGCGATGATCCAGCGCATGGTGGCGTCGGCCTTGAGCTTCTGCTCGTAGCGGCCGACCCATCGGTAGGTCGCGCCGGCCGGCAGTTCGATGCGGCCGTCGGCCAGCGCCGCACGCAGGCGCGCGTCGGCGTCGCGCACGACCTCGACCTCGCCGCGCCCACGGGCGTTGAGCAGCACGTACTGCGTGCGCTTGCCGCCCTCGGAGCGGATCGCCATCGGACCGACGGTGTAGGTGATCCCGGAGTCGCTCGGGCGCTCGGCCGTGATGCGCGCCGATCCAGCGGCGATCGCGGCATCCAGCGCCGCCGGCTTGCGTTCACCAGCCGGAAGAGTCAACTCCGCGGAATCGGGCGCCAGGATGGTGAGGTTGCGCTGGTGCACGAGCGGCAACTGGGCAAGCAGCGCCTGCGCCCCGAGCCGCGCCGGATCGAGCGCGACCGAAAGGACGCGCGGCACGGCCACGAGGCTCGACAGCGGGACCGAGCCCATGCCGTCGGGCAACGGCACACGCACCTGGCTCAACTCATCGGGATCGTCGCGCCGCTCGCGCAGGTAGCGGATGCGCACGGGATACCGCAGCGCACCCTCCACCGAATAGGTCACGGCCATCCCGCCCAGCGTGTTTTCCACGCTCTGCATGACGCGCTCATTGCTCAGGCCAAAACGCGCAAGACGCGCCGGATCGAGGCGGATCTCGGCGTAGGGCTTGCCGCCCTCGCGCTGCATCTGCACGTCGACGGCGCCGGGCGTGCCCTGGATCACCTTTTCCGCCGCCTCGGCGAAACGCTCGAGGGCATCGGAGTCGTCACCCAGGACCTGGAGCGCCATGAGACTGCGGATACCGGTCGAGAGCATGACCACGCGCGTCTCGATCGGCTGCAGCCAGCTCGGCGCCACGCCCGGGATGTCGGTGGTCGCGGCGAGCACGGCCCGCACTTCCTCGAGCGTGCGCGGCCGCCGCTCCGTGCCGCCGTCCGGCAGCGTGAACTCGTGCACCGGCCATTCGGCGTAGGGTTTGAGCAGCACGACGGTCTCGATCATGCCGATCGGCGCGGGATCGAGCGCGGTCTCGGCGCGTCCCATCTTTCCCATGACGCCAGCCACCTCGGGCACGGCCTCGATCAGGCGGTTCTGCGTGAGCATGATCCGCTGGGTCTCACCGAGGCCAGCGCTGGCCGGCAGCGACGGCATGAAGAGCAGGCTGCCCTCGTCGAGCGGCGGCAGAAAACTCGAGCCCACGCCGGGAAACGCCCGTGTCATGGCGGCGTCGAGACGCGTGGCCGCGAGGTCGCCGCCGCCGAGGGCGACGAGCTGGCGCAGCGGCCAGCTCAGCGTCTGCCAGCCGGCCCCGAGCAGGTAGCCGCCGAGCGCCATGGTCGCGATCACGCAGGTGAAGGCGACCTTGTGGCGCTGGATGCGCGTGTAGGCCCAGTCGTAGGCCACGTGGATGCCGTGGCTGACGGGGTTTTCCTCGTAGTTGACCAGACGCTCGCGGCCGAGGCGCCAGACGGTCGATGCAGCCAACGCCCCGAAGAGCGGCGCAAACAGCCAGCCCGGCACGGTCAGCGCCCAGCGTCCGTACTCCATCGGCATGGACCAGCCGTCGCGGATGAACCACCCGAAGCCCGCCCCGCCGGCGAGCCCGGCGGCGGCGAGCAGCCAGCCGCGCCGCACATGCCAAGGCGGCAGGAGCAGGCGGCAGAGCACGGGCACGAGCAGCGTGCCGAAGAGCACCGCGCCGGAGATGGCGAGGGATTTGGTCAGCGCGAGCGGCTCGAAGAGGCGACCGGCCTGGTCCTGCAGCGCGAAGATCGGAAGGAAACCCATCACGGTCGTGGCCGCCGAGGTCATGAGCGGGCGCGCCACTTCGCGCGCGGCGGCGACGACCGCCTCGGTGATCTCGGGATGCCACGGCGACGTCGGCATCTCGCGGCCCTCGCGCCGGCACTTCTCCTGCAGGTCGACGAGGTGCTGCGTGATGTTCTCGGTCATGATGATGCCGAAGTCGACCATCACGCCGATGGCGATGGCGATGCCGGCGAGGCTCATGATGTTGGCGCTCACGCCCGCCAAGTGCATGACGAGGAAAGTGAAGAGCATGCCCAACGGCAGGCTTGCGGCCACGGCGAGGCTCGCGCGCACGTGGAGCAGAAAGGCCACGACGACGATCACGGTCGTGACGACTGCCTCGACGAGCGTCGCACCGAGTGTCGCCGTGGTTTCGCGGATGAGTTGCGTGCGGTCGTAGAACGGCACGACGCGCAGTCCGTCGCGCTGCAGCGCGGGCGCGAGGTCGGCGAGGCGACGCTTGACGGCATCGATGACGGTCTTCGGATCGGCGCCGACACGCAGCGCGACTATCGCGCCCACATGCTCCTGCGTGCCGTCCGCAAGAAGTCCCTGCCGGAATTGCCCGCCGAGATGCACCTCGGCGATGTCGCCGAGGCGCAGGCCCGCGCCGAGCATGCGGTCGCCGCGCACGACGATGTTTTCCACATCCGCGACCGAGCGGATGAATCCGATGCCACGGATCATCGTCTCGACGCCGGACTGTTCCACGCTCATCGCTCCGACGTCGCGGCCGGCCTGCTGCACGGCCATCATGAGCATGTCGGTCGTGATGCCCTGCTGCTCGAGCCGCACGGGATCGACGTCGACCTGGTACTCGCGAACCACGCCGCCCGCGGGCGCCACTTCGGAGACGCCCGGTACCGCGCGCACGGCCGGCACCACGACCTGATCGAGCACATACCGGCGCGCCTCGACGTCGCGCTCGCCCTGGAGCACGAAGGCATAGACCTGCCCCATCGCCGTCGCGTCCGGTCCGAGCCGCGGCACGACGCCGGGAGGGAGCAGCCCCTGCAGTTGGGACAACCGTTCGAGCACGCGCGTGCGGCAGGCATAGAGGTCGCGGCGCTCCTCGAAGATCACGTAGATATAGCCGGCGCCGTAGAGCGACATGCCGCGCACGGTCAACACGCCGGGGAGTCCCTGCAGCTCGCGGGCGAGGCGCGAGGTGATCTGCTGGTCGATGTCCTGCGGGCTCTTGCCCGGCCACTCCGCCCAGACGATCACCTGGTTGTCGCTCAGGTCGGGAATCGCATCGACCGGCACGTGACGCCACGACCAGAAACCGGCGATGGCGAACGCCAGCGCGGCGGCGAGCATCAGGAAGGGATTGCGGATGGCGAACGATACCATGACGACGGTTCCGGAAGGATGGAGATCCCGGTATCCACGAACTCAATGCTGGTGGGCCGGAGCAGAGGGGGCGACAGCGCCGAGCGGAAACAGCAGAGAGGGCGTGCCGGCGAGCTGCGCCTGGCTGTCGACAAGGAAGAGGCCCTGCGTCGCGACGTCGTCGCCGGCCTTGAGCCCGGCGCGCACGACATAGAGGTCGCGACCCGATTCGTCCTCGATGCGCGGTCCGAGCGCGAGGGGAGCGAGTTCGAAGCGCATGCGCCCGTCGGCGCTGCGCTCGGCCACGCGCCAGGCGACGTGACGCACACCGGTGGACAGGACCGCGGTCTTGGGCACGAGCACAAAAGTCCCGGCGGCGCCGGAGTCGGCCGGATCGACCGGCTCGAGATCGGGCCCGAGCGCAGCCTGGAAGCGTGCATTCACGAGACTGCCGGCGAGCAGCAAGCCGCGGGGGTCGGTGAGATGGATGTGCACCTCGCGAGCGCGGATCTCGAGGTTGAGTTCCGGCGCGACCCAACTGATCGCGGCTTCGACCTCCGGGAGCTCGCCGCGGTCGTCCGACGCCAGCCGCACCGGCTGGCCCGCATGCACCCAGCGGGCGCGCGGCTCGGGCACGTGGATCACGAGCATGAAGGCATGGGGATCGACGAGCCGCACCACCACCTGGTCGGGCATGATCTCCTGCCCCACCTCGGGCAGACGCCCGCCCATGCCC
>JACSRI010000141.1 GCA_014879845.1 Opitutaceae bacterium
GATCAGGGTGACGCCACTCGTCATCACCGACCTGGAGACGCGGGCCGACACATCCACCGGCCAGAAGGGACCGGCGTGGAGCGTGTTCGCCTTTCTGCTCAGCGGCATGGCGGCGATGTTCCTGCTCTACCTGATCGACCACGGCATGCGTGACGTCTACCGCGAGATGCGACTGCACACGCTCGAGCGCTTCAAGACGATCCACGAGGGACTCGCGGTCTTCCTCGCCGGCAAGATCGCGTTCGCCGTCGTGCTGGGCTCGCTCGCCGCGCTCATCCTGCTCGGCGGCGGCGCGCTCATCTTTCAGTTCACCTGGCGCGAGCCGCTGCGGCTCGCCGCGCTCGTGGTGGCGTATTCGTTCTGTGGAGCCGGACTGTTGGGCATGCTCGCCGCCCTCGCCGGGACGGAGCGCCGGGCCGACGCCCTCGCCAACATCATGATCGCCACGCTGGCCATCGCCGGCGGCTGCATGTTTCCCATCCATATGTTTCCCGTCTGGGTGCGCCAGTGGATCACACCCTTCATGCCGACCGGCTGGTTCGCCGAGGCCGCGCGTGCCCTGCAGGACTCCGGTGACACCGGTCCGTGGCTGCACTCAATGGCCAAGTGCCTGGCCTTCGGCCTCGTCGCGGTGTTCATCGCCAGCGCCCTGCTCCGCCGCCGGATCGAGAAAGGAGTCCGCGCATGAGCGCCATCCTCGTCATCGCCTGGAATGATGTTCGCCTCTTCCTTCGCGACCGCACCGCCTACCTCTGGCTCTTCGTCATGCCCCTGGCGTTTGTCTGGGTCATGGGTTTCGCCGCCCGCGGCCCGGGCGGTCCGGAGGACGCGCGCCCGCGCGTGCTCGTGGACAACCGGGACACCGGCTTCATGGGCCGCGTATTCCTCAAGGAACTCGGCCAGCAGGGCCTCGAGATCGTCACACCCGGCTCGGAGCACGCCGCCGACGCCCGCCGCGGCATCACCGTGCCAGCGGACTTCACCGAGCGCGTGCTCGCCATGCAGCAGGTGAAGCTCGACTTCTTCACCATCGAGGGCTCCGACATCGGCAACGCGCAGATCGTGCAACTCCGGCTCGGCCGCGTGATCATCGCCCTGAACGCGCACCTCGCGCGGCTCGCCATCGACACGCGAGGCGCGCCGCCGACGGAGGCTGGATTGGGAGCACTCATCGACGCACCGCCCGCCGTCGCGCTGCAGGTCTCGCACGCCGGCCGCAAGCCCCAGCCGGTCGGCATGTCGTTCTCCCTGCCGGGAAATCTCGTCGGCTACACCTTCCTCAATGTCCTGATCTTCGGCGGTGCCTCCGTGGCCGACCAGCGGCGCAGCGGCGTGATCCGCCGGCTCGCGGTCAATCCACTCAGCCGCCTGCAGCTGCTCGGCGGCAAGATCCTCGGGCTCATGCTCCTCGCCTTCGTGCAGTCGGCGGGGATGCTCGCGGCCGGCCAGTTTCTCTTCAAGGTGCCGATCGGCGACAGCCTCGGTGGCATCCTGCTGGTCATGGGCGTGCTCGGCTGGGTGGCCGCGTCGTTCGGCGTGCTCATCGGTTCGCTCGCGCGCGCCGAGGACAAGGTGATCGGCATCTGCCTCGCCATCGGTCTGCCGGCCGCCGCGATCGGCGGCTGCTGGTGGCCGCTGGAACTCGCAGGCGACTTCTTCAAGCGCCTCGCCCACGCCGTACCCAACGGCTGGGCACTGGATGCGCTGCATCAGCTCATCACCTACGGCTCCGGACTCGGCGCGATCGTCACGCCGCTGCTTGCGCTCGCCGCTTTCGGTCTGGCCGCCAACGTGGCCGCAGCACGGTGGTTCCGTGCCTGATTCTCGGCAACGCGCTTGGCAGCGATCCTTATAGCGGTGAGCAACCCGACAGGTTCCTTGACTGATAAATCGGCTCGGACTACGGCTCGCGCGCTGCATGCACAGGCCCCCACGTGCTCGCGTTCTTCTCGTCGAAGATCATGTTTTTGTCCGCCAACTGATCGCTCAGTTTGCTCGCGAGCAACTCATGCTTGAAGTCTGCGGTGAGTGTTCCGGATGGCAGGAGGCCGCAGTGACATTGCGGCAAAAGGAAGTCGACGTAGTGATTCTCGATTGGTCTCTCCCAGATGGTGGCGCCGTCGACCTAATCCGTGCCGCACGCACCGACTTACCCGGGTTGCGATTCGTGATCCTTACTGCGCGGGAGGAACCCGAAGTCGCGCGCGCCGCGGCTGAGGTCGGGGCGCACGGTTTTGTCCTGAAGAGATCGGGAAGCGACGCCCTGTGCGCCGCTCTCGATGCCGCGCTAGCGGGGAAGACCTACTTCTGTGCAAACTCGGCCCCCCTGCTCGCGAGCGCGCTACGTGAACCATCCAACCAGCCTCTCGCCCGCCTCTCTCCGCGCGAGATCGAGATCCTGCGGTTGATCGCCTCAGGTCGCAGCCCCAAGGAAGCCGCCGCGACACTCGGCACCAGCCCAAAGACAGTTCACAACCAGATCGCTAGCCTCCGGACCAAGCTGGACATCCACGAGACAGCGGGGCTCGTGCGCTTCGCACTGCGCCACCGAATCATCTCGGCGGATTAACGGCCGGGCGTAACCGAACCCAAAGCCCTGGCGCGCATCAAAGCCATGCGAAGATCCTGAATTGCGGTGGCAGGGCTTCGTCCCGCACGAGCCAGCGCCTCGATCTCGCTCAAGAACCGACTGGTTTCCCTGAACTCCGGACCTAGAAAGTCCGCACCATTCTTCAGATAGTGGGCGCGATCGGCGATTGGCTTGCCGTCGCCAATCGCCACCGGTCCCTCCCACGCCCGCAGGCTCTCCTCGACCTCAGCCAGCCACGCGGACCGGAGGCCGCCGTCGACGACCCACTGCCCGCCGGTCGGAGCGATCGCGCGGACACCCGCGGTCCGTCCGACCTGAAGCCACGGACGCGCCGCGATCGCACTCGAAAACGTCTCGAGATCACACGGCTTGGGCAGGAAGTGATCGCACCCAGCCTCGGAGGCCCGGCGCCGTATCTCGACGCCATCGGTCGCCGAAACCCCGATACGCCAGACCTCACCGTCGCCGACCACCACCGGGTCGAGTGCGACGGCGAATCCGGACCCGTCCGCGAGGTGGTGATCGATCACAAGCACGTCGGGGGCGCCGCTCTTGCGCAACCACGCGCGCGCCTCGGCCACGGATGCGGCGACCGAAGGCACACCGCCCAACGTCGTCACGAAGTCGCAGAAGAGTCCGGAGACCGTGGGATGATCCTCGACCACAAGCACCCGCCACCCTTCCAGCCGGCACGTGGAGGCTGCCGTGGCATTCGTCTCCCGCGTTTGGTCGCCCCGCTCCACCGGAAATGTCACCCGGAAGAGAGAGCCGGCGCCAGGCTCTGAGTGCACCTCTAGCGTCCCGCGCATGCAATCGATGATCTGTCGGGTGATCGAGAGACCGAGTCCCGCACCTCGCTGCTCCAGCCGCGCGGCCTGCTCCCCGCGAAAGAACGGATCGAACAGTCGCCCCAAATCATCCGAATCCATGCCGATACCCGGGTCTTCAACCTCGATCACAAGTTCACCTTCCGAAGGGTGGCGCAGTCGGATGACAATTCCTCCGCGCTCCGTGTAGCGGACCGCGTTGGACAGCAGATTGACGACAACCTGACGCACGCGCACACCATCGAGTAGGAGCCGGGGTGGCAAGCTCTCGTCGTATTCCGCCCGCACGGTCAGACCTTTGCGCGTCGCCTCAGCCTCGATCGAAGCCAGCGCATCGGCTGCCACCGTCACCGGATTCTCCATCCGCGGTCGCAACTGGAACACACCGGCCCGGAGCGTCGACAGATCGAGCATCTGGTTGATCAGATGCGCAAGGTGCCTCCCATCACAGCGCAGTCGTTCCACGTAGGTTCGTTGCCCCTGCCCCAGGTCGGTCCGCGCCAGAAGGTCGGCATAGCCCAGCACACTCTGCAGCGGTGTACGCAACTCATGGCTCACGGCCGCCACGGCGGCGTGCGCTCCGGCGACCTGCGCACTCCGGCGTTGGGCGACGAGCCACAAGCCCCCGCATGCCCCTCCTGCCAGCAGCAGGGCCATGCTGGGAAGGCGCAGGACCAGGAGCTGCCGAGTCCAGGCCAGGGCGTCGTAGTCGACCCCGAGGAGGATGCGTGAATCAGGACCGTCGACCCAGATCGGAAGCACTGCGGTGACGACCAGACCCGAGTTGTCCTGCGATGGAGGTAGGAACGAAAAGCGGTCCCCCGGCATCACCCATGCATCCGTCTCGGCGCCGGGCCGGAAGTCGACATCGACATACTTCCCGGCCGTCACCCATGAGACCGTCGCCGCCGCCGGAAAACACCAGCGCCCGTCGCGCAGCGCCATGAGGTAGGCATACATCGCCCGGCCGTCGCTTCTCCGCAATTCCGTCAGCGTGAGCCACACCCGACGATGCGCTTCACTGCCTGCGCGAGCCTCTCGCCGGTAGAGCGCCAAGATATCCCCCTGCTGAAGCTGGGCGGCCGCCCACGCCATCCGGCTGCGCAGATCGGACGCCAGGCGCCAGCGAAGCTGCCGGTCCCCGTAGGCGATTGCCGCAAACGCCCCACCCGCGCTGAGCGCCACCAGGCCCATCGTCCGCAGCGAGAAGCGTCCACTCAAAGTACTGCTGGTTCCCACCCACCAGGCCAAGCCGGCCGGCCCCAAGATCGCGAGCGCCGCAAGGTGGCGCCACCATGACCAACTCGCACCGGTCAGCAGCCCCGGCCACAGGGTCTGCTCCAGACTCGCCTCCGTCAGCGCGGCCACAGCCACCCATCCGATCGCGACCCCGACCGAGATACGGCGCCACCTCTCCGCCGACTTCATACGATTGGCCACGTGCACGAGGACCATGCACAGCAGCGCGCCATCAAAGACTCCCGGAAGCGGATACGGCAGGGTGTGCCGGGTAACACCGGCCGCCACGGTCACGGCGCCACCGGCCAACGCGACGAACGACGGGGGCGCGGCCGGACGCCAAGCCCAGATCACACCCGCTGCGAGGATGCCTGTCCCTCCGGCCCGGAAGAGGGTCTCGAGCATCTCCTCGGCCCGCCAGCCCGTCGGTTCGATCCAGCCCGAGACCGCGCCGGTCACCGAGGCCAGCCAGCCCAGCATCCACCACGCACCCCACATCCGGACCGGTCGATCCTGCCCCGCGCGCCAGGCGCGACGTACCCAGAGGCCTACTACAGACGTCCAGAGAAGGACCAGGCAATCGACCTCCATCGCATACCCGGGCACATACGGCGTGCGAAACTCCATTCGGGGCGTGGCTAGCGCGCAACCCAGCCGGTCGCAAGTCCGGCCCTGCCCGCCCGGCATGGGAAACTTTCCCATGCCGGTGGCCATCATTCCCAAGGACGGGGCACACCTTGTGCACTATCCTTGGATCGATGTGAAGGCCCACGTTTCGCTGGCGCGCGACCTCCATCGTGGAGCGACGACCTGCGATCGTCGGTTGGCTGCCTTCACTGCGTAGCCGTTCGTTCCACACCGTGCCACGACCGTCCCTCGCCCCCCCCTACAAACATGAGACTCGTCTTCCCCTGCATCGCCGTCTGTGCGCTCTCCCATCTTTCGTATGCGGCGCCGAAACTTCCTGCGACCGACGGGCCCATCAATGCAGTCCTCGTCGACGGCGATGTCACCTATATCGGCGGTGAGTTTTCGACCGTGGCGGAGGATTTGGGATACGCTCAATTCTTCGACGCGACCTCCGGGGCCCTGCTACGAAACTTCCCGTATGTCGACGGCCTCGTACATGCTGCCGTGCCTGACGGAGCCGGCGGATTTTACATCGGCGGTGAGTTCATGCGCGTCGGAGGCATCGAGTGCCGCCGGTTGGCGCGCATCCGGGCGGACGGAACGGTCGACACGACGTTCTCCGCATCGGTCGACGGGAATCCCTCGAGCTTCTGGCGGCCGCGCAACTTCGTGGCAGGGTCGGTGTCGGGCGACTACGACGGAGCGGGCGAACAGCGGCATGCCTCGAGCGCTGTCCACAGTCTCCTGCTTGTCGGCGACACGCTCTACGTCGGCGGCTATTTCAGCCAGGTCAGTGGCAGCGTACGATTGAGCCTCGCTGCCGTGGATGCTACGACCGGCGCTGTGCGCGCATTCAACCCGTGCGTGGAAATGGAGCGACTCGGAGGCGACCCGAACGGCCGCGCGATTCACCCGGGACTCGTTCTCAGTCTCGCCGAACGCGGTGGCACACTCTACGTCGGAGGTGAGTTCTTTCTCCTCAATCGCGACCAGACAACCATGGTCGGCGGAGTCCAGCGGCTGAATCTGGCCGCGGTAAACCGCACGACCGGCGTGGCGACGCCGTGGAATCCGAACGCGGCGCTTGCCAGCAAGATTGCCGGGGGCGACTGGACGATCCCGGGCGGGACACCACAGCGACCGGCGGATATCCGAGACCACTATGTCGTAGTCACTGCGATCGACACCGATATCGACTCGGTCTACGTGGGTGGACGCTCCTGGAGAACAAAGTACGTCGGAGGGACCTCCCTGCGCTCGTTCTACTTCGCTGATGCGACGACACCGCTCAACGGCCCGCTCGCGCGCATCGACCGTACATCCGGGGAAACATCGGCGACGTGGCGCACGTCCACCATCACCGAGTCCGATGCGACGGTGATGTCGCTGTTTGTCCATGCAGGCCGAGTTCATATCGCGGGGAAACTACCGATCGGTCCCTGGACCTACAATGTGATCGATGCATCGGTGATGACGTCGGTGCTCACGGGATCCGATCTCGGAGAGGTGAGTCCGGGAATCGTCGGGTCCAACGCCGGATTCGATCAGCGCCACTTCAGGATGTTTCACGATGGCGCCACTGTCTGGTTTGCGGGTTACGCCTATCTCCCCTCCCATCCGAGTGACGGCGGTGACCTGAACCGCGGTGTGGGTGTGTGGTCCGTCGCCAATCACGGCATCTCGCCGACATTCAGCGGTTGGCGTCCCGAATTCCGCCCGTCCGGCTACAACCAAGGCCTGATGACAAACGGCACCTTCAGTCATCCCTACAACGGGCAAACCATGACCGTCGCGCGGTCGGGTGGCGTTGTCTTTGCCGGATCGACCAGCGCGGCTCCCTTTTTCCATCACCGCGCCTGCTTCGCAGCAATCGAGACCTCGACGGGACGCGTCCTTCCGCAAGCAGCCGGTGTCCTCCAATTCAGCGGCTCGGGCCGCGAGCGGATCAACGCTTTGGCCAAAGTCGGGACGCGGATCTACGCCGGCGGAGTCTTCAATACGGCTTTTAACGGAACGACGGCCCCAGGCTCCCTGACGATGGACAACACCACGTACAATCTTTGCGCGATCGTTCCGTCGTCGTCGCCCGGCGGCCAACTCAGTGTCGCCAACTGCGTCGGGTTCGGCGGCGAGGTGCATGCTCTGGCGGTGGACGGCACCGACCTGCTGGTGGGCGGCGCGTTCATCGACCAGCGCGTTCGCTTCACGGGGACACCGAGCTCCGCAATCGGAAGCACAGTCGACGCGAAGCGATTCGTTTGTCGCGTCGACACCACGATCCACTGGGCGGTCGAGTTGGCCCCAGGCGACTCGGTCGTCGTGATCGGGCGCCCCAAGGACTACAACCCGAATCCCAATGGGACCGTGCGCACCCTGGCCGTGGCCGACGATCAACTCTTCCTAGGAGGTCACTTCACGAATCTGGGCGGAACAGTGTCGCGCCGGGGGCTTGCCGCGGTGCATCGCGTCACCGGTCAGCCCCTCGCATTCGACGCCGGCATCGATGCCAACGACAACCGCCCGGTGACTTCGGTCGTCGTCGATCAGTCCACGGTGTGGGTGGCCGGCGGGTTCAAGGGAGAAGGCAGCGTGGCGGCCGGACTGGCACGACGTGACTATGCGGCGGCCTTTGATCGCACGACGGGCTCGCTCAGGCCATGGAATCCCGCCCCGGATGGTCCGGTCCGGGATATCGGCTTGGATCAATCGGCGGGCGTGGTCTACATCGCAGGTCGGTTTGCGCGCGTCCTTGGGAGCACTTCGCGCTACGATGCCGCCGCATGGCGCACCAATGACCTCCAGCTCCTGGCTTGGAATCCATTCTCCACGGCCGACCGCCTGGGAGAGTCCGGCGGGGCCCGGCACCTTGTCGTCCACCCCGATGCGGTACAGATCTTCCGTCAGCGATGGGGCGCCGCCGACACAGGATACGATGACGCGGGCACCTTCGCGCCACGACTGCCCGACAATTGGCGGACGACCATGGCGCGCCATGCCCCACTGGGAGGCGTTCCGGCCACGCCGGGCCGCTCCGCCGTATGCACCACTGCCAAGGCCGATGCATTCGCCCCAGCCGTGGTGCCGGTGCAGCCGCAACTTCGATACCTCGAACTCGCACACGGGGAGTCCGCGGCTGTCACCCTCAACCGTACCGGTTTGCGGGCGATCCAGGTTCATGGCGCCCCGTACGGCATGACCTTCGATGCAGCCACCGGGATCGTCTCCGGCCGGCCCGCTGGACCTTCGAGCAGCGAACTCAAAGCGACAGTCGTCGACGGAACGACCGCCACGCTGTTTCCGCCGCCGTGGCGCATGGTCGTTCAGTACGAAAACGCGAGCGGTTGGTTCTGGTGGCCGATAGAAATACGCGTAGTCCGGCCCGGCGACATTCTCATCACCACCCAACCTGCGGACCAAACGATCGCCGAGGGCGGCACGGCTTCGTTCAGCATCGCGGCAGCGGGCACCGGCCCTCTCAGCTACAGCTGGTACGAGTTCGGTCCAAGCGTCGGAAGCGGGTTCACGCGGATCGCTGGTGCCAACTCACCCACGCTCACTTTCCCGTCCGTGCCGAATTCGAAAACGGGATACAGCTATGCGTGTGCGGTCCAGAACGAATCGGGAGGATTGGCTATGTCCGCTCGGGCGATACTCTCGATCGGCGGGACACCGCCCACCATCGTCCAACAACCGAACTCACAGAACGTCGCTGCCGGTCAACCCGCGACACTCAGTGCCTCGGTGGACGCCCTTGCCGGCGCGATCTACCAATGGCAGATCCTCGCTCAGCCGCTGGGCGCTAGTTCCGCATTCAGTCTGAAACCCGCCTCGGCCACCTGGGTCGACATACCTGGCGCAACGCAAAGCACCTACACCGTCCCGAGCGCCCAGGCTTTCACCTCGGGCACGTATCGCCTCATAATCACGGTCGGGGGCCTCTCGACGGCAAGCGATCCGGCCACGATCACCGTCACCGCTCCGCCGCCGTCGGACGCACGGCTGCTCAATCTCTCCACGCGCGCGCTCTGCCAGACGGGGGACAGCATCGTCATCCCGGGTTTCGTCATTTCGGGCACCGGCACGAAGAAGATCCTCATCCGCGGCGTGGGCCCGCGACTCGCCACGCTGGGTGTCCCCGGGGCGCTGCCCGACCCGACGCTCACGCTCAAGCGCGACACCGGCGGCGGAGTCTACGTGACCCTCGATCAGAATGACGACTGGAGCACCAACACGAACAAGGCCGAGATCATCACGGTCTCTGCGCAGGTCTTCGCGTTCTCGCTGCCCGACGGCAGCAAGGACTCCGCGCTGCTCGTGAACCTGCCCGCCGGCTCCTACACCGTGCCCACCGCCGGCGTCGACGACGTGACCGGCGTGAGCCTGGTCGAGCTCTACGACGCCGACGTCGGTTCTCCCGGCGCACGGCTGATCAATATCTCCAACCGCGGTTTCGTCGGCGTGGGCGGCCAGATCATGATTCCGGGCTTCGTCGTATCCGACGAGGGCTCACGCACCTTCCTGATTCGCGCCGTCGGGCCGCGCCTGACGACATTCGGCGTCCAGGGCGTGCTCGAGGATCCGGAGTTCACCGTCTACCGTCGCGAGAACGGCATCGACTACCCGATCCTGTCCAACGACGACTGGGGCACCGGCGCCGACGCCTCACAAACCGCCGCCGTCGCCCGCCAGGTCTTCGCCTTCTCCTTGGTCGAGGGCAGCAAGGACGCCGCGTTCGTCGTCACCCTGCCGCCCGGAGCCTACACCGTCAACGCCCGCGGCAAGAACGGCTCCACGGGCGTCGCGCTCGTCGAGGTCTATCTCGTGCCGTGAGTTCGCGCGACCTTGAGGCAGGCTCCCCGCGCGGGATCTGTCGGCCGCACTGGCGCCGCCGGCCGTGATCTCGATGGTCGGGCCGCACCATGGGGCAGCCATGGTGGCCAGCCCGTTCAGTTCAGCGCAGCTGTTCCGGCGTGATGCGGCGGACCGCGCGGAAGCGGGCGCGGAAGAGTTGATCGAGCGCGTCTTTCGTCTCGGCGGGAATCTTCGCCACCATCTCCTCGAGGGGAGGTGGCGGCTTGAGTTCCGAGATCGGGGTGGAATCGCCGCGCTCGACGTCGCGGTGCGCGAGGACGGAGCGCGGCACCACCGTCGTGGCGCTCTCGAAACTCTCATCGGAGAGCGGAGTATCGGACAGGGCGTCGAGGTCGTCGGACGACGCCGGTGTCTGGACACGCGGCGCCGCAGCAACAGGAACCGGTGCAGCATCGGCGGCGCTCACCCGGGCGACGGGGCGCGGAGACCGCAGCTGCGCGAGAAACGGTGCGGGGCTGGCGCCGGCGTTGGACGGAAGACTCTTCGCCGCCGCAGGTGGCTCCACACTCGGCGGAGGCGTCGGCGAGGCCTCCCTACCGTCGGACTCCGACCTCTCCGCTACTTTTTTTTTTCGCCGGAGGCGCCCAGCGTCGCGATCTCGCGGATGAGCGTGTCGATGGCGCGCGCGCGGCACTCCTCGACGGCGCGGAGCATGGAGACCTCGAAGTTGGCCTTCTCGTTGAGGCCGAACTTGAGACTGCCCTCGCTCGAGCGCAGGGCGTCGAGCAGGCGCGAGAGCGACTCGACCGTGAGCGGGGCTCCGAGCTGCGCGCTCGTGCCCTTGTGGCGCACGGCATCGAGCAACACGGTGCGCGTGCGCACCTGCAGGTCGGTGACGAGGCGGACGAAGTCGCGGCCGTTGGCGTCGAAGTCGTCGACGAGCGCGGAGATGGCGGCGTAGTCGGCGGTGACGACAGCCTTGAGCAGCGCGTTGACCTGATCGGGTGCCACGAGCCCGTAGACCTCGAGCACGTCGGCCTCGGTCACGGTGTCGCCGCAGAAGGCGATCATCTGGTCGAGGATTGACTGCGAGTCGCGCATGCCGCCGGCGGCCAGGCGGGCGATGGCGGCGAGGGCGGCGGGCTCGACCTGGATCTTCTCCGCCTGCGCGATCTGGGTGAGGCGGGCCACGATCACCTCGTCGGCAATGGGCTTGAGGTCGAAGCGCTGGCAGCGCGACACGATCGTCGGCAGGACTTTCTCCGCCTCGGTCGTGGCGAAGATGAACTTCACGTGCGGCGGCGGCTCCTCGAGCGTCTTGAGCAGCGCGTTGAACGCCGCGGCCGAGAGCATGTGCACCTCGTCGATGATGTAGATCTTGAACTTGCCGTCGGCTGCGCCGTAGCGGACGTCGTCGCGCAGGTTGCGCACCTGCTCCACGCCGTTGTTCGAGGCGCCGTCGATCTCGAGCACGTCCATCGACGTGCCGTCGGTGATCGAGACGCAGGCCGGGCAGACGCCGCAGGGCTGGACGGTGGGGCCGTTCTTGCAGTTGAGCGCCTTGGCGAAAATGCGCGCGGTGGTCGTCTTGCCCGTGCCGCGCGGTCCGACGAAGAGATAGGCGTGCGCGATGCGGTTGCGCAGGATGGCGTTCTTCAGCGTGCGCACCACATGGTCCTGCCCGGAGACCTCGTCAAAGGTCTGGGGGCGCCATTTGCGCGCGATCACCTGATAGCCGGAAGACACGCGGTCCACTCCATGGTGTGGGGAGTGAAAGTGAAGGGGAAAGTGTGCGGGGAGTGAAAGTGCGCGAGAGAGCGAAGGTGCTGGAACGCGGGCGCGCCGTGAGGACGAGTCTTGTCGTGTCGACGGCACGTGCGGACTCCGGAAAAAGCGCACCATCCCTGCCGTTGCTCGCACTTTCCCTCTCAGCCCCGCGCCACGCGCGGAGGAGGAAAAGGTGCGGCCAGGTTACCTACGGCACATGCGGAGCGTGGTTGCCGTTGCTACCTTCCGGTCCTGGCGGGGTTCACCCGTCCGGCATTGCATAGGACCTGGCCGCGAGGGCGGACCGTGGACACCGCCGTCAGGCGTTTCAACCTCAAATAGACCCGAGGTGTCGCAGGCGCCACGCATGCGATCTCATCCGCCAGCGCCGACCTCACCGTCGGCACGATCGACAATGCCAGGTTCGTCCCCGCGAGTCCATGCAGCCCGGGCTGAGCCAGGCTCCGTCGCGTGCGTCGAAGGCGTGCACAGCAGCTCGCCCTCCAGAAGGTCCCACGTCGCGTCAGCCGGCCCACCCACTCAGCACGCCAAATCGCGATAGAAGATCGTCGTGGCGCAAGACCCACCGGCCGGGAACAAGGCGTAGTTCGGCACCACGCCGACGCGCACCCAGCCGAGTCGCGCGTAGAGCCGTTCGGCGTCGCCCCCGGACACGGTGTCGAGCACGAGGAGCGTCTTGCCGCAGGCGCGCGCCAGGCCCTCGGCCGCGCCCATGAGCGCCTCGCCCAGTCCCTGTCGACGCGCGCGCCGGTGCACGAGCATCTTGGCGAGGTCGGCGCGGTGCGGTTGGTTCTCGGGCAGGGCGAGGACGAGTTGGACCGTGCCGCAGACGCCCTGCGCATCCTCGGCCACGAGCACGGCGCGCTCGCCTGCCGCCACGCCCTCGGCCACGTGGCGCCAGAACGCGAGCGCGCGCTCCCGCGGGAACGGATGCATGAAGCTCACGGAGGCGCCGCCGTTGACGCAGTCGATGAGCACGTCGGCGAGGCCGTCGACCAACGTGTCGTCGAGCACGACGGGGCGGCGGATGGTCCACGTGCGGTGGGTCGGGATCATGGGTGCATGGGGCGGGACACGGCGATCGGTCCCCGGTTCGGCGCTTCGCCCGCCGGGGGCGAACCTGTCCAGCAGCCTCGATGCCACGCGCTGGAAGCCGTGGCCGGGGTTGCGCCGCGGACCGTTTCCCATTCTCCGCCGCTCCATGCCCAGCCTGCGCATGCTTCGACGGATGATCTTCGACGGACGCGGTCCGCCGCCACCTCCGGCCGTCCCAGGCAGGCGGCGGAGGCCTCGTCCCGACCGGCTCGCGCCGGCCACCGCTCCCTGAAGTCCTTGTGTACATGCCGCTTGCCGACCTCGGGTTCCGGGGCATTGTTCGCCGCATGAAGAACGAGGTGGTGGAGGTCAGCGTCAAAGGCGTCATGCCCACGGGCACGGGATGCGCGGTTTTTCTCGGCGACGACGAGAAGAACTTCGTCATCTACGTGGATTCCGGCGTCGGCAACGCCATCTCCATGAGCCTCCACGGCGTGAAGCGCGACCGTCCGCTCACGCACGACCTGATGTGCAGCATCTTCCTCGGCCTGGGCGTGACCCTCGAGCGCATCGTCATCAACGACGTGAGCGAGAGCACGTTCTTCGCGCGCATCATCCTCAAGATGGAGAACGAGCTGGGCAAGAAGCTCATCGAGATCGACGCCCGCCCCAGCGACTCCATCGCCCTCGCCCTCCAGCTCAAGCGCCCGATCCTCGTCGCCAAGCACGTCTACGACGGCACCGAGGACATGACCGAGATCCTCGAGCGCGTGCTCAAGCAGCAGAGCGAAGAGGCCGAAGGCAGCGACGACGACGACGAGCAGACCTGACGCGCCGGGAGCGGTCGACCGAAGGAGTCTCGCGATCGGCCGCCCGGGGCATCGCCCGAGCCACCACCCGCTGGCGGAGTCGGCCTGTGGGCGCCGGAAGCGCCGGTGTTGCATGTTTCCGCGTTTCCCTCTTTCTGCGTTTCCCACGTTTCCGCCTCCGCATGTCCACGACGCATCCCGCCCTCGCCCGCCTGCCCGCGCTCATCGCGCCCGGCCAGCCGCCGACGGCACTCGCGCCGATGCAGGATGTCACGGATCTGCCGTTCATGACGGCGATCGGCGAGTGTGGCGCGCCGGACTGGTTCTTCACCGAGTACTTCCGCGTGACTGAGACCTCGCGCCTCGAGAAACACATCCTGCGCTCGATCACCGAGAATCCCACCGGCCGGCCGGTCTTCGCGCAGCTCATCGGTGAGAATCTCCCGGCCCTGCGCCGCGCCGCCACCGAACTGCTCAAGCACCCGGTCGCCGCGATCGACCTGAACATGGGCTGCCCCGCGCCCAAGGTGTACAAGAAGAATGTCGGCGGCGGCCTGCTGCGCGATCTGCCGAAGGTCGACGCCATCCTCGGCACCCTGCGCGACGCCGTCACCACGCGCCCGTTCACGGTCAAGACGCGTATCGGTTTCGAGGACACGCGCAGCTTCGAGTCGCTGCTCGACCTGATCAACAAGCACCAGGTCGACCTGCTCAGCCTGCACGGTCGCACGGTGAAGGAGCTCTACCGCTCGGAGGTGCACTACGATTACATCGCGCGCGCCGCCGAACGCGTCGCCTGCCCCGTGCTGGCCAACGGCAATATCACCTCGGCCGAAAAGGCCGCCGCAGTCGTCACGGAGACGCGCTGCGCGGGCGTGATGATCGGCCGCTCCGCCATCCGCAATCCCTGGATCTTCCGGCAGGTGCGCGAGCGTTTCGCGGGCCAGCCCGTCACGCGCGTGTACCTGCGGGAGGTGCGCGCCTACGTCGACCGGCTCTGGACCGTGACCGACACGCCCGGCATCCCTGAGCGCGCCCGTGTCGGCAAGATGAAGAAATACCTCAACTTCGTCGGCCAGGCGATGGACGCCGGCGGTGCCTTCCTTGCGGCCATGCGGCCGACGGCCACTGCGGCCGAACTCTTCGCGGTGTGCGACCAGCACATGCTGGCCGAGCCGGACGCCCTCTTCGCCGACGAGCCGTTTGCCGGCGTGATCGCCCGCCCGAATTGCGAGACGCCGCATCCCGGACCGGACGCCGACGAGGCGTGCTCGCTGGATACGATCACGGCGTGAGCGAATGGCCGCGCCTGGCAAGCGCGGCAACCAGGCGCAGGGGGACGCGATGAGCGCATCGCACGCTCCAAAGCCCCGTTTGCCACACGCGGCCTTCGGTTTTCTTCATCGCCCCGGCATCCGCTTTGGCTAGCTTGCCTCCACTCGCCCATGCCTTTCCCGGACGTCGCCTCTCCCAACTCATTTGCCTTCTGGCACGACCTTGCCGCGCGCAGTCCTGGAGATGCAGCGCGGTTGTTCCACCGGCGCGTCGCCGCCTTGGATGAGACCGAACGTCGCGCGATCTTCGCCTTCGTGCCGGACGAGAAGGCACTCGCCCATGCTTTCGAGACCGGGGTCCGCCACGGCGGCCCGCTCGCGGGCGTTCCGTTCGTGGTGAAGGATCTTTTCTCGATCGAAGGTCACAAGGTCGGCGCCGGCTCGCGTTTTCTCGCCTCGCAGCGCGAACCCGAGGTGATCGATGCGCCGATCGTGCGGCGACTCCGCCACGAGGGCGCGGTGTTCGCCGGCATCACGCACCTGCACGAGTTCGCCTACGGTATCACGGGCGAGAATCCACATTTTGGTGACTGCCCGAATCCCCGGCTGCCCGGGCGCGTGACCGGCGGTTCGAGCAGCGGCTCGGTCGCGTGCGTGGCCGGCGGAATCGCACCCCTCGGCATCGGCACCGACACCGGCGGTTCGATCCGGTTGCCGGCGGCATTCTGCGGCGTGTGGGGTCACCGCGGCGAGCCGTACGCGGAGTTCACCGAGCACTGCTTTCCGCTCGCACCGAGCTTCGACACGGCGGGCTGGTTCACCACGACCCTGCACGACCTGACCACAACGATGCGCGCCCTCTACGGGCCGGCTCCCTTTCGGCCGACGAACAAGCCGCTCGGCCGGGTCCCCGCCCTGCTCCTACCGTCCGAGCTCGACCCCACGTATGCCCAGCACCTCGATGCCGCCGCACGGGAAATCTCCGAGGCGCTGCCCGACGACCTCCTGCGCCAGTTTCTCGATGCCACGGCCGACGCTGCCAATGCCTTCGCCGTGATCCAGGGCGTGGAGGCATCGTCGATCCACGCGCCATGGATCGATCCATTGCGCGAGGAATACGATCCGGTAGTCTGGGGCCGGCTCGACCGCGGCCGCAAGCGCACCGAGGCCGAACTCGCCGCCGCTCAGGTCACACGAGACCGGATACACCGGGCCTTCGCCGACATCTTCACCCAGTTCAGCGGCCTCGTCCTGCCGGCGGCGCCGTTTCCGGCGTTGACCAAGGCCGGCTGCACCGAGGAAGCGCGCCGCCGCATCCTGCAGCTCACGTCGCCCTGCAGTCACGCGGCCCTGCCCGCCCTGGCCGTGCCCGTGGCGCTGCCCGGCGGCGCCTGGAGCGCGCTGCAGGTCATCACGCCCGGGCCCCAGGACGCGCTGGGCCTGGTGTAGTCGGCCGGCCGAGCTGACCGGTTCGGCTCAGGCCCCCTGCGAACGCTCCAATTCCTCCGCCAGCCAGTGCGCGGCATCGGCCTCGCGCGGGCGCGACAGCAGATTGTGCAACTCGCCCGAAAGGCGATGCGTGCGCGCGATGCGCTCGGGATTATCGAGGCAGTCGGCCAGTTCGGCAGCGAGCACCGCGGGACTGGCCGCGTCCTGGATGAACTCCGGATACATCGGCTCCTCGAGCAGGATGTTGGCGATGCCGAGATACGGGATCGTCACCAGCCAGCGCCCCATGCGGTAGGTCAGCGGATTCGCGCGGTAGGCGATCGCGCCCGGGATGCCGGCAAGCGCACATACCAGCGACATCGTGCCCGAACTCGTGAGCACGGCCGAGGCCGCGACGGCCGCGTCGTTGGCCTCGAGCCGGACGCGCTCCCGCACGGCGGGCCGCCGCGCCAGTTCCGCCTCGAGAATCCGGCGGATCGTGTCGTTGGGGAAAATCATCACCGCGCGCGCCTCAGGTCGTTGACGCAAATGGGCGGCAAAACCCTCGAGCAGCACAGGCGCGATCCGCCCCACCGCCGCCCGCCGGCTGCCGGCGAGGAGCAGCACCGGGCCATCCTTGGCGTAGACCAGCGGCGAGACAAAACCCTCGCTCACGAACGGATGCCCGACGAAGGACACCGGCAGCTTCGTGTCCGCATAGCACTTCACCTCGAAGGGAAAGATGACCGCGAGCGAATCGAGCACGCGCTGCATGGAGAAACGCCGCCGCGCCTTCCACGCCCAGATTTGCGGGCCGATGTAGTAGGACACGCGGATCGGCCCGCCGCCGGCCCGTGAGAGTTTTTCGTCAGCGAGTCGCTTCGCCATGCGCAGGTTGAAACCAGGATAGTCGACGAAACACACCACGCGCGGCTGGTGCGCGCGGATCCAGCGCAAGGTCTCGGCAAACACCTGACGGAAAAAGCCGAAATGCCGCAGCACTTCGACGAGCCCGACGACCGACGAAGCCGTCAGATCGTAGAGGAGCTGCGCGCCGACCGTCTCGAGGCGCCGGCCACCGAGCGCTGCGACCCGCAGGTGCGGGTGACGCTCGAGCAAAGCCGAGATCATGCGCGCGGCCTGCTCATCGCCCGAGTGCTCGCCGGCGACGATGAGGACGTCCACGCGCCCATGCGCGGGTGGCGGAAAAACGACGGGCGGATGACCGGCGGACGACATCGACACGACGTTGAGACGCGCCCGCGGCGGCGTCCATCCGCGAACGAGAGAGGCTGTCCAGCGTACGGCAGGCCTCCGCGCCTGCCTCGGACCCCACGCAGTTGGTGCGAGAGGTTCGGACAGGCAGGGCCCCCTGCCCCCCGGGCCTCACGGACCGACGACGTAGAGTTCGACGAGGGAGACACCCGTGGTGCCGTCCTTCCCCGCCACCTGCACGGTGTAGGCACCGGGATTGAGCGCGATCAGGCACGCCGCGTCCTTCTGGCCGTCGCCGAGGCGGAAGGCGAACGTCGCCTGGCGCGCGGCCTCGAGCGCCGCCTGATTCGGCGCCTGCTGCCAGTCGTCGTTCGACGCGATCGCCGTCGCACCGCGGAAAACCGTCATGACGGGATCGGCGAGTACACCCGCCACGTTGAACGGTGCGTTGCCGAGCGTCGGGCCGACCGCGCGCACGAGGAGCGTGAGCGCGACATCGCCATCGATGACAAACCCCGGGATCAGCACCTCCGAACCGGTGCCGACGCGGGCCCGCGCCGAGATGTTGACCAGGCGCGAGGTCGAGCTCGGCGGATCGAGATCGTAGAGCTCGACCAGGGCGACGCCGGTGGTATTGCCCACGCCGGATGTGACCACCGTGTAGAGCTGAGGAGCGAGCGATACCACCATCGCGGCATCCTTCGTCGAGCTGCCGAGCGAGAACGCGAAAACCGACGTGGAGGCGGAAGCGAGCGCCGCCTGATCGGCGAACTGTCCCCAGTCATCGTTGGCCAGGACCAGACTCGAGCCGGCCATCAGGCTCATCGTCGGGTCGGGCAGCACGCCCGCCACGCTGAACGGCGACTGCCCCAGGCGCGGGCCGACCGCGCGCACGAGCAGGCTCTTGGTCCCGGTGCCGCTGATGACGAAGCCCGGGATCAGCACCTCGTCGCCCACGCCGACGCGCGCGCGGGTGGAGAGATTGGCGACCCGCGCGCTGCCGGTGGCCACCACGGCGAGCGCCGCGGCGTTGCTCGTGACGGAACCTCCGGGGTTGGCCAGCGCCACCGTGTAGGATCCCGCGTCACCGGGCTGGACATTGTTCAGGAACAACGTCGCCTGCGTCGCCCCCGCGATGTCGGCGCCGTCCTTGCGCCATTGGTAGGTCACGGCCGTCCCCGAGGCCTGGACCGAGAAGAACGCGCCGCTGCCCTGCCTCGAGGTCATGGCCGTCGGCTGGCTGTCGATCGAGGGCGATGGCGGCGGCGTGACGGTGAGCGTGGCGGAGCTGCTGGTGGCGGAGCCGACGGAGTTGGTTGCGACGCAGTCGTAGGTGCCGGCGTCGCCCAGCACGACCGCGCCGAGCGCGAGCGTCGCCGTCGTGGCCCCGGTGATCGGCGTGCCGTCCTTGCGCCACTGCAGCGTGGGCGCCGGCGTGCCGGAGACGGCGACGGTGAACGACGCGCCGGCCCCGTAGTTGGCCGTCACTGACGCTGGTTGCTGGGTGAAGGACGGAGCGGACTCGACCGCCTCAATCACGATCGTGATCGGGAACCGCTCGGTCGATCCGTGCGTCCCGCCGCTGCGGCTGGGTCCGTCGAAGGCCTGGAGGTCGAAGGTGTAGGATCCTGCCGTTGTCGGCGTACCTTGGATACTGCCTGAACTCGCATTGAGCGTGAGGTTTCCCGCCGCTCCGGTGGCGCCGGGCACCGTGAGCCCGGGAGGAAGGATGCCAATGATCGCATAGGACTCCGGCGTGGCGCTGGGCGCGCCACTCAACGCGAAGACCATGGTGAACGACGTGCCGACCTGCCCGGTGGCCGGACTGGCGGGATTGGTCGCGATCGTGGTGGCGCCGGTCAGTGCGTTCACCACGCCCGTCGCGAGTGCGACCGGCACGAGGGCCCGCAGCATCTCACCGAGACGGCAGCCAACGGCAAATTCCGACGACGCGAGGACGCGCAGCATGGGCGTACGCTGCAGCAGCAACACGAGGAGCGAGGAAACCCAGGCCATGCGGGCACCGTGCAGGCGCAGGAGAAGGAACTGATTCATGGTGGATCGAGATCGAGGTGGGACCCGGAGGCGCGCGCCGCCGATGGATCGGGGGAACGACACGCGCCACAGAGCGGAGTCACGGATTCTGAGCGGGAAGGCTTGAGGCTATTCCCGCGATCGCGGCGATTTGACCGATTCCTAGCCGGTGGCATGACCCACCGGCCGCGGCGCGCGGCCTATGGCGTGTTTTCAAACCTCAGTTCGCAAATGAAAGGCGGTGCTCCTGCGCCGCCCTGAATGCGCACCGCTGAGCGTGTGCCGTTCGACGTCCGCGGCCGGGCAGGAGCCCGGCAGTCCATTCCTAACAAGACGCTCGTGGCGGATGTAGGGTTTGAAAACACGCCTCAGTTGCACCCACACCCGCCGCCACCGACCCCGCGACCGCCGCTCGAGCCCTCGCGCGAGAAGTAGATGTGCTCGCTCATCGCCGCGTGCAACGGATCGCGGTCGGGGCGCATGGTGTAATCCGCGAGGTTGGCGCGCTCCCAGGGCTGCACGGAGGTGCATCCGGAGGAAACGACGAGCAGGCCAACGGCAACCAGGGCAGCGAGGATGAGACGAATCCGGATCTTCATGGTGTTTCCTCCAGCAGGGCCGCGATCTCGCCACGCAGGCGGTCGCGCGTGGCGTCCCCCTCGAATCCCGCGTGCACGAACCGCACGACGCCCCGGCCATCGAGGACAAAGGTGGTCGGCATGGTGGGCACGTCGACACGCTGCACGAGCTTCATGCCCGCATCTCGGACGACGGAAAACGACACGGGATGCTTCTTCAGGAAGGCCTCCATGGCGCCGCGGTTCTGGTCGACACTGACGGCGACCACCCGCACGCCCCGCGGTCCGAACTCCGCCTGCACTGCGTCGAGCACGGGAAACGCAGCCCGACAGGGCGGACACCACGAGGCCCAGAAATCGACGACCACCACCCGCGCTCCGGAAGTGTCGGGCCACGTGCCCTCGAGGCCGTGCTCGTCGGGAGCCGGAAAACCCTGGCCGACCGCAAGCGGCTCGGCGCGGCTCGAGGCGATGGCGGCCACGATGGTCACGATCGCGAGGATATGCCGTCCGCAGGCGCGTGGCGCCCGCAGGCCGCGCGGAAGTGCGTCAGTACACATACCGGCAGAAACCCCGGGTCTGTCGCTCATCGCGCTCGGTGGCGATGCAGCCCTCGGCCCCGAAATAGTCGTCGATCAGCTTCAACCCCTCCGCGGGCCCGAGGACGAACGCCGTGGTCGAAAGCAGTCCCGCCTCGAGGCAGCTGTTGGCCACGACCGTGACCGAGCGGCACTCGTTGGACACCGGGTATCCGTTCCGTGGATCGATGATATGGCCGAAGCGCCGTCCGCCCACCTCGAAGCACCGGATGTAGTCACCCGAGGTCGCGATCCCGGCATCGCTCACCGCGAGGCGCGCGCGCACCGTGCCGGGCGAGCGCGAATCCTCCACGCCGACCGCCCAGCAGGGCGCGCCCGGCGGCGCACCGATCACGCGCACATCGTGGCCGAAATCGACCAGGACATTGGCCACGCCGTGCGCACGTGCGATGTCGAGCACGCGGTCGACGGCGTACTCCTTGCCGAATCCGCCGAGATCGAGCCCCATGCCCGCTTCCGGAAGGTAGATGCGCCCGGGCTCGCGCCGCACGCGCGACCATCCCGTCCTGCCCAGCGCGTGGGTGACCTCGTCGACCGAGGGCACGCGCGGAGTGGGAGCACGGTAGTTCCACAGACGGAGCAGGGGCAGGATCGTCGGATCGATGATCCCGCGCGTGAGCACGTGGATCTGATCGGCGAGCGCGAAGATGCGCTCGGCCTCGTTGTCGACCGCGACCCAATCGCGTCCGGCCGCAGCATTGATCCGCCCGATGAGCGAGTCGGGCCGGAAGCGCGTGTATTTCGCCTCGAACGCGTGGACCCAGGTGACCGCCTCGCGGACGAAGGCCTGGCCAGCACCGCGGTCAGCCGCGGCGTACTGGATCTCGCACTGCGTACCCAGGGCCTGGAAACGCACACGGTCGGGCAGCCGCGTTCCGGTCGCGCCGGTATCGCCTGCGGCCGACGGGCCGTCGCGACCTTGATGGGAGTTCTCTAGAACCATAAAGAGATGCCGCCGGTGACGATGTCGGCGGTGGCGTAGGCGCTGGCGGGGGTCACGCCGTCGCGGCCCCGCATGTCGTAGCGCTCAACGGCGACGTCGGCCGACCAGCGATCGTCGTGCCGGTAGGTGAGTTTGAGGCCGAGCGTGGTGGCCTCAAACTGGGAGAGCCGGTAGTCCGACGAGTAGTGCGGCGCCGAGCCATCGGGTTCCGGCGCGGGCACGATCGCGGACTGGTCGAGATCGTAGTAGTAGAAATCCGCCTGTCCCTGGCGGTAGTAGCGCAGGTAGGGGCTGAGCACCCAGCGTTCGCCGACTTTCTGCAGCCACGCCATCTCGAGGGTGTCGCTGTCGATGCCGTGGGAGTCGCTGTAGAAGCGCACCGATGCCTCGAGGCTCGCGTGCGCAGGCTCAAAGTGGCGCGCGACCTGAGCGAACACGATCGTCTTGTCGCGCGAGTCCGGCCGGTTCTCGGCAAAAGTCAGCGGCAGCGGAAAACCCGGCAGGATCTCGACCGTCTTCTGCACGAGCTTGTAGGGATCGGAGAGGTACCCGCTCGAGTTGCCGAGGGTGAGGTTGACCGTGAGAACGGTGTTCCTGTCGATCAGCTGCACCAGCCCGGCCATGACATCGCGCGAGTCCTTGTTGCGCCCCTCGCTGAAAAACACCGGGTGGATGCGATCGTCCGTGTAGGCAAAACCGAGCTGCAGCTGCGTGTTCTTCTCATTGAAGTCGCACAGCCAGGTCAGCGCGTAGCCGCTCGAGGTGTAGTCGTCCTCGGTGCTGTAGGCGTACTGGAGATTCACGGTCTGCATGCCGAACGTATGCGCGAGGTCGACGACGACTGCACTGCGCTCATCCTCCATCACCGCGAGCGGCACCTCGTCCGAGCCGTCTGGGGCGGGCGCGCCGGTCGGCGTGGCGCCGCTGATCGTGTCGATCACGCCGCGCACCTTGAGCGCGGTCGCAGTGCCGAGGTCGAGCGTGGCGCGGGCGTTGTGGTTGCGCACGCGGATACGGTCGTCGGCCTCCTGGTAATCCTGGTATTTGTATGCGAGCGAGTTCTCCGCGCGCAGAAGGCGGGGCAGCGTCGCGGCGAGGGCCAGGCAGAACGCGAGAATGCGGGCGGCCGCCGGGGCCGATCGGCAGGAAGACGGTTCGAACTGGGGGGATGCAGGCGTTGGGAACATGCGACGGGAGGAAGGGCGCAGACGTGCCCCGACCCGGAGAATCCGAACGAGGCGCACGATGAGAGCGCGTTCCCCCGCGGGCAATTCCCGCGGGTTCGGCGCGGGGGTTTTGATCCCGTTGTTACAGGGTGTGTTCCCCAGATGAGTGCGATACCCCAGAGGGTGGTCGCCGGCGTGCCGCCGGTGGCGCCCGGTCCGGCGCAGGTGCCGTCAGCCTCAGGCGTGACGAACGGCGGCGGCGCGGATCTGGTTCGTGATGGCCAGGGCGACCTCGAGGGCGGACTTGCCGAGGCCGGCGCCGACCTTGGGCTCGCGGGCGTGCCGGACGGCCTCGACGAACGAGGCCAGTTCAAGGCGCAGCGGCTCGCCCTTCTCCAGTGGTATCCGCTCGACGGGCACGGCGGCGAGGTCGCCGGGCTTGGCCGCGCCGGTCATGAGTTTCTGCGCGTACTCGAGCATGCCGGACTTGCGCACGATGTGGCCGGCCTGGTTCATGAAATCGAAGGAGAAATATCCGGTCGGCTGGAACACCCGGATCTCGCGCAGCTTCTTCAGCGACATGCGGGAGACATTGAGCGTCGCCACGCAGCCGTTCTCGAACTCGATGCGGGCATTCGCGATGTCCTCCGTGCGCGAGAGCACGCTCACGCCCACGCTGTCGATGCGCGCGACCGGCGACTTCACGAGCTCGAGCACGATCCCGATGTCGTGGATCATCAAGTCGAGGACCACACCCACCTCGGTGCCGCGCGGCTGGAAGGGCGCGAGGCGCTCGGTCATGATGTACTTCGGCGAGACGACCTCCTTCTCGAGGAAGCCCATGACCGGGTTGAAATGCTCGATGTGCCCGACCTGCACGACCGCATGCGCGGCGCGCGCCGCCTCGAGGATCCGTTCGGCCTCCTCGCGGCTGGTGCAAAGCGGCTTTTCGATGAGCAGGTGGCAGCCCTTGGCGAGGAGCGGCAGCGCGACCTCGCAGTGGCGGTCGGTCGGCACGGCCACGCTCACGGCGTCGCATGCCTCACCCAGTTCGTCGAGCGTGGCAAAGCGCCGGCACTGGTAGAGTGCGCAGATCTCGGCCGCGCGGGCGTCGTTGACCTCGTAGATGCCGGCGAGTTCGGCGCCGGGAATCTCGCGGTAGATCCGCGCGTGGTGTTGCCCGAGGTAGCCGGTGCCGGCGACGCCGCATTGGATGGTCGTGGTCATGGAGGAAATGGTTGAAAGCACAAAGGTAGGGCGAGGCCTCCGGCCGAGCCGAGACCGTCGCCCAGTCCATGCACGCGGCTCGGCCGGAGGCCTCGCCCTACCTCGGAAAGCAGACTCATGGTATCTGGAGTTTTCCGAGATGGAGCGTAGCCTGCCGCGCGGTGCGGGCGGCGTGTTCCTTATTGTGGGTGACGAGGACGAGCGCGACCTGCTCCTGCGCGCAGAGGTCGAGGAGCAGGTCCATCACGGCGTTGCCGGTGGCTTCGTCGAGGTTGCCGGTCGGCTCGTCGGCGAGAATGATGCGCGGCCGATTCACGAGCGCGCGCGCCAGCGCCACACGCTGGCGCTCGCCGCCGGACAGGTGGGCCGGCAGGTGGTGGGCACGCTCGGCCAGGCCGACGCGGCGGAGCAGATCCTCGGCGCGCGCGCGCGCGGCGGCATCGAGCCGCCCGGCGATGCGCGCGGCCATCAGGACATTCTGCCGCGCATCGAGCTCGGGGATGAGGTAGTAGGCCTGGAAAACCATGCCCAGGAACCGGGCGCGGCGCTCCGGCGTAACGCGGGGCTCGCCGTCCCAGAGCAGGTCGCCCGTATCCGGCGTATCGAGACCAGCCAGGAGGTGCAGGAGCGTGGACTTGCCGCAGCCCGACTCGCCGCGGATGCTGACCGACTCCCCCGCCCCGACCGCGAAGTCGACGCCCCGGAGCACCTCGATGCGGCGGTCGCCGCTCGGGTAGGTCTTCACCAACGCCCTGGCCTGCAGGATGGGCTCACTCATGGCGGAGCGCCTCCACGGGCTTGAGGCGCGCGGCACGCCAGGCGGGCAGCACGCCGGCGAGCGTCGAGGCCAGGACCGAGCCGATCGCGATGATCACCACGTCGCTCGCAAGCGTGTGCGACGGCAGGTCGACGAACTGGTAGAACTGCTGGAACACGTCCTCGCCCACCGTCAGGCCGGCGACCACGCGCACGATATCGGCACGGAAGTGCAACACCGCCTGGCCGAGCGCCAGCCCGAGCCCCGTGCCGACCAGGCCGAGCACAAAACCCTGCGTGCAGAAACACACCGCCACGTGCAACCCGCGCGCGCCGAGGGCGCCGACCAGGCCGATCTCGCGCGTCTTGCGCACGACCGAGATGAGCAGCGAACTCATGATCGAGAGCGCGGCCACGATCACGATGAACGTGAGGAGGAAGAACACCATGTACTTCTCGAACTTCACGATGCTCTGGAAGTCGGCGTTGGTCTCGAACCACGTCTGTGCCCGCATCTCCCACGGGAGCACGGGGTTGATCTTGCGCACCATTTCGAACTCATCGACGCCCGGGGCGAGGCGCACGTTGAGCGCCTGCACCGAATCGCCGGAGCCGTAGAGTTCCTGCATCGTGCGCAGCGTTGTGATGATCGTGCTGCGATCGAGTTGGTCGTGGCCGATCTGGAGCAGCCCGGCCACGCGCACCACACGCGGCAGCAGCACCTCATCGCGGCCCATCCGATCGATGATCAGCGGCGTATAGACCTCGAGCTGGCTGCCGACGGACGCGCCCAGCTCGATCGCGAGCTTGGTGCTGAGGATGACGGAATCGTCGTCCAGGTCGTCGAGCGATCCGCGCACCAGGTAGCGCTGCAGGTGAAAGACCTCGCCGACGGTCGCGAGGTCGACGCCCTGGATCATCGGATACGCGGGAACGTTGCGATGCATCACCATGACCACACCCCGCACGACCGGCGTGACGCCCGCCACGCCCTCGATCGCGCGGACCTGGGCCATGATCTCGGCGGGATTCTGGATGTTGGCCCGCGACACGACCTGGATCTCGCCCTGGGTGTCGACGATCATGCGGCGAATCTCGTGGCCGAAGCCGCCCATGATGCTCGTGGCCACGTGCAGCAGGGCCACGCCGACCGCGACGCCCAGTCCCGACATGAAGGTGAAGAACGGAAACCGCCGCCCGGTCGGGAAAAGCTGCTTGAGCGCGAGATAGAGGGGCCAGGGCATGAACGGGAATTTTCGATTTTCGATTGGGCCGGCGATCGCGAGGGCTCTTCGAAATCGAAAATCGAGAATCAAGAATTGAGAATCACCACCGCAATCACTCGGGCCTCAGCTGCGGAAACAGGATCACGTCGCGGATGCTCTCCGCCCCGGTGAGCAGGATGCAGAGGCGGTCGATGCCGATGCCCATGCCGCCGGCCGGCGGCATCCCATGCTCGAGCGCGAGGAGGAAGTCCTGGTCGACCTTCTGCTGCTCCTCGCCGGCCTGCGCCTCGAACATCTGGCGCTGCACGTCGGGGTCATTCTGCTCGCTGTAGGCCGGCGCGATCTCCATGCCGCCGATCGTGAGCTCGAACACGTCGATCACGCTCGGATCATCCAGGTTGATCTTGGCGAGTGGGCAGAGTTCCTTGGGCAGGTGCGTGACGAAGGTCGGCTGGATCAGCGTCGGCTCGATCTTCTTGGAGAAGATCTCCTGCGTGATCTCGAAGTCCTCCCACTTGCGATCGACGTAGAGACCGAGCTCCACCGCCTTCGCGGCCTTTTCGTCCTTGGAGCGGCTGAACCAGTCGGAATCGCCCACGACCTCGCGGACCAGGTCCTTGTAGCGAACCTCGCGCCAGTCGCCGGCGAAGTTGATCACCTGTCCGCTGGCCGCGTGCTTGATCTCCGACGTGCCGAGCACGTCGCGGCAGAGGCCCTGCAGGAGCGACTTCACCAGCTCCATCATGCCGCGGTAGTCACTGTAGGCCTGATACACCTCGAGCATGGTGAACTCGGGGTTGTGGCGCGGAGAAACTCCCTCGTTGCGGAAGTTTCGGCCGATCTCGAAGACGCGGTCGTAGCCGCCGACGAGCAGGCGCTTGAGGTAGAGTTCGAGCGAGATGCGCAGGACGAAGTCCGCACCGAGCGCGTTGTGGTGGGTCTGGAACGGACGCGCCGCCGCACCGCCGGCGACGCCCTGGAGCACCGGCGTCTCGACCTCGAGGAAGCGCCGAGACTCGAGGAACTGGCGCACGTACGAGACGATGCGCGAGCGCAGGAAGAGGCGCTTGCGCGAGTCCTCGTTGACGATGAGGTCGAGGTAGCGCTGGCGGTAGATCTTCTCGGGGTCGGCCAGGCCGTGCCATTTCTCCGGCAGCGGTCGCAGGGCCTTGGAGACAAGCGTGCAGCTGTCGACGCGCACGGTGATCTCGCCGGTCTTGGTTTTGAAAAGCGTGCCGGCGGCCCCGATGATGTCGCCGAGGTCGAGCTTCTTGAAAGCCGCGTAGGCCTCGTCGCCCACAAGATCCTTCTTCACGTAGAGCTGGAGCAGCCCCTGCTGGTCGAGGATCTTCACGAACTGGCTCTTGCCCATGTCGCGAATCACCACGAGGCGACCCGCCACGGCGACGCGGGTGGCGTAGTCCTGGCCGTCGACATACGCTTTCAGTGCATCGCCCGAAAAGTGCGTCTGCTCGAACGTGGCACGAAACGGGTCGAAGCCCGCGGCCCGCATGTCCGCGAGCTTCTGGCGGCGGACGGCGTGTTGGTCGTGGCTGATGTCAGGCGTGGTGTCGCTCATGGTTGGCAAAGGGTTGACGGTGGCGGGCCGCCAGACCGGGCGCAACGGGGAAAATCCATGGGCCCCCGGGCGATTTCGCCCCGAAACACCCGCGCCTTGGGTCCCCAGCCCTCAGGTCTGCGCTCGTTTTTCCGTTTCCATACCTGGCATCCCAAGGTCTGATACCACCATGCACTGCTTACCCCGACTCCTGCCTCTGCTCGCCACCGTGCTCGCGCTCCACGCCGCCGCGCCGGCGTCTGCCGTGCCCGAGGCGGCTGATCTCGCCATCCTCGATCGCCTCGCCGCCAGCGCGACCGCGGAACTCAACGGAAACATCCTGCCGTTCTGGATGAGCAGGACCTGCGACACCGAGCACGGCGGTTTCTTCGCCGAACTGCGGGCCGATGGCACCCCCAACCTCAAGGCACCGCGCGGGGCGCTGATGACATGCCGCATCCTGTGGACCTACTCGGCCGCAATGCTCCGCGACCGGCGCCAGGACTACCGCGACATGGCGCGACGGGCGTTTCAGGATCTCGATCGCAGCTACTGGGACGTGCGCCACGGCGGCGTCTTTTGGACCGTCGATGTCAACGGCGCCCCAGTCGATAGTCACAAACAGACTTACCTCCAGGCCTTCGCGATCTTCGGGCTGAGCGAGTATCACCGAGCAACCGACGACGCGACGGCCTTCATTCAGGCCCGCAAGATTTTCTGGCTGCTCGAAAAGCACGCGCGTGATCGCGAACACGGCGGCTACCTCGAGGCGTTCAACCGCGAGTGGACGGAGGAACTCCCAAAAATGCGGCGGCTCATCGGAGGCAACGCGCCCAAATCGCAGAACACCCACCTCCACCTCATGGAGGCGTACACGAACCTCCTGCGCGTCTGGCCCGATGAACAGCTTCGCGAGGCCCTGCACTCGCTCGTCGTGCTCATGCTCGACCGCATCCTGGATCCGGAGACGCACCACCTTCGGCTCTATTTCGAGAGCGATTGGACACCAGCCTCGCGCGCCATCTCCTACGGCCATGATATCGAGGCGGCCTGGCTGCTTTGTGACGCGGCCGACGCGCTCGGCGATGCCGACCTGCAGCAACGCACGCGCCGGGTCGCCGTCGACATCGCCCGCACCACGCTGGCCGAGGGCGTCTCGCCCCTGGGTGGCATCTACAACGCCGGCGGCCCGAAGGGTGTGACCGACCGCGATCACGAGTGGTGGTCGCAGGCCGAGGCCGTCGTCGGGTTCCTCCACGTCTATAAGTTATCCGGCGACGCGCAGTACCTCCGCGCGGCCGAGAGGACCTGGGACTTCATCGATCGTCACGTGATCGATCGCGCGGGTGGCGAGTGGTTCCTCATGGTCGATCCCGAGGGCCGGCCACGACCCAATCGCGTGAAGGCCGGCATGTGGAAGTGTCCCTACCACAATGGACGGGCCTGCATGGAGATCGCCGACCGCGTGGCCGCGATCAAGACGCAGTAAGCACGCTCCGTTCATCGCGGAGCGTCGGCCAGCCGCATCTCACTCGAACCACTTGCGGAGCTGCTCGTAGAGCTGCCATCCACCGGCGGCGGTCAGGCTGGCGGCGGACAGCCAGAGCATCGCGGTCCACAGGCGGCCCGGACGGAGTTCCGGATCGAGTCGGCGATAGCGCAGGAAGAGCGCCGCTCCGCCAAGGAACGGCAGGAGCAGCGCCTGGCCGATGCCACTGATCAGGATCAACGTCACGGGCTTCGGCCAGACGAGGTAGAGCACCATCGCATAGAGCGGGAGCAACGCACTGCAGACCTGCACGCGCCGGCGGTAAACTGGTTCATCGACCTCGCGCCGCAGGACGCCGAAAAGACCCAACGCGTCGGCGAGCAGCCGGGCGTTCGACGCCGTACCGGCAAACGCCGTGGAGTAGAGCGTCGCAAACGCACCGAGCACGAAGACCCACAGCCCGACGACGCCATAGGTCTCCACGTACATGTGCGCGAGCGTGGGCACCATGTCGGCGTTGGACACGACCATGCCTTTGCGATGCAGCACGGCCGCGCCGAGGACGAAGAAGGCGGCGGTCGCCGCGGTGTAGATCACCATCGAGCTCCACGCATCCACCCGCATCACGCGCATCCACCCGCGGGCGCGCGCCCCCCAGGCGGCATCGCCGGGCACGCGCGGGCCGACGCGGCTGCCGTATCCTTTTTCCAGACACCAATAGGGATAATAGAGCAGCTCGGCCGCACCCACGCCGATGATGCCGAGCGCGGCGAAGGCCGTGGCGAAGTTCTCCGGGAGGTGAAAACTGAATCCCAGCGCGAGGTCGGCGCCGGTCACACGATACTCCGTCCACTGCAGGGCGATCACGGCGGCCGTGGTCGCGAAGGCGAACATCACGACCAGCAGCGTGGAGAACCGCTCGACCAGGCGATACCCGCCCCACCCCAGCGCCGCCGCACAGGAGACGCCGAGGACCACCACCAGAATCCGCGCATCCCAGTCGAGCCCGGCCAAGCGCAGCACTTCCGCCGTGCCGCCGAGGATGCCGCCGATGACCGAGATCATCGCCAGATACACCGGGAGCCACAGCCACAACATCCAGCCCGCGCCCAGCCGCGGCCCGGGCAGCGCATCGAGCACCTGGAGCGTGGTCTGCCCGGTCGCGACGGCGTAGCGGCCCAGCTCGATCTGCGTGAACACCTTCACCATGCAGCCCAGCACGATGAGCCACAGCAGCGCGAACCCGTGCTCGCTGGCCACGCGCGGCGTGAGCACGAGTTCGCCCGTGCCGACG
This sequence comes from Opitutaceae bacterium, assembly GCA_014879845.1. Classification (GTDB taxonomy): domain Bacteria; phylum Verrucomicrobiota; class Verrucomicrobiia; order Opitutales; family Opitutaceae; genus JAEWQP01. The sequence continues at coordinate 30,518 of JACSRI010000141.1, forward strand.
ATGCCGGCGGTGAGGATGAGTCCGGGGCCGATGTAGCGCAGCGCCTCGACGATCCGCCGGGGAGGTTCCGCCGTCTGGGGAGGGGGCATGGCGTCGACGCTAGCGACCGGCACGAGTCGCGGTCAAATCCGCACGTCGCCGCCCGCAGGCAGGAAAAGCCGGCTGGTCTCGCCGACACAGACGTGCATCCTGGAATGCATGGAAAAACTTCGTTTCGCCGAGCTCGGTCTGTCGCCCGAGATCCTCAAGGCCGTCGACAAGATGGGCTTCGAGGAGGCCTCACCCATCCAGACCGCGGCGATCCCCGTCATCCTCTCCGGCCGCGACATGGTCGGCCAGTCCTCCACCGGCTCCGGCAAGACCGCGGCCTTCGCCATCCCGGCCGTCGAGCGGATCGATCCGCACGTGCGCCAGGTGCAGGTGCTCGTGCTCTGCCCCACGCGCGAGCTCGCCGTGCAGGTGGCCGAGGAGGTCGCGAAGGTCTCGTTCTTCAAGCGCGGCGTGCACGCGCTGCCGATCTTCGGCGGGCAGTCCTACGACCGCCAGTTCCGCGGGCTCGAAGCCGGCGCGCAGATCGTCATCGGCACGCCCGGTCGCGTGCTCGACCACATGGAGCGCGGCACGCTGCGCCTCGATGCGCTCAAGCTGCTCATCCTCGACGAGGCTGACCGCATGCTCGACATGGGCTTCCGCGAGGACATCGAGCGCGTGCTCGCCGGCGCACCCGAGTCGCGCCAGCTGTTGTTCTTCTCCGCCACGATGCCGCCCGCGATCTCGGCGCTGATCCGGCGCTTCGCGCGCGACCCGCAGCTCGTCCGGATCGAGGCGCACGCGCAGAATGCGCCGCAGGTCGACCAGGTGTGGTTCGAGGTCGACCGCCGCTCCAAGCTCGAGGCGTTGACTCGGTTGATCGACATCCACGACTTCCGCTACGGCATCATCTTCTGCGCGACCAAGCTCATGGTCGACGAGCTCGACGAGCACATGCACGCGCGCGGCTACGCGGTCGACCGGCTGCACGGCGACATCACGCAGGCGCAGCGTATCCGCGTCATGGAGAAATTCCGCCGGCGCGGCTTCGAGTTCCTCATCGCCACCGACGTGGCCGCGCGCGGCCTCGACGTCGACGATCTCGAGGTCGTCTTCAACTTCGACCTGCCCAATGATGCGGAGGACTACACCCACCGCATCGGCCGCACCGGCCGCGCCGGCCGCACCGGCAAGGCATTCACCTTCGTCTCGGGCCGCGAGCTCTACGCGCTCCAGTCGATGATCCGCTACGGGAAACTGAAGATCCGCCGCGAGCGCATCCCGTCGCTCGACCAGGTGGAGGAGGCCCGTGAGAACCAGTTCTTCGAGCGCCTGCGCGCCACACTCGACGATGGAAAGTTCCGCAAGCAGGACCGCATGCTCGACCGCCTCCTCGACCAGGGATACCCGAGCACCGACATCGCCTCCGCGCTCATCCACCTGTTGCAAGGCGGCGCCACGCCCGATGCTGCCTCCGGCAAGAGCGAGAGCGCGCCGGCTCCGGCGTCGACAGCTGGCCGTAGCGCCGCGTCGGCACCGCCGCCCACGGTGGCCGCGAAGGCGCTGCCCATCGCGCCCCCGGTCGTCGTCCGGCCCGAACCCCGCATCGCACGCGAGGCCCCCGAAGTGCCGTCCGTTGAGCACACCGATTCCGAAACCGACACTGGCCCGGAGCCGAAAGCGCCGCGCAAGGCCAAGCCCGCTTTCGAGCGTCCGGCGCGCACGGGGCGCCAGAAAGGCTTTGTCCCGCTCTTCTTCAATGTCGGCCGCAAAAACCTGGTCGAGCCGGCCGACCTCGTGGGCAAGATCGCCGGCGTGACGCGCCAGCCGGCCTCGATCGTCGGCGCGATCGACATCCACCAGCGCCACAGCATCGTCGACATCGCCGAACCCGCGGTGGCGCTCGTCTGCGCCAAGCTCACCGGCGTGCGCGTCAAGGGCCAGGTCCTGCAGGTCCGGCCTGCGACTGAGCCGGCCGGTTGAGTCCACCATGTTCCGGCGCCTGCTGCTCATGACCCGCTCGCTCATCGTTTCCCTCGCGTGCATGACCGCGATCGTCGCAGCCGTCGGAATCGCCGCCGTGCTGCCGAGCGGTTGCACGACCGTGGTCAACCGCTTCGCCTTCTATCCCGCGCGCGGCGAATACCTGCGCGACAGCTCGCTGCCGCCCGGGGTGCGGCACATCTCGTTTGCGACGAGCGACGGCGAGACGGTCGAGGGCTACGTCGTGGCCGCGACCACGCGGCCGGACCGGCTCGTGCTCTACTTCCACGGCAATGCCGGCAACATCGCGCAGCGCGTGCCCGAGCTGCGCGAGATGTCGGCGCGCACCGGCGCGGCTGTGTTCGGCTGCGGCTATCGCGGCTACGGCACATCGACGGGCGCGCCGAGCGAGGCGGGCGTGTACCTCGACGGCGAGGCCGCGCTGCACCACGCGCGCGAGGTGCTCGGCTACGCGCCCGCGCAGATCGTCGTGCTCGGACGCTCGCTCGGGTCAACCGTGGCCACCCACCTCGCCGCACAGGGCGATGACTTCGCCGGCGTGATCCTCGTCACGCCGCTGAGCACGGGCCGCGATTTCGGCCGCGCCCACATGGGCCCGGTCAGCGCGCTGGCCGGCCGGAGTTTCGACAGCCTGGGCCGTGCGCCAAAGATCACCGAGCCGGTGCTCGTGATGCACGGCGACGCCGACGAAGTGATCCCGTACGAGAACGGCCAGAAACTCTACGCCGCGCTCCCCGGCCCGAAACGCCATGTCACCATCGCCGGCGGTCATCACAACGACCTCGAATTCGTCGACCCGCAAACCTACTGGACGGCGTTCAGCGCATTCGTCGCAGCGCCCGCGCAGGCGGTCGCGGCAAAATAGTCGGGCGAGACCACCTGCGTTTTCCGGCCTGCGGCAACTCGGTCGCCGAGGCAGATGACCTCATGCACCAGGGCCTGCCCGGATGAGACCGGCGCAAATCCTGCCGCGATCGGCCACGGGACAGGTCGCCCGGGAGGGCGAGTATCCATCCCTCCGAACCGGCGAATCAAGGCTGCCGACCACCTAGTCGTCGTGGGGCGCCGAGGCGGGAGGAGGCGGGCCCGGCGGAGGCGGCACGTGCTCCTCCACGGAAACGTCGTGCTTCGGCTCTTCCGCCACGGGCTTCGGCGGTCCGCCACGACCCCATTTCGCGCGGTCGCGCTCCTTCATCTGGCGATAGAGTTCACGCTGCTCCGGTGTCAGGTCGGACTCGATACGGCGATCGATCTCGCGCACGACATCGCGGGCCTCGGCAAAAGCCTTCTGCCGCATCACCGAGAGTTTCTCGGAGAAGTCCTCCATCATCGGACGCAGGCACTCGACCTGTTCGGACGTGAGTTTGACCTCCGTCACCATCCGCTGGAGGTACCGCTCGGTATAGTCCGTCGGCCGCATGAGCCCGCGAGGATCGCGCGGGGCAAACGTGTAGCCGGCGATGCCGCCGGCCGCCGCACCCGCCACGAAAATCCCCGCCAGCGCCAGCGCGATCTTCCAGCGCCCCGCGCACTCCGTCATGGCAGGACCTCCGCGCTGACCGGATCCGCGACGTCCGCCACCTCGGGCACCGGGTCGCGCACGACCACCGGCCAGGCAGCGGCGGCGGCCAGGACGGTGATCAGGCAGGCCACGGCGAGCGCACGCAGCGCAAAAGTCTCCCATGGCGAGACGAGCAGCACCTCGCGCCGCTCGGCCAGCCACTGCGCCACCACGCGCGTGGAGAGGCCGGCCGGCATCTCGAGCGCCGCGGCCCCGGCGGGGGCGCGACGTGCGAGGTCGGACAGGCGATTCCAACTCTGGTCGTGGTGGCTCATGGGTGTTCCCTTTCCTGCAGACGCTTGAACGCCTGCTGAAGTTTCCGTCGGGCGCGAAAGGCTCGGACTTTAATCATAGTCTGCGTCCAGCCGGTGATCTGGCTTATTTCCGCCAGGGATTTTTGCTCGAGGTCAAGCATGGTGATGACGGTGCGGTCGGTGGGGCCGAGGGTGTCGAGAAGCTTGGAGACAAGTTCGCGCGCGGATGTGGCGCTCGCGGGATCGGGCTCGTGGTCATCGCGCGTCACGGCATCAAGGACTTGCGCCTCCTCCTCCGAGAGGTCGGCCCAGCGGTACTCGGGGCGGCGCTTCTGGGCGCGCAAGTGGTCGATGCACGTGGTCACGGCGATGCGCGAAACCCAGTTCGGAAAAGGCACCTTGCCCTCGTATTGGCTGAGGCGCCGGAACATCTTCATGAAAACTTCCTGAACAAGGTCCTCCTCCGGCACGCGACGCGGCAAATGGGCGCGCACGATGCGGATGACGAGTGGGTAGAGATGCTCGACGAGGGCCTTACAGGCCGCCTGGTCGTCGCGCCGCACCTGGGCGAGGCAGGCGGCGACATCAAAGGTCTCGTCGAGCATGTGGATGGAGCGCGAATTCCGTTGCGCAGGTAGGACGGCGGGCGACCCGGCCGCGTTTCGGAGATTGTGGAGCCGAGGCAATACCTGACGGGGTCGGTTTTCGAACGGAATCTGCACCGACGACGAACCGGCCCTTGACTCGGATAGGTCCGCTGCCGTTGTCCCCCTTGTATCCGACCCATGGCCGTTTCCCTCCAGCCGTTCGCCCGTGGCGTGACCTCGATCCGACGCACCGAGCTGAATCGTCTCGAGATCACGCCCTACCTCAAGGCGACCCACGATCGACTTCGGGCTTAGCCCTCGTCGTCGCGGCACGGCATAACTCCGGGCGCTCGTGGAGCGCCCAAAGTCGTGCGGGCGTTCCTGCCCGCCACTCGCCGCCTCGCATCACCGCGCGAGACTTGCCAAACCCGGGCGCAGGCACGGAAGCCCGCCCACTCTGCGGCCGGCCACACACGGACCGCCGCTGCGCATCCGAAACTTCGTTCTCTTCTTTTCCCGCCAACTTTCGCAACCTCATCACTTCGTCCATGCAACCTCCGCCCATCACCAAATACCGGCCCTACCCGATCATCGACCTGCCGGACCGCCAGTGGCCCTCGCGCACCATCACGCGCGCCCCGCTCTGGTGCAGCGTCGATCTGCGCGACGGCAACCAAGCCCTCGCCATCCCGATGAACGTGGAGGAAAAGCTCGAGCTCTTCCAGACGCTGGTCGATGTCGGCTTCAAGGAGATCGAGATCGGGTTCCCGTCCGCCTCGCAGACGGAGTTCGATTTCTGCCGCCGCCTCATCGAGGAAAAACGCATCCCCGACGACGTCACCATCCAGATCCTCACGCAGGCGCGCGAGGAGTTGATCGTACGCAGCTTCGAGGCGCTCAAGGGCGCCCGCCGCGTCGTCTTTCATCTCTACAACTCCACCAACCCCGCCCAGCGCAAACTGGTCTTCGGCCTCTCCAAGGGCGAGATCAAGGCCATCGCCACGCGCGGCACGGAGCTGGTGAAGAAACACATGCCGATCGTCGCGGGCACGGACGTTGTTTTCCAGTACTCGCCCGAGAGCTTCTCGCTCACCGAGATCGACTATGCGCTCGAGGTCTGCGAGGCCGTGGCCGACGTCTTGCAGCCGACGCCGCAGCGGAAGATGATCATGAATCTGCCGGCCACGGTGGAGGTGAACACGCCCAATGTGCACGCCGACCAGATCGAGTGGTTTTGCCGGCACATCTCGCGCCGCGACAGCGTGATCATCTCGCTGCACGCGCACAACGACCGCGGCTGCGCCGTGGCCGCGACGGAGCTGGGCCTGCTCGCCGGCGCCGACCGCGTCGAGGGCACGCTCTTCGGCAACGGCGAACGCACGGGCAACGTCGATATCGTCACCGTCGCGCTGAACATGTATTCGGCCGGCGTCCACCCGGGCCTGGATTTTTCCAACCTCAATGCCGTGCGCGACGTCTACGAGCGCTGCACGCGCATGGACGTGCCCCCGCGTCAACCGTATGCGGGCGAGCTGGTATTCACCGCGTTCTCCGGCTCGCACCAGGACGCGATCAACAAGGGCCTGGCCGCGCAGGCGAAGAAAACGCCGACCGAGCTGTGGGAGGTGCCCTACCTCCCGATCGACCCGAAGGACCTCGGCCGCAACTACCGCGCGATCATCCGGATCAACTCCCAGTCCGGCAAGGGCGGCGTCGCCTTCGTCATGGAGAAGGAGTTCGGCCTGCAGCTGCCGAAGGCGATGCACCGCGAGCTCGGCCGCATCGTCAACGACATCGCCGACGTGAAGGGCAACGAGATCTCGCCCGACGAGGTGTTCGCCGCCTTCAAGGCCGAGTATCTCGAGCGCGAGGCGCCGTATCGGCTTGTCGAATTCAGCACCGACTCGCGTGAAGGCCGCAAGGTCGCCTGCTGCGCCACGATGCTGATCGACGGCGTCCAGCGCGAACTCGCCGGCACGGGCAACGGCCCGATCGACGCCTTCGTGCACGCGCTCGTCAGCGCCGGGGTGAAGCCCTTCGAGATCCTCTCCTACTCCGAACACTCGCTCGGCAAGGGCGCGGACTCGCGCGCCGTGTCCTACATCCAGATCAAGACTTCGGCCGAAGTGACGCTCTTCGGCGTGGGCATGGACACGAACATCGAGATCGCCTCGATGAACGCGATCGTCAGCGCTCTCAACCGCGCCGCGGTGCGCAACGCCCTGGTCTGAGACGGGCCGCCCGCCTCCCGCCTGTCACCGCGTCTCCACGACGCGGTGACAGTCTCGAAGCAGCCGGATGAAGTTAGGGCGAGGCCTCGGGCCGAGCCGCCCTCGTGCGCTTGGCGGTGCCGCGGCTCGGCCGGAGGCCTCGCCCTACCGGAGCATCGTCGACGTCGACGCCGTCCCCGGTCCGCCGAGCCGCCGATAGAGCAGCACCGCGCCCGTCGCCGCCGTCGTGAGAAAAAACGCGTTCACGATCGGCACGAACGTGATCAGCGTCACGCACGCGCCCAGCCCGAGCGTGTGCGCACGGTGTTTGCGCGCGTAGCCGCGCTGCACCCGGCGGCCGCGCGCGCGCAGCGCCTGCGGGTAGTCCAGATAGTCCATGCCGTAGACCATGGCGTTGAAGTAGCCGCCGATGACCACGGCCGCGATCGGTCCGACGATCGGGATGAAACTCATCACAAAACACGATACCGCGATGAAACTCACGAACGTCACGTCGAGCAGCGCATCCACCACCTGATAGACGAGCGGCACCTCGCGGATGTCCTCCTGGCGCATGCCGAGGATGAGTTCCACGCGCTTGGCCAGTTCGCTGTAGAAGTAACCGCAAAGGATACCCTGAAACACAAGCCAGAGCGCGATGGCGAAGAGCAGGATCACGACGGCGAGCGCGGCGCCCAGCAGCACCTCGCCGACCACGGCCAGCCAGGTCAGCCAGTCCGGCACCCATCCGGAGTGGATCAATCCGTGCAGGTAGATGAACAACTCCACGCCACCCCACACCAGCCCGCCGAGAAACAGCGTGGTGAGGACGAGGTTCAGCAGGATCGGCAGCACCGCGTAGCCCCAGAGCCGCGGGTGGGCGTTCATGAAACGCAGCCCCGCCAGCGGCGTGCCAAAGCCCTCGACGAAGGCCTGGAGCCAGGATTGCGGCCGCGCTTGATTGGCGATGGAGGGGCCCACGCGCTCAGCTCCCGACCGTCAGGATCACCTTGCCGATGTGGTCCCCCGCCTCGAGCGCGCGATGCGCGTCGGCCGCCTGCTCGAGTGGGAAGGTCGCGTGCACGCACGCTTTCATCGCACCGCTGGCAAAAAGCGGCCAGACCTCGCGCTGCACCTCGCGCGCGATCCGGCTCTTTTCCGATACGGGCCGCGCGCGCAGGGTCGAGCCGGTAAGCGTGAGGCGCTTCATCATGATGGTGGCGAGATTCACCTCCACGCGCGCGCCCTGGAGAAACGCGATGTAGACGAGGCGGCCGTCGGTCGCGAGCGACTCGATGTTTTTCGCGACATACGGACCGCCCACCATGTCGAGAATCACGTCCACGCCCTTGCCGCCGGTCGCACCGCGAATCACCTCGGCAAAATCCTCGGCGCGGTAGTTGATGGCGCGGTCCGCACCCAGGCGCAGACAGGCCGCGCATTTTTCCGGCGTGCCCGCCGTCGTGAAAACTTGGGCGCCGCGCGCCTTCGCCATCTGGATCGCCGTCGTGCCGATGCCGCTCGCGCCACCGTGCACGAGGAAACGCTCGCCCGCGGCGAGGCGTCCGCGCTCGAAGACATTGGTCCAGACGGTGAACACCGTCTCCGGCACGCCGGCCGCCGCCACGATATCGACGC
>JACSRI010000250.1 GCA_014879845.1 Opitutaceae bacterium
GCCGGGCGGCGGCAAGCTGCGCCCGCCGGCCCGCATGATGCGCCGCCCGCGCGGTCGGCCCAGGGATTTCGCGGCACCGGCCTCGCGGACCTCCAGCTCGGCCCGAAGCTTGAGGTAGCTGGCGAAACGCGCCGGCTCGAGGGTGCCGCAGGCGATCGCCCCGCGGACCGCGCATCCCGGCTCCGCCTCGTGCCGGCAATCCCGGAAGCGGCAGCCTCCGGCCAGCTCGAGCACGTCGGGAAACGCCGCCGTCAGCCCCTCGCGGGCGTTGTCCCAAAGCTGCAGCTCGCGCATGCCCGGCGTATCCACCAACAGGGCACCGCCCGGCAGCGGGATGATCTCGCGCCGCGTGGTCGTGTGCTTGCCGCGGCTGTCGTGCTCACGCACCTCGCCCGTCTCCTGGCGCTCCTCGCCGAGGAGCGCGTTGGCGATGGTGGACTTGCCTACGCCCGACGAGCCGAGGAGCGCGACCGTCCGCCCGCGGCCGAGCCAGGGCCGGAGCGCCTCCACGCCGTCGCCGCGGACCGCGCTCAGTGCGAGCACGGTCGCACCGCCGGCGAGCGCGCGGATCTCCGCGACGCGCTCCGCGGCCTCGGCGCAGAGGTCGGCCTTGTTGAGGAGGATGACCGGTTCGGCCCCGCTGCCGCGCGCGAGCGCGAGGTAACGCTCGATGCGGCGCGGGTTGAAGTCCGCATCGAGCCCGTTGACGAGGAAGACGGTGTCGAGGTTGGCCGCGATGACCTGCTCCTCGATCTTTTCGCCCGCCGCACGCCGCGAGAAACAGGTGCGCCGCGGCAGCACGGCGTGGATCTTGGCGCGATCGTTCGCGCCGGGAATGCGCTCGACCATCACCCAATCACCCACCGCCGGCAGCGCCGAGCGCGCACCGCCCTTGAGCAGGCGGCCGAGCAACTCGCCGGTCAGCTCGCCCCCGGCCGAGACCAGCTCGTAGGCGTGTTTGTGCTCGGAGACGACGCGCGCCGGCTCGAGACCGTCGGCCACATGCCGGGCCGCAGCCTGCGCAAAATGCTCGTTCCAGCCGAGCGCGGTGAGGTCGAGGGTCACGGCGGCAGTCAACGGCAGCAACGGACGCACGCGACGGAAAAACAAGGCCACCTCGCGCCCTCGCCCCGCGACAATGCCTTGGACGCATGCGCGCGCGGGGTTCAGCGTTTCCGCCGGTTCCACCCGCCCATGCACCACCCAACGACCGAAGAATCCACGGGCTCCGAACCCGTCTACATGGGCCTGCCGTCCGAGCGCGTGCTGAGGCCGCGCTTCACGGTCGCGGTCGTCCTGTCGCTTCCAGTTCTCGTCATGAACATGGGCCCGATGCTCGGACTGCCCGTGCACCATCTTTACTCGGCGGCAGCGTCCGGCTGGATTCAACTCCTGCTGACGACGCCGGTGTTTTTCTGGAGCGGCTGGTTCTTCATCGGCCGATTCGTGAAGTCGTGGCGCGAACTCGACTTCAACATGTTCACGCTGACCGTGCTCGGCACGGGCGCGGCCTACTTCTACAGCGCGGCGGTGGTGGTGATGCCGCAGCTGGCCGGCGCGGCCGCGATGCCGGACGGCCACGGGCATGCGGCCGGACCTGCGCTCTATTTCGAGGCCACCGCGGCAGTGACGACGATCGTGCTGCTCGGCCAGATCCTGGAACAGCGCGCGCAGAAGCGCACCGGCGACGCGATCCACGCCCTCCTCGACCTCACGCCGCCGACAGCGGCACGGATCATCGATGGCCGGGAGGAACGCGTGCCCGTCGGACAAATACACGCAGGCGACCGGCTGCGCGTGCGGCCGGGCGAACGCGTGCCGGTCGACGGCCTCCTGCTCGAGGGCGCGAGCTCCGTCGACGAGTCGATGCTGACCGGCGAGCCCGTCCCGGCGGAGAAGACGCCGGGTGCGGCCGTGACCGGAGGCACGCTCAACGTGCACGGCTCATTCATCATGGAGGCACGCCGCGTCGGCGCGGAGACCGTGCTCGCCCGCATCGTCGCGCTCGTGCGCGAGGCGCAGGAGAGCGAGCCTCCGATCCAGCGGCTCGCCGACAAAGTCTCCGCCTTCTTCGTGCCGCTCGTACTCGGCATCGCCGCGCTCACCTTCACGTTGTGGCTCGTCCTGGGTCCCGGCCCGACTTTCAGTGCGGCACTCGCGCAGGCCGTCGCGGTCCTCGTCATCGCCTGCCCCTGCGCACTCGGCCTGGCCACGCCGGTCTCGATCGTCACCGGCGTGGGACGCGGGGCCCAGGCCGGCGTGCTCGTGCGCACAGCCACGGCGCTGGAGCGACTGAGCGCGGTCGAGGCGATCGCATTCGACAAGACGGGCACGCTCACGGAGGGCCGGCCGGCGGTCGCGGCCCTTGCGCCAGCCGAGGGTGTTTCAGAGAACGAGCTTCTCGCACTCGCGGCGTCGGCCGAAGTGCCGAGCGAGCATCCCCTGGCTCGCGCAATCGTGCGAGCTGCGCAGGAACGCGGGCTCAATCTGCACGAACCCTCAGAGTTTCTCGCGATACCCGGAGGCGGCGTCCGCGCCGGCGTGGACGGCCATGCCATCGTGATCGGCAAAGCCGGTCTTCTCGCCACGATCTCGTCGACACCACCGGCTCCGGCTCCCGACTGGGCGGACAAGGGTTTCACCGTGGTGTATGTCGCGAGGGATGGTCGTTTCGCCGGCCAGATCGCACTCAGCGACCCGATCAAGGCATCGACCCCGGCGGCCGTCGCCGAGCTGCACCGGCTGCACCTGAAACTGGTGATGATCACCGGCGACGCCGAGGCCACGGCTCGCAGCGTCGCGACCCAGCTCGGCATCGATGTCGTGCACGCAGGCGTCGAACCGGCCGGAAAACACGCGATCGTGCGCGCGCTGCGCGACGACGAGCGGCGCGTCACGGCCTTTGCCGGGGATGGCGTCAACGACGCGCCGGCCCTCGCCGCGGCCGATGTCGGCATCGCCATGGGCACGGGTTCAGACGTGGCGATCGAGAGCGCCGGCCTCGTGCTCGTGAAAGGCGACCTCGGCGCCCTGGTGCGCGCCGTGCACCTCAGTCGCGCCGTGATGCGCAACATCCGGCAGAACCTCTTCTGGGCCTTCTTCTACAACGGCCTCGGCATCCCGATCGCCGCCGGCGCCCTGTATCCGGTCACTGGATGGCTGCTCGATCCGATGTACGCCGGGCTGGCAATGAGCCTGAGCTCGCTCACGGTCGTGAGCAACGCGCTGCGGCTGCGGAAGGTGCGCCTGTGAGGTAGGGCGCGGCCGCTGGCCGAGCCGCGACAACGACTTGCACACGATCGCGGCTCGGCCGGAGGCCTCGCCCCACCCGAGGATCCATCACAGCGTCACGCCGTCCTTGAAGATAGCGATCTCGCGGAAGCCGTTGATCTCGTTCTTCGACTGGACACGGCCACTGGCGACCTCGACCACGTGGCGGAAGAGGTCGTCGGCCAGCTGCTTCATCGGCACGCCCTCAAGCAGGCGGCCGGCGTTGAAGTCGATCCAGCCGGACTTGCGCGTGGCGAGGTCGGTGTTGGTCGCGATCTTCAGCGTCGGCACCGGCGCGCCCAGCGGCGTGCCGCGGCCCGTGGTGAAGAGGATCATGTGCGCGCCGGCGGCCGTCATCGCCGTGCAGGAGACGATGTCGTTGCCCGGGCCGGTGAGGAAGTTGAGGCCGGGCTTCTTCAGCCGCGCAGCGTAGGGCAGGATGTCGACCACGGCCGACGTGCCGCCTTTCTGGAGACAGCCGAGCGACTTCTCCTCGAGCGAGGAGATGCCGCCGTCCTTGTTGCCGGGAGACGGATTCTCGTAGACGACCTGGTTGTAGCGCAGGAAGTAATCCTTGAAGCCGTTGATCATCGCGACACACGCGTCGAAGACGCGCTGCGACTCGCAGCGGTTCATGAAGAGCGCTTCCGCGCCAAACATCTCGGGCACCTCGGTGAGCACGCTCGTGCCGCCGCGCGCCACGAGCAGGTCGGAGAACGCACCGACGAGCGGGTTGGCCGTGATGCCGGAAAATCCGTCGGAGCCGCCGCACTTCAGACCAACGCGCAGGCGTGCGACCGGCACGGGCTGACGCCGCTGTGCGGCCACGTGGGCGATGAGCTCCCGGAGCAGACCGAGGCCGTGCGCGATCTCGTCGCTCGCGTCCTGCGCGACCATGAAGCGGTAGCGCGCGGGGTCGACGTCGCCGAGCACGCCGCGGAAGCTCGCCATCGTGTTGTTCTCACAGCCCAGTCCGATGAGGAGCACGCCGCCGGCGTTGGGATGGCGGGCGAGATCGGCGAGGATTCTTTGCGTATTCTCGTGGTCGCCGCCGAGCTGCGAACAGCCGTAGGGATGCGCGAAGACGTGGATGCCGTCGACGCCCTCGGGCAATTCATCCTCGAGGGCGCGGCGGCGGATGGCGTTGGCCACCTCGTTGACGCAGCCGACGGTCGGGAGGATCCATATCTCGTTGCGGATACCGACCTCGCCGTCCGAGCGCACGTAACCGTCGAAGGTCGCGCCGTCGTTGATGGCCGGCAGGTTCTCGATGGCGGGCGCATAGGTGTAGGACTGCACGCCGTCGAGATTGGTCTTCAGGTTGTGCACGTGCACGTGCGCGCCGGCGGGCACGTCGGTCGTGGCGCGGCCGATGGGCTGGCCGAACTTGAGGAAGTTCTCGCCCGCGCGGATGGCGGTGAGCGCGAACTTGTGGCCGCGCGGTACGGCCGTGACGAGCGTCACGCGGCGGCCGGCGACGTCGACCGTGCTCCCGGCCTCGAGGGCCGAGAGAGCGACGGCGACATTGTCGCGCGGGTGGATGTGGAGGACGGGATCGCTCATGGTGCGATGGAAATCAGGTCTGCGCGTTCGATGGCGGTGGGGTTCATGGAGGGCCCGGCAGGAGCCGCGCCCTCCACGGAGGCGGGCGGCTCAGTAGGGCGTGGCGACCACCTCGGCGAGGGCGGCGCGCATGCCGCGCGTCGCGATCTTCTCGAGGCCGGAGGCGACGAGGTCGGCGAAGCCGGCGAGCTCGTTGAGATCCTGGCCCCAGAAGTCCTTGCGCGCGAGCGTGGCGACGGCGAGTTCGCGCAGCTGCGCGGGCTTCATGTCGCCGGCCTGTCTCCAGGCCTCGGCGAAGAACGCGAGCACGGGAGCGTCGTCCTTGATCGGATACGGCTGGCGGTTGCGGCGGCCCCGCAGCTCGCTGGTCGAGACCGGCTCGCCACAATAGAACCAAATCAGCGCCGCGAGCGAGAACGAGAGTGCGGGCGGGAGTTTGCCGAAGTCCTTGAAGCAATCGAGGAGCGAGGGCAGCACGCGCACCTTCCACTTCGAGACCGAGTTAAGCGAGATCGAGAGCAGCTCGTGGCGGACGAAGGGATTGCAGAAGCGCTCCATCACCGAGTCGGCGTAGGCCCGGCGCTCCATCGGCGGCAGCGGCACCTGATGCAGGATCTCGTCGAACACGGCCTTGCGAATGAACGCGCCGCAGATCGGGTCCTCGACCATCTCGCGCACCGTGTTGCAGCCGGCCTCGAAGGCCGCGAGCACGCTGGAGGTGTGCGCGCCGTTGAGCAGGCGCACCTTGCGCGTGCGGTAGGGCGTCATGTCGTCGGTCCAGATGACATTGAGCCCGGCCTTGTGGAACGGAATCTCCTCGGCGAGGTGCTTCGGCCCCTCGATCACCCAGAGATGAAAATACTCGGCGGCGACGAGCAGGCGGTCCTCGTACCCGAGTTCGCCGGCGATGCGCGCAGCTTCGTCGCGCGGGTAGCCGGGCACGATGCGGTCGACGAGCGTGTTGCAGAAGTGATTGGCCGACTCAACCCACTGCACGAACGCGGTCGGCAGCTTCCACGCCTGGGCGTGCTGGAGCACGGTCTTGCGCAGGTTCTCGCCGTTGCGATCGATCAGTTCGCACGGGAGGAAGATGAGCCCGCGCGCGGCGTCGCCCTTCACGGCCTCGAAGCGCTCGAGCAGCAGCGCCGCGATCTTGGCGGGAAACGACTCCGGGCACACGCCGGGCTGGAGTGCCTCCTCGACGTAGGCGATGCCCGCCTCCGTCGTGTTGGACACCACGAAGCGCAGGTCGGCGCCGCGAAAGGCGGCCACGAGTTCGGCCCACTGGTCGTAGGGATTCACCGCGCGGCGGATGGCCGTAACGATGCGGCGCGACTCCACGACCTTGCCGCCCTCCACGCCGCGCATCAGCACGGTGTAGAGACCGTCCTGCGACTGCAGTTCGGCCGCCATGCCCTGGCGGATCGGCTGGGCCACGAGCACCTGGCCGCCGAAGAGGCCGTCCTCGTTGAGCTCGTCGATCTTCCAGTCGACGAAGGCGCGCAGGAAGTTGCCCTCGCCAAACTGAACGACCTTTTCGGGAAAGGTGGTCAGCGGGCCGCACGACACCGTGGCCGAGGGCAGTTTCATCGCCGCTAGAGAAGCACGCGTAATCCTATTCATGAGTACAATGTGCCCGACCTAATCGGCTTTTCCGGACACGTGTCCATCGCAGAATTTTCGCGACCGCCACCTGCTCGAAATGCTTCGGATCATGTTCCTGCGCTACATGAGCTTACACGGCCACCGCCTCCAGCGGCACCAAAGAATGCCGCAAGAAAGCCACAGAATCGCTTCTGGGGCGCGTCAGCTTGGGGCCGCCGGTTGGGGATCGGCAAAGGCATCGCGACAGACCTTGCGAAGGGCCTCGGCGACGGCTTCTTCGGTGCGCCCATGGTAGCGCTCGGCATGGCGCACGAGCATGAGCTCACGACGCGGATGCGCGTCCGCCATCTCGCGATACACGATGCCCGGGACCTTATCCCGACCGACGAACATCTTGGGCACGATCGCGAGACCGATGCCGGCCGCCACGAGTGTCTTCAAGGTCTTCACTTGGGCGCATCGCGCCACCACGGCGAGGCCGAGGTCGTGGTCGCCGAAGAAGCGGCGCGTTTGGAGTGCGAGGCTGCTGGAATCACCGAGGAGGATGAAGGGCTGGCCGGCCAGGTCGTGCAACGAGAGATCGGGCTTCGCGGCCAGGGAGTGCGCTTTCGGCATCGCCACCAGCAGCGGCTCCGCGATGAGCAGCTCCGCCTCCAGGGTGCGGTCGTCCGGCGGCAGTGAGAGCACGGCGGCGTCGAGGTTGCCGCGCACCACCTGCTCGGCCAGGAACGTGCGGAAGTCCTCGGACACCTCGAGCTCCGCCTCGGGCACGGCTTCGGCCAGACGGGGCAGCAACTCGGGCAGAAGGTAGGGCGCGACCGATGGGACCAACCCCAGCCTGACCCGGCCCCCGCCGCTTTGCTCGCGCACGGCACGCGCCGCGTCCTCGACATCCAAAAGGATGCGGCGAGCTCGCGCGACGAAAGCCCGGCCGGCGGGAGTGAGCTCGGCGCGTCGCCCCAGGCGATCGAAGAGCGGTTGGCCAAGCTCATCCTCGAGTTTTTGAATCTGCTGGCTGAGGGAAGGCTGCGAAACGAAGCAGCGCTTGGCCGCCCTCGTGAAATTGGCTGTTTCAGCGACGGCCACAAAATACCGGAGTTGGTGCAATTCCATAGGCGTTACCTATTGTTTCCATAGAAAACCAATATTTGGCCTATGGCAACATCCGTGCGATACTCTACTCGCACCCAGGAATGGGTGCCCAAGACAGACGACAGACAAGAAACCAACACCAAGGAGAACAAACACCATGACCAAGAACACGCTCAAGAAGGCCGCCCTCGTGGCGGGTCTCGTGCTCACTCCGGCGGTGATTGGCCGCTACGGCGCCCCCCTCGCAGAACTGCTGCGGGCCGATGTCCTCATCGGTTTCGGGATGGTCGCTACCCTCGTCGCGCTCATCACGCTGGAATACGGTCGCCGCACCACGGCGGCCACCCGGGCCCTCAACACGCTCCGGCTCATGCGCACCGCCAACGCGGAGGCCACGCTCGTGGCCTTCCCGGCCCGCGCCCGCGAGGACCGCGCGGCCGCCTAACCGACCCGATCCCACCGGCCACAAACACCCGGCGCGCCCCTCCCGATACCGCGCCGTTTCCCTTTCGCGGCGGCACCCTTGTGGTGCCGCCGCTTTCCTTTTCCCGGTCCATGCGCACCGGCTGCCGCCTGTGCCACGAACGCCCGCACCGCCGTGAGGCCGGGCGGCCCGGTTCTTGAATTAGAACAACTCCACACCGTTGGTTTTTCGGTCGGCCGCGCATCATCGGCCGACACCTGTCATGCCCCAGCACGCCCTCCGCACCGAGAGCCTCTTCCAGCTCGCCTGGCCGATCTTCCTGCAGAACGCCACGCACAGCGTGGTCGTGCTGGTGGACATGTGGTTCTTCGCGCATCTCTCCGACAAGATCGCCGGCACGGTCGGCGCAGTCATCCCGATCATCTGGATGGGCGCCTTCGTGATCCCGGTCTTCGCCGGTACCGGCGTGTCGGTGGCTTCCCAATACATGGGCGCGAAGCAGTACGACAAGGTCGTCCCGACCTACATGATGAACCTTTGCTGCACGGCGACGATGGGCGCGCTGTTCGGGCTGGGGGTGTGGATGTTTTCCGACCAGATCGGCGTGTGGATGGGGCTCACGCATGAGCTGCAGCCGATCGCCTCCAGCTACCTCGGCGGGATGAGCGTCTACTTCGTCTTCATGGGCGTGCTCGTCGCCTACAACGCCGTGCTTTCCTCACGTGGCATGACGCAGTGGCTGATGTACAACTCGTTTGTCGTCGCCTCGGTCAACCTCGGGCTGGCGTCGCTCTTTGTCCTCGGCTTCGGCTGGGGCCTGCGCGGCGTGGTGACGGCCTCCTGCATCAGCGTGGGCGCGGCGCTGCTGCTCTCGATGCGCTGGGTGCACCTGCGTCTCGAGATCCGCTTCCATCTCAAGGGCGCCGTGCGCGACATGCTCGGCGTGGTGCGCCCGATGTTGCGCATCGGCGTATCGAACGCCCTCGAGCCCTTCTCCTACTCGGTGCAGCAGATCCTGCTCTCGACGATCGTGATCTCGCTCGGCGTCACGGCCATGGCCTCCCACAACTACGCCGGCCGCGCCCAGATGTTCCAGGTGACCTTCTCGGTCACGCTCGCGCTCGCCTCGCAGATCCTCATGGGACACTGGATGGGCGCCCGGCGTTTCGAGGATGTCGACCGGCTCTTCTGGAAGGTGATCCGCGCGACCACGACGGTCGCGCTCGTCTACGCCACCGGCGTATGGCTCTTCGGCGCAGCCGTGATCGGCATCTTCACCACCGATCCGGCGATGATCACCCTCGGCAAATCGCTGCTCCTCGTCGCCGTGTTCTACGAGCCGGCGCGCGCGGTGAACATCGTCAGCGGCTTCGCGCTCAAGACCGTGGGCGACGCGCGTTTTCCGCTCATCGTCGGCATGACGTTCATCTGGGGCATCCTGCCCGTGATCTTCGCGGTGAACCGGTTGCATCCGCTCAGCCTGGTGGGACTCTGGATGTTCTTCGCGGCCGACGAGATCATCCGCGCGTTCATCAACCTCTGGCGCTGGCGCTCCGGCCGGTGGCGCAGCATGGGGATCACGGTGGTCGATCCGCACGCCGACCCGGCGACGATCGAGCCGCTCGCGGGCGAGGCGCAGGCCTGACCGCATCGCGCCGGCGCATCGAAAGGTCCGCCGGACGTCCGCGGTTCACCGCGGCCAATGGACTTGAAAGCCCGCGGGGCGCGCCGTTGGCTCCGCGAGCCTTTCGACACGCAGCCCGCCCGCCGCACCATGAACCGCCGAGGAACCCACCGTGGCCGCTGACTCACCTGCCAGCGCGGGCGAGGTGGTGAATGTCGCGCGGTTCCTGCCCGCGATGGCGGCGCGGCAGCCCGACCATCTCGCGCTCCGCATCCCGCGCGGGCGATGCGCCGACGGCTCGATCCGCTACCTCGACCTCACTTTTGCGCAGCTCGATCGCGAGTCCGATGCCTGGGCGCAACGGCTCGCGGATGCCGGCATCCGCCGGGGCACGCGCGTGCTGCTGCTGGTCCGACCCGGCCTCTCGCTCATCGCCCTGTGCTTCGCGCTCTTCAAATCCGGCGCCGTACCCGTGGTGATCGATCCCGGCATGGGCCTGCGCGCGTTCCTGCGCTGCGTGGCGCGCACGCGGCCCGAGGCGATGCTGGCGATCCCGCAGGGCATCTGGGTCGCGCGCCTGTTCCGGCGTGCGTTCGCCGCGACCCGCGTGCGACTGCGCGTGCACGCGCACGAGCCGCTCACGCTCGCGGCCGGCGCACGCGCGCCCGTGCCGTTTCCGG